>NZ_JAIJYL010000028.1:0-63955 GCF_019753495.1 Klebsiella sp. TF21-TM | reverse complement strand
TCTCCTCCAGGAACATAATCAGTATGCAGGAAGATCTCTAAATGTGAATGGTCCGCTTTACCGGGATACTTACACTACCTTTGACTACTCATACAGCTAGGAGATAAGAAGGATGACAATAAAAGTACATTATAGTTACGATCTTAATGGTGAAACTAAAAGCAACTCATTTGAGTTAGATAGCGAGTTTCATATTCTTGATATTTACTACGGCATCTCTTCATTAGAAAATATCTCTTGGCTCATTCCTGCGAGAGAAAGGGGTGGAGAAAGAAACAATTTAACTGATGTTGCTTATGCTGCAATTCAAAGAGCAGGAATTACGAATATAAAGTTTGATTGCAGAGTCCTTTAAAGTTCGACTTTAGCCATCAATAAACGTCTTCACACTCGGGCAGTGGTACCCTTTTGGGACTTCTGCGTATGCGATATGTCTTTATACCGCTAGCAAGGTCTTTCTCCTCTTTGGCGTTCCACATTTTATTGCAATTGGTCTTATGCGGGAGGTATACCTCCCGCGATAAAAGAGTTAAGGTAAGTATCTGAGAATTTCGGCAGTCCAGTTTCTACGGTGAATTACTCTGGCATGATGCAAATTTCCATCTAAAATCTCAGCTTTAGTTAATTGCGATAAATGTTGCCAATCATTGTCAAAAATGTAGGTTGCATTGTTACACTGTGAACTTTCTAATACATAGGTATTGTGGTTGGGGAATCCAAAAATCACGTAACCTTGAAAGCCAGCCTTTCCTACAGCGACAAAATCAGGTTGTTTGCTGTTAATGAGTTGAAGTCTACCCTCGACTACAGCAGAATTTCCTTTTCCTCGAGGTTTGATTGCTGACATTATCTGAGGGCCTATTGTACTCCAAGGATATTGCCCTTGAGGAAGGAGGCTCCAGTTCAGCTTTATAGACTGAGTGGTGACAATAGTATTGAGTTCCTCGTCAACCACTTCGCAAAGACCAAATAACTCTAAAAACAAGTTAACGCAATGTGTTACAAGATCCTTTTTTTCATCTGTCAAAGTCAATTTAGGAGATATTACTAACTTTTCCCCGTTTAGATTCTCAACAATTTTCAATTCGACGCCATGAGGTGGAGTGAAAACTCTCTGGTAACGCTGATACTCGATTTCCCTCGTTTCAGTGACTTCTTCAGTTTGGCCCCTGCCAACCCATTTTTTCCATGTCCATGAAACTTGGCGGTAAGCAGTTTCTTTAGGCAAAGTTTTGTCCGGCACTGATTTACCATTCGCATTGAAACGAGTTACAGCTCCAACGATGTGAGGGAGAACTTCTTCACCTAGAGATTGATTTGCAGTAAACCCAATCGATTCTCCCTTCTGCTGGCTAGGTAATGCATGTGCGATAAAAACATCCCTACCATCAAATGTGGTAATGTAGTTATCGATATTTCTAATACGTTTTTTCTGAATAAGCATGGTAATTCCTTTTGCGTAAAAACTTATGGTTTACACAACCAACCAAGCCTGGCACAATCAAGCCGTCAGGAATGATGATGGGGCTAACAATCGTTATGAGTCTGCAAACTCATGGTGGTTATGCTTCAGGACCGGGTTTGTGTAAATGAACCCGGTTTTTTATGCCTGCAATTTAGGCAAGGGTACTACATGTAGTGGCATGATCATGACTACCTACTACATAAGCTATATTTTATTAAGGAATCTTTTGAGTACAAGGGTTGATTTTGACGTTAAATTGAGGTTGCGGAAGGGTAATAACCCGCAAGTCCACGTCGCATAAGGCCTGGAGAAGATTTCAACAAGATTGAAAAAAATATGTAAATTTGATCGAATGCTGATTTCTTCATCGGTTGTACTAATTAAGCGGCTTCATGCCGCGCAATCACCATAAGCGCAGGGGCTGACCTCAGTCCTGTTTGGCAGAGGTATGCAACATATAGTTAACAATTGGCTCGCATTATCTGTGAGGAACTTAGATCACCATCTGATAGGTCTGATTCACTTCGTCTTGTGTGATATCCAAGTAGGTCATAGTAACTGCTGGGCTACTGTGGTTAAGCATCCGAGAGATGACCTCAATAAGCGTTCCTGCTTTCAACAGAGCACGAGCACGGGTTTTTCTGGCTGAGTGGGTGGCAACGCTAATCCCCGTCTCTACAATCCCTTGTGATGCCTCTTTTATGGCTTGAGCTACGAATACCCTTGATACTGGTTTAGGCTCCAGGCCTTTCACTCGATTGGATTTTGACTGGAATACAAAGGCATCTTCTGGATTCTGTTTCCGGCGACGTTTGAGCACCTTTAGCGCCTCAGTGTTCAAAACTAACTCACGCTGCTTGCCTGTTTTCCCCTCTTTGAGTCTTAGGAACTTCCCTTGTACATCATCGTATCTAACCGACAGTAGGTCACTGATTGGTAACGCCAGTTGTAGGTTTAGCTTCTAGGCATCTGCTGCAACCGCGCTACGCTGACGCAATGCCGCCTCGATTTGTTTAGCCTGTTCTGGCGATACCGCCGATGTCTTAGCCATGATTATCATCCTCTAATCTAGATTACATTTTAATATATTTCAGTTTTTTCATCTTAAAACTCACTTTTACCTTTGAGTGCATTGCTCAAATAGCCTCCAGAATCAGTGAAGTGATTTATACTTTTTATTGCCATTTTTAAGTATTTTGTTCCTTTACTCTATATCAAGCCACTCAAAACAGAGGGGCCAGATAATGGATACGCTAGTTTTAGCGCAGCAATAGCGAACAACATCACGGAATATTACAGCCAACTCAAATTCCATCAATGTAATAATGACTTGCCGCCGAATGAATCAGAACGATCGTTCTGGAAAAACTCTAAACTCGTGGCCAAATTTTACTGACCACTACATAAAGACTGTGGGTAGTGATACCGAGACGTGTTGCAACACTGGAAACAAAATGGCCAACTTCGACAACCTGTTTGCCGGTTTTAATCTTAAATTCCTTAGGGTTAGCCTGGAAGAAGCCACAAAATTACCCCTGGTTATTAAGATATGTGAATCATAGCTATGACTATTACGCTATGGACTGCCCCCATGGACTTACAAGTACCTCGATTATCCATGGCTCATAGCCCCGTTAAGAAAGTGGCTCGCCTTAATAATATTTTGCGTCCAGGCCATCCTGTTCAAACCGTTAATCCAGTAATTTCATCTCCAGCGCCCGGCTCATCGCTTGAGTGCGGCTATTCACTTTAAGCTTCGCGTAGATGTTTTTGATGTGCCATTTGACCGTCTCGGCAGAAATAGCGAGGGAGCGGGCGATTTCTTTGTTCATCTGACCTTCAGCGATCAGCTGTAATATCTGAAACTCTCGCTCGCTGAGTTCCCCATGAATATCGGGGCTTCCACTATTAAACGGTGTTCTGTCTGCAGGCGCGCGCTTGTCTGCCCAGGGACCTTGCACTCCCCCTTTCTCTGTACAAGCCGAAGAGAAATCATTCATACCGATAAGCAAAGGTTGCAATGTATCGCCAGCGTCAAGAAAGAGGCCCTTGAGATGCTGTTGTTCAGCCAGCTGCAGCACAGGCTGAAATGTCATGCGCGCAGCGGCAGTTTTGCCGCTGTTCCACAAGGCTAATGACCAGAGCGTACGCAGACGCGCTGCGGTTAACCTGTCCCCCCGGCTTTCCTGATCGGAGACCATCTCAGCCAGTAAAATGCAGGCTTGCGGCGCCTGGCCGCTGGCGAGAAGAAGCCGGCTGCGGCTAAGGGATGCAGACATAACAATGGCGCGTTGGCAGGGATGTTCGGCATCCATTCTGAAGCTGGCGGCCATTTGTTCAAGCTGCCGTTGCAGTTGCTCTGCGCCGGTGAAATTGCCGCGCTGCAGTCGCACCCTCACCTGCTCGGCTAACAACATGGCCTGGAGCCGTTGCCAGCCGCGAGACACCGCAAGGCGCTGCGCATGCTCCAGCAATCGCTCGGCCTCATAGGGCATATCGCTATCTAAGGCCTGACGCGCGAGATAGGTATAGCAACGACTCAGCGCGTCGGGTGGACTGAACCGGTCGATGAATTCGAGCCGGTCGGCTAACAGATGCTCGGGCGAGTCACCCCTCTGACATTCATAGGCTATCTCCGCCAGCAGCGGCGCCAGCGTCGCGCCACTGGTCGACTGGGTGCCGGTATAGCATTCAGCCTGGCGCAACGTTTTCTCTGCGTACCACCCGGCTTTTCCCAGATCGCCCTGACAAAGATGGCACTGGGCAATGATAAACGCGCGATAAACCGAGACAAACAGATTATCTAAAGGACTTTCCGGAGAGGGCATATGCTGTTGAACCTCCAGCGCGTCGTGATAGCGCTGGTTAACAACATGGCAATAGCTGAGAATATTGCATATCAGACCATCTACCCAGGTGTCGCCGCAGGGCACTTCGGCCAGCAACGGCTGAACAATAGCCAGACTCTCCGGGATGTTTTCAGCAAAGGCTTCGCAAATTGCCCGCACAACGCGCAATTTACACCAGGTGCTGCGGGTTAAATCATCACGGTGATGAAGCACCATCTGATCGAGGTTATCAAGCAGCTGCCTCGACTCATCAAAGTGGAAATAATGCGCCAGTGCCCAGGCCAGATTAATTTGCAGGTCAATGCGCGCAGGATCGGTGCTGGGCGGTAAATGATGCATCCATGAGATCAGGGTATCGATATCCCCTTCTTCCGCCAGTGACTGAGCGCTTGCGCCGTCCTGCCCGGGGCTATGCACCGGCTTGCCTGCGCTGAGCGCATGGCGTACCGCCTCAGACCACAGCTTCTGTTCGACGAACCAATGACTGGCTAATTCATGTAGCTGTTTGCGGTTAATAGCGTTGTTCTGCTGCAGCATGGTCCGAAGATTTTCCTGCAACAGAGGATGGTAGCGGAACCAGTAGCCTTGTTCGTCAAGGGCTGACAAAAAAAGGTTGTGTCGCTCAATCCATGCCAGCATTGCTTGGCTGTCATCTCGTCCTGTCACTGCATTGCATAGTTCGGCATTTAACCGACTGAGGAAGGACGTTTTCACCAGGAAATCAAGCACCTCTTCCGGCAGCGGGTCCAGGACCACCTCTTTAAGATAGCGGGCAATGGACCGTGTTCCTCCATGCATATTGCGCAACAGATGCTCGGGATCATGCTGTAATTCTGCGGACAAAGAAGCGATCTTCATCCCTGCGATCCAGCCCTCTGTCGCGGACTGTAGCCGCTGTGCATGGTGGTTGCTGAGGGGTAGCGCAACCGTGCGGCTAAAATAGTGTTTCGTTTCTTCGAGCGTGAATTGCAGGTCTCGATCATAGATTTCCACCAGTTGGTCCTGGGCCTGCAGCTGGCTCAGCGCAAGATTGGGGTGGAAACGGCTGCCAATGATCAGATGCAAGGCGGCAGGCGCATGCTTGAGTAAATACCCCAGCGCTTCATAGACCCCACGATCGTTAATCACGTGAAAGTCGTCGATAATCAGGTATATGTCATGCGGGCAGTAGTGTAGCTGGTTAATGAGCCCGGCCAGCAGCTGCTCGGAGCTGGGGAGCTTTTGTTCTTCCATATCACGCCAGAAATCGGCGTCCCAGTCAGCATAGAGTGGACGCAATGCTTGTAGCAGGTAAGGAATAAACTGCCATACGTCATCATCATCCTCATCGAGGCTCAGCCAGGCGATACGTTCCCCCCGGGCGACCATCTGCTGATGCCATTGCGCCAACAGCGTGGTTTTGCCAAATCCAGCGCCGGCGCAAACGACGCCCAGCCGGCACTGCTGAACGGGATTGAGAAGCTGAAGAAGCCGGGGGCGCTCCAGCAATTGTATCGAGGAGCGAGGCGGGACGAATTTGGTCAGGATTAGCGGCAAGCCTCGCGTCAGCCGCAATGGCCCGGAGACCAGTGATGGTGATTGGCGACTTTCAAAATCCGATGGCTTCATCCGTGGTTATCTACTCGCTTTGTTTTTTTTCAATTGTACGCCAGCCCCCGGGATGACATGGGGCCGCCAAACTTTATAGCTACACAAAATTTAGAAAGTTTGACCTCAAGCATGAAAACCCCCACCTACCCCCCCATGAAGGTGGCTTCGCACTCCCTTTAACCGCTCGTAGATTCATTGCATGGGTGTGGCCAGGGTTATCCGCCCTGTCTGTTGGCCCCGCCTGGGTGACCTTTATTGAGGAGAATTAAATCATGCTCAGCAAACAGGCGTTATTGCAGGCTTACCGCAAGATGCGGGAGATCAGGACCTTTGAAGAGCGGTTGCATCAGGAAAATACCAGCGGTGATATTCCCGGCTTCATTCACCTTTACACCGGTGAGGAGGCCATCGCGGTGGGGGTCTGCGAAAATTTAACGAGCGCAGATTTTATTGGTTCAACACACCGTGGACATGGCCACTGTATTGCTAAAGGGTGCGACATTCACGGCATGATGGCCGAAATATTCGGTAAGGACAGCGGGTTATGTCGCGGTAAGGGTGGGTCGATGCACATTGCCGATCTGTCGAAAGGAATGCTGGGAGCGAACGCTATCGTTGGGGGAGCCCCTCCCCTGGCCATCGGCGCCGCGCTAACGGCAAAGACGCTAAAAACCGGCAACGTCGGTGTCTCTTTTACGGGCGATGGGGGTTCTAATCAGGGCCTGGTCTTTGAAGCCATCAATATGGCCGTCGTGCTCCAGCTTCCGGCCGTCTTTATTTTCGAAAACAACGGTTACGGCGAAGGGACCGGTCATGACTACGCCGTGGGTGGGCGTGATATCGCCCGACGCGCCGCTGGCTTCGGCCTGCCGGCAGTGACCGTTGACGGCACCGATTTCTTTGCCGTTTATGAGGCAACTTCAGAGGCGGTCAAACGTGCGCGAGAAGGCGGTGGCCCAAGCGTCATTGAGGCCAAAGCCTTCCGCTGGCACGGTCATTTTGAGGGGGATCCCGCGCTATACCGCGCGGAAGGTGAAGTGCAACGCCTGCGTGAACAACATGATCCGCTGAAGATTTTCACCGCTAAGGTCAAACAGCATATCACCCAGGAAGAACTGGCGGCGATTGACGAGGAAGTAGAAGCCCTTGTCAACGATGCGGTATTGAAGGCCCGCGCCGCTGCCTATCCGGCTCCGGAAGACCTGCTGACAGACGTTTATGTCTCATACTGAGGGTGATAACTATGGCGATTAAAACCTATCGTGAAGCGGTCAAGGAAGCCCTGGCTCAGGAAATGGAACGCGATGAACGCGTGGTGCTCATCGGTGAAGATTTGCGTGGCGGTCATGGCGGAAATGCGCCCGAAGAGGCGAAGATAGAAGCTTTTGGCGGTGTGCTCGGCGTCACTAAAGGGCTGTGGACGCAGTTCGGCTCCGATCGGGTGATCGACACGCCCATTACCGAGTCGGCCATCATCGGAATGGCGGCCGGCGCCGCAGCGACGGGTCTGCGGCCGGTCGCGGAATTGATGTTCATGGATTTTTTTGGCGTGAGTCACGATGCGCTGTACAACCAGGCGGCTAAGTTCCGCTACATGTTTGGTGGCAAAGCCAGAGCCCCGCTGGTGATGCGAGGGATGATCGGCGCGGGGTTTTCCGCCGCGGCCCAGCATTCACAGTCACCCTATAATATCTTTGCCACCACGCCAGGGCTGAAGGTGGTGGTGCCCTCGACGCCTTATGACGTCAAAGGTCTGTTAATCCAGTCAATTCGCGACGACGACCCGGTGGTTTTCTGCGAGCATAAAATGCTGTACGACCTCAAAGGCGAGGTACCGGACGAGAGCTATACCCTCCCGCTAGGTGTAGCCAACTATACCCGCGAAGGAGAAGACGTCACCATCATTGCGTTGTCGGCAATGGTGCATAAAGCCAATCAGGTGGCGGACAAACTGGCCAGAGAGGGGATCTCGGTCGAGGTGGTCGACCCGCGGACCATTTCGCCGCTGGATGAGGAGGGGATTCTGGAATCGGTGGCGTCCACGGGGCGGGTAGTGATTGTCGACGAATCCGCGGCACGCTTCGGTTTTGCTCATGATGTCGCGGCGCTGATCGCGTCCCAGGCATTCCATTTCCTCAAAGCGCCCGTTCTGCTGGTGACGCCGCCACACACGCCGGTCCCGTTCTCCCCTGCTCTCGAAAAACTCTGGATCCCTGGCGTAGAACGTATCGAAGCCGCCGTCCGTCAAGTGCTGGAGGATTAACCTATGAGCGAAATCAAGACGCTTGAAATGCCAAAGTGGGGGCTTTCCATGGAAGAAGGCTTGCTCGCTCGGTGGGCAATCCAGGAGGGTGACAGCTTCACCCCAGGGCAGGAAATCTGTGAGATTGAAACCAGTAAAATCGTCAATGTGCTGGAGGCCCCCTTTGCCGGTACGTTACGTCGGATACTCGCCCGAGAGGGTGAGACGCTTCAGGTAGGCGCCGTGCTGGCCCTGGCGGCTGACGCTTCGGTCAGCGATGCTGAACTGGACGAATTCGCTGCCACTCTGGCTACGGCGAAATCCGCAGCCCCTGGCACGGAGGCTGCCGCGCCGGACGTAGCGGCACAGGCAGGCGCTAAGCCACCTTCCGTTGTTTCGCCGCCATCCAACAGCCCCGAGCCCCCCGTTGGGCAAACCGACATCCCCGTCAGTCTGCAAGGCGTGACCGATGTGACTCAGGTTAATGCCACGCCCCATGCGTTACGACTCTCTGCCCGCTGGGGTGTCGACCTGAAAAAAGTCCGCGGCAGCGGGCGCGGGGATCGTATCTCTGTTTCAGATCTGGAAAGCGCGATCCTTGCCGCCGGCGGTCGCCTGGCCTCCCCGACGCCTCCCGTTCGTCGCAGCAAAGCGCCCCGCTCGCATGCCGATGACAGCCAGGTATCGGCCACCCCGCTGGCGCGCCGTCTGGCCGGTAAACTGGGTATCAACTTGCATGACTGCCGAAGCAGCGGTTCACGCGGCCGGGTGAGTCGCGATGATGTGCTGGCCGCGGCGTTGTTACTCGACGAGCACCCGCAGACCAGCCCGGTACAGGAGAGTACCCCGGTACCCTATGAAAGCATCCCCATGTCCGGTATGCGCCGGGCTATCGCCTCTCGCCTGCAAACGTCCAAGCAACAGTCTCCCCATTTCCGTTTGAGCGTCGATCTCGATCTGGAACGACTGTTAGCGCTACGTCAGGAAATTAACCGCGAAGTACCCGGCGTCAAGATTTCGGTTAATGACCTGCTGGTGAAGGCCTGCGCCCTGGCGCTGGTGGCCGTGCCTGACGTCAACATTCAGTTTGATGAAGCGACACAAAGTATCCGCCGCTTTGCGGATGCCGACATTTCAGTGGCCGTTGCGCTGCCTGCCGGGCTAATTACCCCTATTGTTCGCTCGGCGAACCGGAAATCAATTAGCGACATATCGAACGAAATTCACTCGCTGGTGACCAGGGCCAAAGCGGGCACGCTGAAGCCGGAAGAGTTCCAGGGGGGGACCTTTAGCGTGTCAAATCTGGGGATGCTTGGCGTCCGGCAGTTTGACGCCATCATCAATCCACCGCAAAGCGCAATCCTCGCCATTGGCGCCGGCGAAATGCGGGCGGTAGTACGCGACGGGCAAATCGTCGCGCGCCAGCAAATGACGGTATCGCTATCCTGCGATCACCGGGTTATCGATGGCGCGGCAGGTGCGGCTTTTCTCCGGGAACTCAGGCGACTGACGGAAACCCCAACCTTGATGTTTATCCAGGAGACGAGCTATGCACGATAAATACGATGTGCTGATCATCGGCGGTGGTCCTGGGGGATATGTGGCCGCCATCCGTGCCGGCCAGCTAGGGCTTCGTACCGCATTAGTGGAGAAACAACATCTGGGCGGCATCTGCCTGAACTGGGGATGCATTCCAACCAAGGCGCTGTTGCATGGCGCTGAGGTCGCGCACAGTATCACCCATGCCAGTCAGCTGGGCATCAGCGTGGGTGAGGTGAACATCGATCTGCAGAAACTGGTGCAGTTTAGCCGTACCGTATCGCAACAGCTCACCGGCGGGGTGGCGTACCTGTTGAAGAAAAATGGCGTGCAGGTGATTGATGGCACCGCGCGGCTGCGCGGCAAGGGGCAAATAACGGTCGAGGATGCCCGGGGGGAGATGCGCGATTACCGGGCCGATCACGTGATCCTGGCCACGGGCGCCCGACCACGCGCATTACCAGGCATCGCGCCAGATGGCGAATATATCTGGACCTATTTCGAGGCGCTGCGGCCGAAGCTATTGCCCAGGTCGCTATTAATCATCGGTTCAGGGGCGATTGGCGTCGAGTTCGCCAGCCTTTATAACGATCTGGGCTGTAAAGTGACGCTGGTCGAGCTGGCGTCGCAGATTTTGCCAGTGGAAGATGCCGAGGTGTCTGCAGCAGTGCGTAAGTCATTCGAAAAACGCGGTATTCAGGTCCATACCCAGACCCTGGTGACGCAAGTACAGCTCACCGGGACCGGGGTGCGCTGCACCATGAAAAACACCGGCGCCGAATATTCTCAGGACGTCGAACGTGTGCTGCTGGCGGTCGGCGTACAGCCGAATATTGAAGATCTGGGGCTGGAAACGCTGGGCGTCGAGTTAGACCGCGGTTTTATCAAGACGGACGCGGCTTGTCGCACTAACGTATTCGGGCTGTATGCCATCGGCGATGTAGCCGGCCCGCCGTGCCTGGCGCACAAGGCCAGCCACGAAGGCGTGATCTGCGTTGAGACACTGGCTGGTGTCGAAGGCGCCCGCCCGCTTGATCGCGACTATGTGCCCGGTTGCACGTATGCCCGGCCCCAGGTTGCCAGTCTGGGCCTGACGGAATCGACGGCCCTGGCCAGGGGACGGCCCGTCAGGATCGGTAAGTTCTCCTGGCAGAATAATGGTAAGGCGCTGGCCAGCGGCGAGACAGAGGGTTTTGTGAAGACGATTTTCGATGCTGAAACCGGCGAGTTGCTGGGCGCGCATATGGTTGGCGCACAGGTCACGGAACTGATCCAGGGGTTTGGCATCGCCCGTCACCTGGAGGCCACAGATGAAAGTCTCCTGTCGATGATCTTTGCGCATCCAACACTTTCCGAAGCGATGCATGAATCCATCCTCGCGGCCTGCGATCAACCATTGCATCAATAAGAAATAAGGGAGGCGATAGCTGCGCGATACGGAGTAAGTTGTCCGTTATCCCTCCCGCACGCCCCGGCAGAAGATCCACCAGAACGGTTACGGCAGGATCTATTGATCTGAAACGCTAAACGCCAGGCGCAAATTCTGTATGTTTAGTAGACAACTCAACGACAGGAGGAGCGCTCTATGACACAGCACGAACGGTTTTGCCAGGCCTGCGGAATGCCGATGTCCGCACCCGATGCGCAAGGGGCCAGCGATAAATATTGCGCGTATTGCAGCGACAGCGACGGTAATCTGAAATCCTGGGAAGAGGCCGTATCCGGTCTGGCGGCTTTTCTCGACTCCTGGCAAAAGGTGGGCGTAGCGGAATCACGGAAACGGGCAAAACGTTACCTGACGGCGATGCCTGCCTGGGCGCACAAAGCGGACGAGTAATTTGCCCGGGCGGCGGGAAGAAATCATTCCGGGGGACAGACCGCCATGCCGACAACGATGCTATAACGTTTTTGTACGCCATCCGGACGGGAATAAATGCGCGTTTGTGGATGACGACCTGCAAGCAGGAGCATGTATGGATGCGTTCTTCATGCGGATGAAATAAACGCCTGGCGTTCTCCCCCTTGTCAGGATGCGTTATTGCCTGGTTTTTTAAGGGTTCGGTTTCTGTATTTAACCCGGCACTTTTCACGTTATACAACATATTGATGTGATGAATCTCTCATTTCAACGACACCAACTGGACAGTAAGTTATCGCGTGTGTTAGTTATTTAATCACGCAAGAGAACAGATTTAATTTAAACAAAAGTTAAACCTTTCTCACTTTGCTAAAAAATTGCATTGATAATGCTTTGGATTCCTGAACCATTATCAAAAGGGTATGTGAACAGAAAGCCCTCAGAGACGCGAGTCTCTGAGGGCTTTTTTTTTGTTTTTTATCTCAGGAGTAAATAAATGTCTAAAGAACGTCGTCTCTCAAGAATATTCGCAAAAGATGGTAAATCCGTGACCTTAGCGCTGGATGGCTACTATTTTTCCACGAAAACAAATGGTATTGATAATACGATAAATCAGCTCCCTGCTCTGGTGGAACACGGCCTGGATTGCGCGCTCGTCACGTACGGCATGTTGAAGAATTATCGTGAAGCGCTGAACAGCGTTCCCGTTGTGTTACGCGTCGACAGCACGGTCAGTATCTTTGACAATACCGTTCCCGATACTACCCCCGTTTTTTCCGTCGAAGATGCGCTTAAAGTCGCTGCCGAGGGAGTGGTCTGCATGACCTTCCCCGGCGCCTTCAATGAAGAAAAAACCCACATTATGGCGATGCAGCTCGCGCAGGCAGCGGATCGCTGGAACGTACCGCTGATTGTCGAATCGCTCCCGTATGGTTATCCCGTCACCAGCGATGACTCTAACAATCCGGCGATCATCGCTGCATCGGCCCGCGCAGCGGTGGAGCTGGGCGCGGACGTCATCAAAACGCGTTTTACCGGTTCACCAGAGGACCGACTGATCGTTGAAGCTGCTGGCGTGCCGGTGCTTGCCTTAGGGGGGCCAAAAACCGGCATCGATGGTTACTTCAAATTTGTTCAGCACTGTATGCAGATGGGTGCGAAAGGCGTGGCTGTAGGACGAAACATTACCCAGGATCCGCAGCCGGCGAAAGTGGTAGCAGGTCTGAATGCCATCATCCATGAAAACGCAACAGCGGAAGATGCATACAGCCTCTACATGGCTAAATAACATCGGAAATTAATATGATTTTAAATAACACCATCATCCCTTCCATCAGGAAGTATAAATACTTTGAGAAAGCATTAACCTGCCAGTCAGAATATGTGCTGCTATCCGAAGCGAATATCGGCAATCTGCAGTCGCTGATTGGCAAATGCCATCAAAGCGGTAAGAAGGTCCTCGTTCACCTTGAATTACTGGGTGGTTTTAAACCGGATCAGGCGGGGATCAATCTACTGAAAAATTATTACAAGGTTGATGGTGTTATTTCTTCCAATCTCTCCGCGCTACGCTACGCCAAAAAAGAGGGATTGCTGACCGTATATCGGGTTTTACTTATCGATTCGCGATCGCTTGATCAGTCGCTCGATATTGTTAAACACAGCCCACCGGACGCAATTGAAATCTTACCTGCTGAATATGCCTGCCAGTGTCTGGAGTTGATTAGCCGAAATTTGAAAGGCTTTGATGTGGTATTCATCGCCGGAGGCTTTGTTAAGCGCAAATACCTTGTAGATAAAATATTCCATGCCGGATTTAAAGGGATAACCACCAGCGAGCCCGGCTTATGGTAACCAATAAGGAGTCCACGCGAATGAAAGATGAATACGTCATGGGCATCGACAATGGTGGAACCGTCACCAAGGCAGCCATCTATGACCGTAAAGGACAGGTGCTCGCGATCGCCTCAAAATCCACGCAGATGCTGACACCCCGGGAATTCCACACAGAGCGCAGTATCGATGAGCTGTGGGCCGCTAATGTCGAAGTGATTAAAAAAGCGATTGAGCAATCAGGTATTGATGCCAGCCAGATAAAAGGAGTGGCCGTCACCGGTCATGGTAACGGTCTGTATCTGGTTGACGAAGAAGGTCACCCGGTGCGTAACGGCATTATATCCACCGACAGCCGGGCAAAAGAGTACGTTGAGAGATGGCAACGCTCGCCAGAATTCCTTACCGACATTTTGCCAAAAACAATGCAGTCCATCTGGGCCGGACAACCTGTCGCCTTGCTGGCATGGCTGAAGGACTTCGAGCCCGAGATGCTGCAAAAAGCGCGTTATATTTTTATGGTCAAGGACCTGATCCGTTTTTACCTGACCGGAGAGGCTTTTCTTGAGCTGACCGATATCTCAGGCACCAACCTGATCAACGTACGTGACTGCAAGTATGACGATGAACTACTGGCATGGTGGGGACTTGATGAACTGCGGGACAAATTGCCCCCCATCA
Organism: Klebsiella sp. TF21-TM; assembly: GCF_019753495.1. Lineage (NCBI taxonomy): Bacteria > Pseudomonadati > Pseudomonadota > Gammaproteobacteria > Enterobacterales > Enterobacteriaceae > Klebsiella > Klebsiella sp. TF21-TM. The sequence continues at coordinate 49,898 of NZ_JAIJYL010000028.1, read as the reverse complement.
AACGCTCAACGGAATGCTGCGGAAAAATCACTGACGACGTGGCCCGTCTGACCGGTTTATGCGCAGGTACGCCGGTTTCTGGCGGGGTGTTTGATATCTCGGCCTCTTCCATTGCCTCGGGGATCAACAGTCTCGATAAGATGGCGATCGTCACCGGCACCTGGAGCATAAACGAATACGTTACCGACCACCCGGTTATTGATAAAGACCTGTTTATGACCTCCATTTATCCCATTGAGGGTAAATGGCTCATCACCGAGGCCAGCCCCACCTCCGCGAGCAACCTGGAGTGGTTTATTAACAACTTTATGGAGAGCGATCGGAAAACCTCCGCCGAACAAGGATCGTCGGTCTATGACCTGTGCAATAAGCTGGTTTCGTCAACGACGCCGGATGAAAGCCACCTGCTGTTCTTTCCGTTCGTGTTTGGCTCTAACACCATTCCCGACGCCTCGGCCGGCTTTATCGGTGTAAACAGCTTTCATAAAAAAGCCCATTTTCTGCGGGCGATTTATGAGGGAGTGGCCTTTAGCCATCTCTACCACACCGAGCGCTTGCGCAATATTAACCCGAAGTTAAGCCGCACAATTCGTATTGCTGGCGGTGTCACGAACTCCCCGGTCTGGCTACAGATATTCGCCGATATCTTCCAGGCCACGCTGGAAATCGTTGACGTCAAAGAGCACGGGACCCTGGGTACCGCGATGACCGCAGCCGTCATGGTGGGCTGGTTTGCAGAGGTATTTGCTGCCTCAAACGAAATGGTCCATGTCTCACGCACCGTCTCCCCTAATCCGGAAAATCACCGGGTCTACCAGACCAAATACCAGCTTTATAAAAACCTGTTATCAGAAATGCAGTCGCCGTGGAAAAGCTGCAGCAACTACATCGCGCACTAAGTGAGGAAAAAATGGATCTGAATTTAACGAATCGTACGGCCATCGTGACAGGCGGCGCAACCGGCCTGGGGAAAGAGTTTGTTCTTTCTCTCGCCAAAGAAGGCGTCAATATCTGCTTTACCTATATGCGGGAAGAAGAGCATCCCGAACGGCTGATCGAAACGGTGAAGGCCAGCGCGAACGTAGAGATCATCGCGGTTAAAACCGATCTCTCTGACGAACAGAGCCGGGAAAATCTGTTTGCCACCTGTATCGACAGACTGGGCAAAGCCGACATTCTGGTGAATAACGCCGGGATCTGGCTGAGCGGCTACGTCACCGAGATCAGCCCGCAGGACTGGGATCTGGTGATGAATGTCAATCTGAAAGCCATCTTCCATCTCAGCCAGCTATTTGTAAATCACTGCCTGCAGCATGACCGGATGGGCAGCATTCTGAATATTACCTCGCAGGCCGCGTTCCACGGCTCCACGACGGGACATGCGCACTACGCGGCAAGTAAGGCCGGTCTGGTCGCCTTTGCTATCTCTCTGGCGCGGGAAGTCGCCAAACAAAAAATCAATGTGAACAATATCGCCGTCGGGATCATGGATACTGCGATGATCCGTAAGAACATTGAGCAAAACCCTGACTATTACGTCAGTCGTATTCCGGTGGGCCGCGTGGCCCAGCCTCAGGAAATTGCCGACATCGGTGTCTTCATGGTTTCTCCTAAAACCAGCTATATGACGGGAGCAACTCTGGACGTTACCGGCGGTATGTTGATGCGTTAATCGAGGGAGAATCATTATGAAATGTCTGGCAATTGCCGATCTGTTTATCAATGCAGCAATGATGGAATCAGGACTGAAAGCGCTCAGGGATAACGGGATTGAAGTCGAAGTACGCGAGTGGTCACATGACTCCATTGAGAAACTTCAGGAAGATAATCTGCGGGTTGAACAGGAAGGCGCGGAAGCCGTGGCCTTACCGGAAGATCTGCTTCAGGGAGCGGGTGATATTGACATCCTGATCACTCAGTTTGCCCCCGTCAATACTGCGGTGTTCGATAAACTACCCACACTGAAATATGTAGGCGTACTCCGCGGTGGCGTGGAAAACGTGAATCTTGAGGTGGCGAACGCCCGGGGCGTTGAGGTGATGAACACCCCGGGGCGTAACGCTCGCAGCGTCGCTGAATTCACGGTCGGCATGATCCTGGCGGAAATGCGCAATATCGCCCGGTCACACGATGCCCTGCGTGATAAATACTGGCGTAAAGACAGCCCGAACCATCAGGCGATCCCGGAGCTTGGCGGAAAAGTCGTGGGGCTGGTTGGCCTCGGCCATATTGCCCAACTGGTCGCGGGATTTCTCAGCGGCTTTGGCACGGAGATTATCTTTTACGATAAGTACGTTGCAGGCCATGAACGTTATGAGAAAGTCGATTCACTGGACGAACTGGTACAACGCGCCGAGGTTATCTCGTTACATGCTCGCCTGACGCCGGAAACCGAAAATCTGATTAACGCACACCATTTCGCGCTGATGAAGCGCAGTGCCATCATTGTTAACACGGCACGCTCCGGGTTAATCAATGAAAAAGAGATGATTGATGCGCTCAGATCCGGGCAAATTATGGGCGCCGCGCTTGATACCTTTGATGACGAACCGCTTCCTGACGACAGTGCATTCTATACACTGAATAACGTGACCATTACGCCGCATATTGCCGGGAGTACCATTGACGCATTCAGTAATTCGCCCAAACGCTTCGCTGAGATCCTTTTAAAGAAACTCAGTTAAATACTAAAAGAACCATTAAAGGTATTAACAGGGCCCAATGGGCACGGGTTAACTCGTGCCCAATTCGCCCGCCTTTTAAGGAATCATTATGGATATTATCAACAGCATTATTAGTCTGGGGGCATCAGTAATGATGCCAGTAATATTCTTTATTATCGCGCTTTGCTTTGGCGTTAAAATCGGTACGGCATTTAAAGCAGGGATGCTGGTCGGCATTGGTTTTGAAGGGGTGGGGCTGGTGATTGGCCTGCTGCTGACAAACCTGGGCCCGGCATCGCAGGCGATGGTTGAGCGTATCGGCCTGCAGTTAACGGTCGTTGATACCGGTTGGCCTACCGCATCGACTATTGGCTGGGGTTCGCCGCTGATGCTGCCCGTCGTGGTGGGCTTTATCGTCATCAACCTGGCCATGCTTCTGTTGAAATTAACCAAAACGGTGAATATCGATATTTTTAATTACTGGATTTTCCTGATCATGGGGTCTGTGGTCTATGCCGGAACGGGAAATTACTGGCTTTCTGTCGGTATTACTTTCGCTATTTTTGTGTTGACGCTATTGGCCGCAGATTTAACGGCGCCGTATTTACAAAAAAACTATAATCTTAAAGGGATATCATTCCCACATCTTACCTGTATAGCTTACGTGCCGTTTGGCATTGCCTGTAATTACATCATTGATAAGATCCCGCTCATCAATAAAATCAATTTCGATCCGGAAAGTATTAATAAAAAATTCGGCGTTTTTGGCGAGCCTCTTACCCTGGGGTTTGTGCTGGGACTGCTGTTGGCTTTCCTGGCTGGATATGACATTTCCGCTGCCGTTTCACTGGCCATTAAGGTTTCAGCCGCCATGCTGCTGCTGCCGAAAATGATTGAAATTCTGGTGCAGGGATTGTTGATTGTTCGTGATGCAGCTGAAGCAAAACTGAAGGCTAAATTTCCGGGGCGCGATTTTTACATCGGGATGGATACGGCGTTATTGATCGGTGAACCTTCGGTACTGGCGACCGGTCTGCTGTTAATCCCTATGGCTGTGGTGCTGTCTATCATTCTGCCCGGCAACCGCGTACTGCCCTTTGTCGATCTGGCTTCGTTAATGTTCCTGCTGGCAATGGTCACGCCGTTCTGTAAACGAAATATGTTCCGCATGTTCATAACCGGAACCCTGATCGTGACCTGCATCCTGTATGTCGGGACGGACATTTCGCAAGAATATACTCAGGCGGCGGTGAACTCACATATTCCGGTACCGGAAGGGATGGCCGAGATCACCAATATCGTCGGCGGCGCTACGACGCCTGTCGGCTGGCTGGCCGTCAAATTTGGCGAGTTTTTTAGCGCCACACCTTAGTACAAGACCACTTAAGTAAACAGAGGGCAAACTGTTGCCCTCTGTTTCTTCCTCTCATTCTGTGCACTGAATAACTGGCTCAGCGACGCTCCTGGTTTGAACATCTGACCAGCGCGTCCGGCCCCTGCGCGGCGAGGTGGCTCATTTCTTTTATGACCCCTCCCGTTTTCAACCCTACCTGCTATGCTCCTTCTTTCTCTATTCTCAGGAGAACCCGATGCTGACTATCTGGGGCCGAAAAACTTCCTCTAACGTGCAGGCGCTGATGTGGTGTGTTGGCGAGCTTATTTCAGCACTAGCAGCCTGTCCGCTGGCTTTTACCTGCTCACCAATTCGGTTCAGTTCTTGTTTCAGCATGTCATCCACATTAATGAGCACGTTGCCCTGTGCTTTGGCCTGCGCATCCGTACTGACAAATAGCCCTTTGCCCGCATGGATAACGCAACGTTCGTCGGTACGACGTTCCTTGCCCTGAGCGCGCGGTTACCCATGACACATGTAATGATATCGCCTCCAATGTTGATGGCGACGTTTTTCTTGTCCGTCATTTGTATATGCTCACCGCTGATCAAGCATCTATATCTGGCCGTCGATATTTATCTACTTCTTTAAATACTTCTTTTTCATAACACCGCAAATGATCACGACGGCATATCCGATCAAACACGAAAAAAGCATCAAAATAACTCGAAGTGGATTTGTACCATACCATGAAAAGGTCATATAGATAATAACCACGCAAATAGTCAATAAAGAGTGCCTTACCTTTATAAAAGCAGAGAGAAACACCACGGGGATAACAATAAACCTCATATATAACATTATAAAACCTAGTGTAACCCCTCTGCTTCGCGGCTTAAAATGAGCCATATACCATTCGTATCCAAATTTATGTATCAAAATGACGAAAAAGCAACCTAGAAATGCTATTGCTGTATTTATGATAATGTTTTTATTTTTTCCAGATACCATATTGCATCAACTCATTATTATTAATTGGTTTTCCAAGAACCAGTGGATTTACTGGATGATGAGTCTCTTCTACAACGATGGCAGGATATGTTTGCCCAGAAGATTTGGATTTATATGTAAAGCTTTTGCTTGCAAACAAAGCCCCTCTCAATACAAAATAATTATCGTATTCATTAGAGTAATCCACATTCCCAGTTAGCGTCCCAGTACCCCATTCAATTCCGGTCTGTACTGTCTTAGTTATGCTCTGTTTACTACGGTATGTATCGACAGCAAAGGGAATCTGACCTACGGCATCGGTCCAGTAAGGTATGCCAGAGATCAAGACTAAAAGATAACCTGCTCCACCTTTTGGATTTTGTTTCCAGTCACCTTCCATATTTTTGTAAAAGCTATAAGATGGTCTATCCACCAGTGAAAATTTTGCTATGTCAGCCCAGGAGAATATTTTGTAGGCCTGTTTAGCATAGTCCGCCTCGTTTACATAAAGCAACTCACGGTAGTTGTCAGCTAATGGTTCAAACCATTGATATCTAAATTCATCATACAATTTTTGAGCCGTCATAATTCTAAAAGAATCTTTTTCACCCCCTCTCAAAACGAACAAAACCTCTGCATTTTTTCTTGTGATTATTAAAATTTTTGGTACGTCGACCTCATGGGCTTCTTCGTCTTTTTCAGGAGTAGTGTTACCTTTAACACCTAATTCTGTCTTTCCATCTCTTGTAACGACTAAATAGGGTTTACCATCGATTTCAATATTTATTTTTTTCATTAAAAAATCACTCAACTTATAAAGATCCAGTACTCAGATTCACTATCACTCCTGGTGATATAAGCACTCGTACCTGAACCGGAAAGTAATACTGCTCCTTCAACTGTTTCAACCCTAAAGTTGATATCAGAGGAAAAATGAAGTTTTCTATCGAAGTATTGGGTTATCATTTTCATCTGCTTCAATGAGTCAAGTGGCTGAGTGCTTGCCCCCGCCGCCATCGTCCTTTTCACCCGGCGCAGATACGTCGCCGTCGTGCCGTACTCGATTTTCCCGGCCTCCAGCCGCAGGTAACTCCCGCCGCCGATTAATGTAATGCGTTTCTTTCCGGCAAACGTGATGTCGCTCTCCGAGTTCAGGGTCAGCTTTTTCTCTGCAAACAACCGCATATTTCCGTTCTGCGCCTGCATCTCCACTGGGCCTTCGCTGTTTTTCACGCTCAGTTGGCCGGTCCGGGCGGACAGCCCCAGTTTCTCTCCGGCCAGCGCCGTCATATTGCCCATGACGCCGATGCTGATATCGCCTCCGGCATTGATGGCGACATTCTTCGTGGCCGCCAGCTGCAGATGCTCCCCGCTGCTGAAGGCCATCCCCCCCGGCGCGGAGAACAGGAGGGCTTCGTTCAGCGGCTTCAGCCGCTGCTCAAACATCCGTATCTGGCTGTCGATATCCGCCTTCAGTGCCTGCGCCTGCTCCGCCGCCATCTCCAGCTGTTGCAGCTGCTGGTTAAGCAGGTTGATTTCCTTCAGCACGGCGTGCATATCCAGCACGTCACCTTCTGCTTTTGGTTGTGCGTCGGCGCTGACAAACAGTCCTTTCCCGGCACGGATGACGCCATATTCATCAGTGCGCAGTTCGGTACCGGTACCGCGGGGCGTCTCCTGGTTGTCCACCAGATGTCCGGTGTTCAGCTGGGTTCTGCCGTACTCTGTGGCGAGTTTGATGTGCTCTTCGCCGCGCCGGTCCTCCATCCGCAGCTTGTTGTTCGCCGGAGTGCGCAGCACATTGCGGGTGTGGTTGTCGCGGGTGACGGGGTCAGGGTGTTCAGAGTCATGCAGGGCATAAGCGATGTACGGCAGGTCGATATCCCCGTTGCTGCAGGCAATGGCCACTTCGGTGCCGTCAGTGAGTGGGGTATGCCAGCCATATGTTTCGCCCGCATACGGCTTCGCCATCCGCAGCCACAGGTACGCAAATCCCGGCTCTGTCGTTTCCCGGTCAAAGTACAGCTTCACCCGGTAGCGGCCCTGGTCATCCATGTGCGCGTAGATATTATCCTTCTCGCGGTTCTCGATGCGGGCAGGCAGCGTGCCATGGATTTCCGGGCGCAGAGCTTCAACAGGACGGTAACAGTAACGTTCGCTGTAGGGCATGCCTTCGACAGTGACGTGCAGGCGGGTGTCGCGGGCGGCATGATAGTTCACCGTTGTAATAATAACGCCTTCCTGAAGCGCCCGGATGACATTCCCCTGCGGCTCCAGCACCTGGCCCGGCGTCAGGCACGCTGCGTTACTCTCAAGACTGACGCTGGCCCATGCGTTTAGCTCGCGCTCATGATGGATACGCGCATAAAACGCGCCGGATTCGGTTTCCGGCTCCGGGTCGGCATCATCACCGGCCTCCCGGTACGGCTCCGCATAGCGGTAGTGCTCCCCGACGGTTGCCGCCTCACTACGCACGGAGACGGAGGCATCCATCGGCGTCGTGGCGGTACGGTAGTTGTAGTCCCGGGTACTGGCTCTGCCCGGCACCACCTGATAACGGGTGCGCACGCCCCACACCGACTCCTCTGCACCATCATACAGTCCCGAGGGTTCGCAGTACGGCAGGCGCACGTCAAACCGGTAGTTCAGCTGGCTGTCGGCAAAAATATACACATCCAGACCGCGCTCGTCGTCCATCTCCGTGCGCCAGTAAATCCCCACTTCGGAGAGAATACGCTGAATGAACTGCAAGTCGGTTTCCCGCCATTGGGTCATCAGCTCACGCGGCGGATAGGTGCGCTCCAGGCGGAAATCAAAATCGGGACCTTCCAGCCCGTGGCCGCGCAGCACCTGCTCAACTACCTCCGGAACCGACAGGTTCTGATACACGCGGCACTGGCGGGTGCGCTGCAGCAGCGTCAGGCGTGCACTCAGCACCACCAGATAGTGAGACTGGTCGGCAGTGGTGGAGAGCCATTTCAGGTGTGTGATGTTGCCGTGCACCGCTTTGCCGCTGCGCATGCGCAGGGTGGCGTATTTTAACAGCGCCTGTTCCGGGGCGATACGGGCCTGCGGGGTGGTGAATTCAATATCCCAGCTAAACGGTTCGCTGAGCGCTTCCCGGCCGGTGAAGTTCAGTACATCTGGTTTCACCGCGCTGTCGTTAATCTCCAGAAAATAGCGCGGCTGCCCGTCAAACAGCGCCAGCCAGTTATCCATAACAAGGCCTCTGTTACACCAGTGATAGTTAGGCTGATTATAGTTTCACCAGAGTGATAGCCTGTAAATACCCGACGCGGTCAAAAGTGCAGAATAAGAAATTGTTTAAAGGTGAGGGGAGCTTTCGTCGGGGTGTAGGGCGTTCGCGTAACGTTTGACCAAAACTATCCCCTTCCCCCACCCCCTCCCGTTTTCAACCCTACCTGCTATGCTCCTTCTTTCCCTGTTCACAGGAGATCCCGATGCTGACTATCTGGGGCCGAAAAACTTCCTCTAACGTGCAGGCGCTGATGTGGTGTGTTGGCGAGCTTGGTCTGGACTATCTCCGCTTCGACGTGGGCCATCGCTATGGCGGTACCGACAGCGAGGCGTTTTATCAGCTCAATCCCAATCGTACGGTGCCAGTGCTGCAGGATGGCGATAATCTGCCGCTGTGGGAAACCGGCGCGATCCTTCGCTATTTAGCCAGTCGCTACGCCGACGACGCCTTCTGGCCGGGCGACCTGCTGGCTCGTACTGAGGTCGATCGCTGGGCCGAGTGGTCAAAGCAGAATATTGCCCTCGGCTTTACGGCGCCGGTGTTCTGGCGCGTGGTGCGCACGCCCGCCGCCGAGCGGGATCCGCGGGCCATCGCCGCGGCGGTGACGTCCCTGGAGCAAAAGCTGGCGATTGCCGAGGCACGTCTCGCCGGCAGTCGCTATCTGGTGGGCGATACGCTCACCCTGGCCGACATCCAGTTTGGTCATGTGCTGTACCGCTACTTTGCAATCGATATCCCCCGTCGTCCCCTCCCCCATCTTGCGGCCTATTATGCACGGCTAACCGCACGGCCCGCCTTTCGCCAACACGTCATGGTCAGCTACGACGAGCTGAAGGTCTGAAGATGGTCGGTAGCGCCTCCCGACGCTACCGACACGCTGGTTAACGCGCCATCAGGACAAACACGCCCCAGCCGAGATATTCCCGGGTCCAGGTGACGTGGTGCAGCGGCGCGGTGGTCAACTGCTGGCGAACCTCCGGCGCGAAGTCATCGTGCGGATTGGCCTCCAGCCAGCGGCGCATCGTCAGCCATTTCGCCGCTTCATAACGATCCCAGCCCTCCTGGTCCGCCAGCACCATCTCCACTACGTCATAGCCCAGTTCGCCGAAGTGGGCGACCAGCGCCGGCAGCGTCAGGAAGTCGTCGGGAGAGTGCGCGCCGCAGGCAACCGCCTCTTCCGCCGTGGCGGGGCGTTTGCGCCACCATGGCTCGCCGATCAGCAGCATGCCGCCTGGGTTAAGGCTCTGCTTCAGCAGCGCAATCGTGCCTGCCACGCCGCCGCCGATCCACGTTGCCCCCACGCAGGCGGCAATATCGCACGGCTGACTGGCGACATACCCGCTGGCATCCTGGTGCACAAAGGTCACCCGGTCGCTCACCCCGAGCGCCTCTGCCCGGGCGGCCGCCTGCTGGCTGAACAGCAGGCTCATGTCCACCCCGGTGCCGACGATCTGATGATCGCGCGCCCAGCTACAGAGCATCTCTCCGGAGCCGCTGCCGAGATCAAGAATGGAGGCGCCCGGCGCCATTCGCAGCGCTCGCCCCAGCGTGGCGTACTTTTCCGGGGTAAAAGGGTTATGAATACGGTGTTCGCTTTCACTGATAGTAAAAATGCGAGGGATATCGATCATGGTTTTTTCTCCTTGAGAGCCATACGCCCGGGCAGCGACCCTGCCCGGGTCGCTATATCAGCGGTTGTCCGCCTGCGCGCGAACGTTGGTCAAACCGGTGGTGTTGATCCGGTACGGCTGGCCATTCACCGACTTAATCAGCTTCTTGGTTTTGAGCTTTTTGAAGACCGCGAGGGTGCAGTCGCTCAGCAACAGCCCTTCCCGGGTGTAGCATTCGACGGCGGTAATGCGGCCGGAGGTATCGCGGACGTGCGCAATACGGCCACCTTTGGCGAGTACGTGTAAGGTCCGTTGTTCCTGACGGGATAAATTCATACTGAAACCTGTTCATTATCATGTGCGAAAACATGCCTACACCCGCAGGTGTGTGCGTAAGGTTTAAGCGCAGCGATAATCAGTCCGGCCTGGGCAGGTCGGGAAGCTGATTATCTGATAATGACATTCTCCAGCATCGAAGCCTCGGTGAGCATTGAAAGGTATTTACCGGCTGAATGTTAACACCTTCATCTGGTAAGGGTATTGCACAGATTAAAAACTGTGATCGGCGTTATGATTTACCCTCAGCCTTCCCGGCATTTTGCCTTTTCCGCCCCCCGCTTTGTTCCTCAACGTTAACCACCGCCTTATCTCTCTCGCATTGTTAAATAATTGTTGTCAGATCACAAAATAGAAACAAAAAGGCCATTTCGTACGCATTTTATAAAAATGTAGATATTTTTAATTTATGGCTACGAAATGAACATCACCCTGACCTTCCATTCCATTGCGAGGAACGATCCTGATGAACGCCCTGACCGCAGTAAAACCGACATCCGCGCCGTTAGCTCAACACTTCCCTGGCTTTACCGTCGCCCCTTCCGCCCAGTCGCCGCGCCTGCTGGAGCTCACCTTTTCCGCCGACACCACCGCCCAGTTTCTGCAGCAGGTCGCGCAGTGGCCGGTGCAGGCGCTGGAGTACAAATCTTTCTTACGCTTCCAGGTGGGCAAGATCCTCGACGATCTGTGCGGCAACCAGCTGCAGCCGCTGCTGATCAAAACGCTGCTCGACCGCGCGGAAGGCGCGCTGCTGATCAACGGCGAAGGGATCGATAACGTCAGCCAGGCCGAGGAGATGGTCAAGCTGGCCACCGCCGTGGCGCACCTGATTGGCCGTTCCAATTTCGACGCCATGAGCGGCCAGTATTACGCCCGTTTCGTGGTGAAAAACGTCGATAACTCCGACAGCTATCTGCGCCAGCCGCACCGGGTGATGGAGCTGCACAACGACGGCACCTACGTCGAAGAGCAAACCGACTATGTGCTGATGATGAAGATCGACGAGCAGAACATGCAGGGCGGCAATTCCCTGCTGCTGCATCTCGACGACTGGGAGCACCTCGACGAATTCTTCCGCGACCCGCTCGCCCGCCGCCCGATGCGCTGGGCCGCGCCGCCGAGCAAAAACGTCAGCAAAGATGTCTTCCACCCGGTATTCGACGTCGACCAGTTGGGTCGCCCGGTGATGCGCTATATCGACCAGTTCGTCCAGCCGAAAGATTTCGAAGAAGGCACCTGGCTGAGCCGCCTCTCCGACGCGCTGGAGACCAGCAAAAACATTCTTTCTGTACCGGTTCCGGTAGGCAAATTTCTGTTGATAAACAACCTGTTCTGGCTGCACGGCCGCGACCGCTTTACGCCGCACCCGGACCTGCGCCGCGAGCTGATGCGCCAGCGCGGCTACTTTGCGTATTCCACGAATCATTACCAGACTCATCAATAAGGGTTTTCAGGCGAAGGAATTGAGCGGATGTATGATTTCGTGATTATCGGCGGCGGCATCATCGGCATGTCGACCGCCATGCAGTTAATTGACATTTACCCGGACGCCCGCATTGCGCTGCTGGAAAAAGAGGCCGGCCCGGCCTGCCATCAGACCGGCCATAACAGCGGCGTGATCCACGCCGGGGTGTACTACACGCCCGGCAGCCTCAAGGCGCAGTTTTGCCTCGCCGGCAACCGCGCCACCAAAGCCTTTTGCGAGCAGAACGGCATCCGCTACGACGTCTGCGGCAAGATGCTGGTCGCCACCTCGCCGCTGGAGATGGAGCGGATGCGCGCCCTGTGGGATCGCACCGCCGCCAACGGCCTGCAGCGGGAATGGCTGAGCGCCGGGGAGCTGCGCGAGCGCGAACCGAACATCAGCGGACTCGGCGGGATCTTCGTCCCTTCCAGCGGCATCGTCAGCTACCGCGACGTGGCGGCGGCGATGGCGAAGAACTTCGAATCGAAAGGCGGCGCCATCGTCTACAACGCCGAAGTCAGCGCCCTGAAAGAACATGCCAGCGGCGTGGTCGTCCACACCCGCCAGGGCGGCGAGTATGAGGCCTCGACGCTGATTACCTGTTCCGGGCTGATGGCCGATCGACTGGTGAAAATGCTCGGCGTCGATCCCGGGTTTATCATCTGCCCGTTCCGCGGGGAGTATTTCCAGCTCGCTGCGCAGCACAATCAGATCGTCAACCATCTGATCTATCCGATCCCCGATCCGGCGATGCCGTTCCTCGGCGTCCACCTGACCCGCATGATCGACGGCAGCGTCACCGTCGGCCCCAACGCCGTGCTGGCCCTGAAGCGCGAAGGCTATCGCAAACGCGATATTTCGCTGGCCGATACCCTGGAGATCCTTACCTCGCCCGGCATTCGCCGGGTACTGCAAAACAACCTGCGCTCCGGGCTGGGCGAAATGAAAAATTCGCTGTGCCGAAGCGGCTATCTGCGGCTGGTGCAGAAATACTGCCCGAGCCTGACATTAAGCGATTTGCGCCCGTGGCCGGCCGGCGTGCGGGCGCAGGCGGTATCGCCGCAGGGCAAATTGATCGACGATTTTCTCTTCGTCACCACCGCGCGTTCCATTCACACCTGTAACGCGCCGTCACCCGCGGCGACGTCGGCTATCCCGATCGGCGCGCATATCGTCAGCAAGGTGCAGACCCTGCTGGCCAGCCAGAGCAATCCCGGACGCACGCTGCGTGCGGCACGTAGCGTGGAGACACTACACGCCGCTTTTACCCGTTAACCCCCTGAAGACAGGAAGCGATTATGCAACTCAACGATATGACTCTGTTTCGCCAGCAGGCGCTGATTGATGGTCAGTGGCGCGATGCGCCCAACGGCGACGTGATTGCGGTGACCAACCCCGCCAACGGCGAGCAGCTCGGCAGCGTGCCGAAAATGGGCGCTGACGAAACCCGACAAGCGATCGAAGCCGCTAACCGCGCCCTTCCCGCCTGGCGCGCCCTCACCGCCAAAGAGCGGGCGAATATTCTGCGCCGCTGGTTCGATCTCATGCTGGAGAACCAGGACGATCTCGCCCGTCTGATGACCCTCGAGCAGGGGAAACCGCTGGCGGAAGCCAAAGGCGAAATCAGTTACGCCGCCTCCTTTATTGAATGGTTCGCCGAAGAAGGTAAACGCATTTACGGCGACACCATTCCGGGCCACCAGGCCGACAAGCGCCTGCTGGTGATTAAGCAGCCCATCGGCGTCACCGCCGCCATCACCCCGTGGAACTTCCCGGCGGCGATGATCACCCGCAAAGCGGGCCCGGCGCTGGCCGCGGGCTGCACCATGGTCCTGAAACCGGCCAGCCAGACGCCGTTTTCCGCGCTGGCGCTGGCCGAACTGGCGAATCGCGCCGGGATCCCCGCCGGGGTGTTCAACGTCGTCACCGGCTCAGCCGGCGCGGTTGGCGGCGAACTGACCAGCAACCCGCTGGTACGCAAGCTCTCCTTTACCGGCTCGACCGAGATTGGCCGCCAGCTGATGGAGCAGTGCGCGAAAGACATCAAAAAAGTCTCCCTGGAGCTGGGCGGCAACGCGCCGTTTATCGTCTTCGACGATGCCGATCTCGATAAAGCCGTCGAGGGGGCGCTGGCGTCGAAGTTCCGCAACGCCGGGCAAACCTGCGTCTGCGCCAACCGCCTGTACGTCCAGGACGGGGTGTATGACCGTTTCGCCGAGAAGCTGCAGCAGGCGGTGGAAAAACTGCGCATCGGCGACGGCCTGCAGGAGGGCGTCACGACCGGCCCGCTGATCGACGAGAAAGCCGTCGCCAAAGTTGAAGAACACATTGCCGACGCCATCGCCAAAGGCGCAAAGGTGGTTACCGGCGGCAAACCGCACGCCCTGGGCGGCAACTTCTTCCAGCCCACCATCCTGGTCAACGTGCCCGACAGCGCCAAAGTGGCGAAAGAGGAGACCTTCGGCCCGCTGGCCCCGCTGTTCCGCTTTAAAGATGAAGCCGACGTCATTGCCCAGGCCAACGATACCGAGTTCGGTCTCGCCGCCTATTTCTACGCCCGCGATCTGAGCCGTGTGTTCCGCGTCGGCGAAGCGCTGGAGTACGGCATCATCGGCATCAATACCGGAATTATCTCCACCGAAGTCGCTCCGTTCGGCGGCGTTAAGGCCTCCGGCCTCGGCCGCGAAGGGTCGAAGTACGGCATCGAAGACTACTTAGAAATCAAATACATGTGTATTGGCCTTTAACAGGAGTGACGGATGAACAGCAATAAAGCAATGATGGCGCGTCGCAACGACGCGGTCCCGCGCGGCGTCGGCCAGATCCATCCTGTCTTCGCCGAGCGCGCGGAGAACTGCCGGGTGTGGGACGTCGAAGGGCGGGAATATCTCGATTTTGCCGGCGGTATCGCGGTGCTCAATACCGGCCACCTGCATCCGCAGATTGTCGCCGCCGTGGAGGACCAGCTGAAAAAGCTGTCCCATACCTGCTTCCAGGTGCTGGCCTACGAGCCCTACCTGGCACTGTGCGAAAAGATGAACCAGAAGGTGCCTGGTGATTTCGCCAAGAAAACCCTGCTAGTGACCACCGGGTCGGAAGCGGTGGAGAACGCAGTGAAGATCGCCCGCGCGGCAACCGGGCGCAGCGGCGCGATCGCCTTCACCGGCGCCTATCACGGCCGCACTCACTACACCCTGTCGCTGACCGGTAAAGTGAATCCATACTCCGCCGGTATGGGATTAATGCCGGGTCACGTCTATCGCGCCCTCTATCCGTGCGCGCTGCACGGCGTCAGCGATGACGAGGCGATCGCCAGCATCCATCGTATCTTCAAAAACGATGCCGCGCCGGAAGATATCGCCGCCATCATTATCGAGCCGGTGCAGGGTGAAGGCGGATTCTATGCCGCCTCCCCGGCCTTTATGCAGCGCCTGCGCGCCCTGTGCGACGAGCACGGCATTATGCTCATCGCCGATGAAGTACAGAGCGGCGCGGGTCGCACCGGTACCCTGTTCGCCATGGAGCAGATGGGCGTCGCGGCGGATATCACCACCTTCGCCAAATCCATCGCCGGCGGTTTCCCGCTGGCGGGCGTCACCGGCCGCGCGGAGGTGATGGACGCCATCGCCCCGGGCGGACTGGGCGGCACCTACGCCGGCAACCCCATCGCCTGCGCCGCCGCCCTGGCGGTATTGCAGATTTTCGAGCAGGAGAATCTGCTGGAAAAAGCCAACCAGCTCGGCGATACCCTGCGCCAGGGCCTGCTGGCGATCGCTGAAGATCATCCGGAGATCGGCGACGTGCGCGGTCTGGGAGCGATGATCGCCATTGAGCTATTTGAAGAGGGCGACCACAGCAGGCCGAACGCCAGGCTGACGGCGGATATTGTCGCCCGGGCGCGCGACAAAGGTCTGATCCTGCTCTCCTGCGGACCGTACTACAACGTGCTGCGCATCCTGGTGCCGCTGACCATCGAAGAGGCGCAGATCGAGCAGGGGCTGAAGATCATCGCCGACTGCTTTACCGAGGCGAAACAGGCATAGCACACCAGACATGCGGACACGAAGTACGTTAGTAAGGGAATAAAGACGAGACCTGCAAAACAACAATAATACGCGTGCCCCGGCGCGGGAATGTCGGGGCGCTCTCCCAGGTGACACACTTCGAGAGGGTAAATGATGGGGCAACTGTCGCAATCACAGGATTTAGGGGCGGGGCTGAAGTCGCGCCACGTCACGATGTTATCTATCGCCGGGGTGATCGGCGCGAGTTTATTTGTCGGATCCAGCGTCGCCATTGCCGAGGCAGGCCCGGCGGTGCTGCTGGCCTATCTGTTTGCCGGGCTACTGGTGGTGATGATTATGCGTATGCTGGCCGAAATGGCGGTCGCCACGCCGGATACCGGCTCCTTTTCCACCTACGCCGATAAAGCCATCGGCCGCTGGGCGGGGTATACCATCGGCTGGCTGTACTGGTGGTTTTGGGTATTGGTTATTCCGCTGGAAGCCAATATCGCGGCGATTATTTTGCATTCATGGGTGCCGGGCGTCCCGGTGTGGTTGTTCTCTCTGGTCATCACCCTCGCCCTCACCGGCAGTAACCTGCTGAGCGTCAAAAACTACGGCGAATTCGAGTTCTGGCTGGCGCTGTGCAAAGTGGTCGCTATTCTGGCGTTTATCGTACTGGGCGCGGTCGCCATTACCGGTTTTTATCCCTATGCCGAGGTGAGCGGCATTTCGCGTCTGTGGGATCACGGCGGCTTTATGCCCAACGGCTTCGGCGCGGTGCTCAGCGCGATGCTGATCACCATGTTCTCGTTTATGGGCGCGGAGATTGTCACCATTGCCGCCGCCGAATCAGATACTCCGGATAAACATATCGTGCGCGCCACCAACTCGGTGATCTGGCGTATCTCTATTTTTTATCTGTGCTCGATCTTTATCGTCGTCGCCCTCATCCCGTGGAATATGCCGGGGCTGAAGAGCATCGGCTCCTACCGCTCGGTGCTCGAGCTGCTGCATATTCCCTATGCCAAGCTGATTATGGACGGCGTGATCCTCCTGTCGGTCACCAGCTGTCTGAACTCGGCGCTGTATACCGCCTCGCGGATGCTCTACTCCCTGAGCCGCCGCGGCGATGCGCCGGCCTTCATGGGGCGGACCAACCGCAGCAAAACGCCGTACGTGGCGGTGCTCCTCTCCACCGGCGCGGCGTTCCTCACCGTGGTGGTGAACTACTACGCGCCTGCCAAGGTGTTTAAATTCCTCATCGACAGCTCCGGCGCCATCGCCCTGCTGGTCTATCTGGTGATCGCCGTTTCGCAACTGCGGATGCGTAAAATCCTTCAGGCGCAAGGCGGCGAGATCCGTCTCAGAATGTGGCTCTATCCGTACCTGACCTGGCTGGTGATCGCCTTTATCACCTTCGTGCTGGTGGTGATGCTGTTCCGTCCGGCGCAGCAGCTGGAGGTGATCTCTACCGGCCTGTTAGCATTGGGAATTATTTGTACGGTACCGATTATGTCGCGCTGGAAAAAGCTGGTATTGTGGCAAAAACTGCCGCTGCAAAATACGCGTTAACCCTGTTCCCGGCCCCCGCCGGGAAGAGTATTCAGGAGTAAGATCATGACCGCCATTTCCCAGGCGACGGCCATTGACGGGTACCGTTGGTTAAAAAACGACATCATCCGCGGGATCTACCAACCCGATGAGAAGCTGCGGATGAGCCTGTTGACCTCGCGCTATGCCCTGGGGGTCGGTCCGCTGCGCGAGGCGCTTTCGCAGCTGGTGGCCGAGCGGCTGGTGACGGTGGTCAATCAGAAAGGCTATCGGGTGGCGCCCATGTCGGAACAGGAGCTTCTCGATATCTTCGACGCGCGCGCCAACATGGAAGCCATGCTGGTGCGCCTCGCCATCGAGCGCGGCGGCGATGAGTGGGAGGCGGAGCTGCTGGCCCGCGCCCATCTGCTCAACAAGCTGGAGTCGTGCGAGGCAAGTGAGCGCTTACTCGATGAGTGGGACCAGCGCCACCAGGCGTTTCACACCGCCATCGTCGCCGGCTGCGGTTCGCAGTATCTGCTGCAAATGCGCGAGCGGCTCTTCGATCTGGCAGCCCGCTACCGTTTTATCTGGCTGCGCACCACCGTCCTGTCGGTGGAGATGCTGGAAGATAAGCATGTCCAGCATCAGACCCTGGTGGACGCTATTCTGGCGCGCGACGCCGAGCAGGCCAGCGCGCTGATGCGCGAGCACTTACTGACGCCGATCCCGATTATTCAGCAGGCGATGGCCGGCAAGCTGCAGCCGCAGGCAGTGTGAGCCAGGTGGCGGGTGGAGAGTGCGGGTGGGGCGGCAAAGTCTTCGTCACGCTCCTCCACGCCGCACGGGCGTGGAGAAATCGTATCTGTAGATCAATCAGGCGCGCAGGCGAACCGGCTCGCTGAAATCGTCGGCCGGTTCCAGCTTCAGATTAAAGGTGGTCAGCAGCGCTGCGGCGCGCTCGTGAAACTCGCGCAGCGTTTTTTCCAGTCTGTCGCTCACTTCCGGGTCGTCAATGTCGACCGCCTGCCATGACCCTTCTTTATTGAACAGGCCAAACTGGTAGCTATAGGTGAAACGTGACTCTTGTGCTTCCATTTCCATCCACCAGCCCCAGAATTCACGCTTCTCCGGTGCGGGCTTAACGTTGACGCAAACTGCCAGGCAATCGAAAAAGAAACGGTTGTCATGGCACTGCTCTTCGCGAATGTAAGGCCCTAGCGCCGTGAATTTCTTGATCAACTTACTTTTCAGGTGTCCACTCGGTAACGTCATTGCGATCTCCTTTAGTGATGCAACTGTTTTACCAAACCAATAGAATTTAGCAATAAATTAACCAAATCTATGGTTGATCCAGCGGGCGATCTGTCGCAATGCGTGATCAAAATTGCGATACACCGGGTTAAACGGGATCTCCAGCAGTTTGCCATCGGCAGATGACGAGGTGATTAACCGCGACTCCTCTTCGGGGCTGAACGGATCGTCCTTCCAGAAGCCGGAGAGCATCGGCGTCGGGCAACGGCGCCCCAGCAGTCCCTGGGTTTTTAACGAGTAGCGGTTGAGCTCCACGCGCAGCGCTTCATCGGACGCGTCATGCATGCCCAGCCGCGAGGCCAGCACGTCGAGGTACATCTCCGGCACGCGCCCCTGATGCAGAGGATCCACCAGCAGACCGTGGACCACCGGCCCCAGACAGGCTACGGCCTTCAGCCGCTGAGGCTCCAGGTAACCGAGACGCACCGCGATATTGGCGCCAAAACGGAAGCCGAAGGCGGCGACCCGGGTATGGTCGATCCATGGCACATTTTCCAGATGGCGCAGCGCGTGCTGATGCAGCAGGCTGGTGTCCTGATTCAGCGTCCATTTTGACGAGAAGCCGATGGAGGGCATATCAATGGTCAGCATGGCAATGCCGAGCGGTGAGAAGTAGTTCTCATACAGGTTGTAATAATCCGTCTGCAGCGAGTCCAGCCCCCCACACATCAGCACCGTCGGAAACGGCCCCTCGCCTTTCGGCATATGCAAAAAGCCGGTGATCGGCGAACCGCCAGGGATGGTGAACTCCAGCTCGCGCAGGGCGCCAGGCAGCCGCTGGGCGGCCTCTTCATACGCCCGGTTGGCTAAAGCCTGCGCCTGTTCCGCCAGCTCATCGCCTTTAATATGCGGATAAGCGGCAATGCTGTACAGGTTCGAAGCATGCAGCCAGTGGCGGCCGCTCAGCAAAGGATCGGCTTCCTGGCCGGCCTTTTGCTGCCACTGCATCGCCTCTTTCGCCCACTCAAAGATCCAGTTGCCGCCGCGATAGCCGATGACGGTATCGAACAGCTCGGGATCCGTTCGTTCGGCCTCGCTCATCACAATGCGCGCTTGCACATCAAGGATCTCCTGCGGGGTTACGCCGCGCCAGATCCACATTAAGCGATTGATCAGACGGTACCAGTGTTCGACGTGATTGCCGCTCAGCGCTGACTGCATCGCCTGGGGTTTTCCGGCAGAAAACCGGCGCACCAGCGTAGAGGTTTCGGGATGTTTGAAGCGAGGTTTAAACAGCGTTTCGCTGAGGTTAGCCTGTGACATGTGCAGTCTCCGTCGTAGTGCCACTCCGGATATTGTAACCTGCTAGAGGATAAAAAAAACCACGCCCGGCAAGCCGGGCGTGGTAAATAGCACTGTCCTGAAGAATTAACGACCTGCGATAGGCGGTACAAACACCACGCCCATATCCCACGGCTGTTCAATCCAGGTATCCTGCGGAATATCAACCACGTAATCATCCACCAGCGGACGGCCTGCCGGCTTGGCGAAAATGGTGACGAAGTGCGCTTTGGGATACATTTCGCGGATCGCCACGGCGGTCCCGCCGGTATCCACCAGATCGTCGATAACGATAAAGCCTTCGCCATCGCCTTCCGCACGTTTCAGCACTTTCAGCTCGCGCTGGTTATCATGGTCGTAGCTGGAGATGCATACGGTATCAACATGACGAATGCCCAGTTCACGCGCCAGTAAGGCTCCCGGTACCAGTCCACCGCGGCTAACGGCAATAATGCCTTTCCATTGCTCAACCGGCAGCAGACGGCTGGCCAGTTTGCGGGCGT
Organism: Klebsiella sp. TF21-TM; assembly: GCF_019753495.1. NCBI lineage: Bacteria > Pseudomonadati > Pseudomonadota > Gammaproteobacteria > Enterobacterales > Enterobacteriaceae > Klebsiella > Klebsiella sp. TF21-TM. The sequence continues at coordinate 29,607 of NZ_JAIJYL010000028.1, read as the reverse complement.
GAATCTGCAACATGTCCCAGGTGACGACGTATTTTTCGCTCATGTGAAGTGTCCCAGCCTGTGTAATACGGCTTAAATAATGTTCGAGGGGGAAAATGGTTGCGCGAGATTATAGAGATCTGACGCACTAAAAACCAGTGTTAAGCGGTTTGCGCAACGCTTTTTGCGTTGTTTACACTACCTGCGGCGGTGGAAAGTGGTATTCTCACCCCCATCGCGCAAGCCCGGGCTTGTTGTGTATTTTAACGCTAACCCTCGTCCTGCAACCGCTGTATGCAGGAGTCTGTAAGGAGACTTACCGTGTCTGAACTGTCTCAACTATCCCCGCAGCCGCTTTGGGATATTTTCGCCAAGATTTGCTCCATCCCGCACCCGTCCTATCACGAAGAACAGCTCGCCGAGCACATTATGGGTTGGGCAAAAGAAAAAGGCTTACACGCGGAACGCGACCAGGTTGGCAACATTCTGATTCGTAAAGGCGCGACTGCCGGTATGGAAAACCGTAAGCCGGTAGCGCTGCAGGCGCACCTCGATATGGTGCCGCAGAAAAATAACGACACCGTCCACGACTTCGCCAAAGATCCGATCCAGCCGTACATTGACGGCGAATGGGTGAAAGCGCGCGGCACCACGCTGGGCGCGGACAACGGTATCGGGATGGCGTCCGCACTGGCGGTACTGGCCGACGACAGCGTCGCTCACGGCCCGCTTGAAGTGCTGCTGACCATGACCGAAGAAGCCGGTATGGACGGCGCCTTCGGTCTGCAGGCCAACTGGCTGCAGGCCGATATCCTGATCAACACCGACTCCGAAGAAGAAGGCGAAATCTATATGGGTTGCGCCGGCGGGATCGATTTCACCTCAAACCTGGCGCTGACCCGCGAAGCGATTCCGGCCGGTTTCCAGAGCTTTAAAGTGACCTTAAAAGGGCTGAAGGGCGGCCACTCCGGCGGTGACATCCATCTCGGTCTGGGTAACGCCAACAAGCTGCTGTCGCGCTTCCTTGCCGGTCATGCCGATGAGCTGGATCTGCGTCTGGTTGATTTCAACGGCGGTACGTTGCGCAACGCCATCCCGCGGGAAGCATACGCTACTGTCGCCGTCGCCGCGGATAAAGCCGATGCGCTGAAAGCGCTGGTGAATACTTACCAAGCGCTGCTGCAAAACGAGCTGGCGGCCAAAGAGAAGAACCTGGCGGTGCTCCTGGAAGCGGTAGAGAACGACAAAGCGGCGCTGACTCAGGCCTCCCGCGACGGTTTCATCCGCCTGCTGAACGCCACGCCGAACGGGGTTATCCGCAACTCTGACGTGGCGAAAGGCGTAGTGGAAACTTCGCTGAACGTCGGCGTCGTCACCATGACCGATGACAACGTGCAGATCCACTGCCTGATCCGCTCGCTGATCGACAGCGGCAAAGACTATGTGGTCAGCATGCTGGAATCTCTGGGTAAACTGGCGGGGGCGAAAACCGAAGCCAAAGGCGCTTACCCTGGCTGGCAGCCGGACGCCAACTCGCCGGTGATGCACCTGGTGCGCGAGACTTACCAGCGTCTGTTCAACAAGACGCCGAACATCCAGATCATCCACGCCGGTCTGGAATGCGGCCTGTTCAAAAAACCGTATCCGGAGATGGACATGGTCTCCATCGGGCCAACCATTACCGGTCCGCACTCCCCGGATGAGCAGGTCCATATCGAGAGCGTCGGCCAGTACTGGACGCTGCTGACCGAGCTGCTGAAAGCCATTCCGGCTAAATAAGCCCCACCACCGGCGGCAGCCCGCCGCCGGTTTCTCCCCCTCACCTTAGCGTCCCGCGCTTTCCATCCGGTAGTTAATAAACCACTCCCCGCGCGCCGCCACCCGCTGCTCAGCCACCACCTTAAAGCCATGGGCCGTAAAACAGGGTCTCGCGGTAATGCTGGCGTCCACCGTCAGGATTTGCGCAGGATACTGAGCGCAGAGCGCCTCGATAAGCGCGCCGCCGATACCCTGCCGGCCGTGATCCGGCGAGACAAAGAGCAAATCGATATGCGTCCCGATGGCGGTGATAAAGCCAACCGGTTGACTCTCTATCTCCGCCACCAGCCCGTTTGCATCAGCCAGCTTTTGCCGCCAGCGCGTCTCATCCACCTGCGCCCAGGCCGCAATCTGTGCCGGAGTATAGTCCCGGCTGGCCGTTTCCCGCACCGCGCGCAGGAATATCCGACAGAGCAGTGGTAAATCGTTGTCGCGGTAAGGACGAATGTGCATGGTTAAATCCCTAATAAAAGCTGCCTTTCCAGCTGCGGATCGAGGAGCGTCACGTGGAGCCCAACCAGGCGCACGCCACGTCCGCCGCGGCGCTCATCCCAGGCCTTGTGCGCGGTGGCAATCAGATCCGCTTTGTTCAGCTGCGGCCAGACGTGCTCCTGGGTGGTCAGCTGGAAGTCATTGAATTTCAGTTTAATACCCTGACGGGCGATCAGCAGGTCCGGTTTGACCTTCGCCAGCCGGCGCTCCAGTTCGGGATAGAGATTTTCGATAATCGCTTCGCACTCTGACCATTCATGGATATCTTCCGCTAACGTCCGCTCTACCCCCACTGACTTGCGCTGCCGGTCGTTATGGATTTCCCGCTCATCAATCCCGTGGCTGCGCTCCCACAAAATACGGCCGAATTTACCGAAGCGCTTAAGCAGCATGGCCAGATCGCTGTTCTGTACATCGCCACAGGTACGCAGGCCCATATTTTCCAGCTTCGCCGCCGATACCTTCCCGACGCCGGGTATTTTCGCCAGCGGCAGCGCCCGTACAAACTCAGCCACCTGATGGGGAGCGATAACGAACTGGCCGTTGGGTTTATTCATGTCGGAGGCGATTTTGGCAAGAAACTTTACCGGCGCTACCCCCGCCGAGGCGGTGAGGCGCAGCTCCCGTTCGATGGTTTCGCGGATCTCCTGGGCGATCAGGGTGGCCGACCCGTGACAATGCACGCTGTCGCTGACGTCAAGATAGGCTTCATCCAGCGACAGCGGCTCAATGCGCGAGGTATAGCGGGAGAAAATTTCGCGGATATGGTTCGAGGCTTCTTTGTAGGCATCAAAGCGGCCGGGAAGCAGCGTGAGATGCGGGCACAGCTTGAGCGCCGTCGCCGTCGGCATGGCGCTACGCACGCCAAACTTACGCGCAGGATAGTTCGCGGTACTAATCACGCCACGCTGTACCCGACTGCCGCCTATCGCGAGAGGTATATCGCGCAACGCCGGGTTGTCGCGCATCTCCACCGCCGCAAAGAAACAGTCCATATCGACATGGATAATTTTACGCATCGTCAGACTCAACACTGTATACCCATACAGCATAGCAAAACTCGCTGCGAATTTTATGCTTTTTTTATTTCATCGCCCAGAAAAGCGGTTAAAACATAAAACTGCAATAAATTATGTTTATTTTCATAAGGTTAACCGATAAATCTGGAAGATATAATCATGAAGAAAATACTTACCGCACTTTGCCTGCTGGCCTCCGCCGGCGCCTGGGCCGCCCCGCAGCTGATTGCCCATCGCGGCGGCACCGGCGATGCGCCAGAAAATACCCTGCCGGCCATTAAGCTGGCGCTGGAGAATAACGCCGAGGCCATCTGGGTCACGGTGCAGTTAAGCCACGACGGCGTGCCGGTGCTCTACCGGTCAAGCGATCTTTCCGCATTGACCAATAGCGAGGGCAACGTTTCCAGTTTGACCGCCGCCGAGCTGGCGAAAGTCGATGCCGGCTGGAAATGGGGTGATGATAGCCACCCCTGGCGCGGCAGGCAGGCCACCATTCCCACGCTGCAAGCCGTTTTGCAGCAATGGCCGCACACGTTCTTCTACATCGACATTAAATCTCCGGATGCCGACCCGACCGTGATGGGCGAGCGCCTGCTTGCGGTGTTAAAAGCTACGCACAGCCTCGATCGCGTGCGGGTCTATTCCACCGAAGACCGCTATATCGCCGCGCTGCCGCCGGCTATTCCCCGCTTCGTCACCCGCAGCGAAACCCGCACCAGACTTGCCAGCATTTCGCTCAGCCATCAGTGCCAGCCTGCCAGCCAGCGCGAAGGCGAGCAGTGGTATGGGCTGGAGCTGAAGCGCAAGGTAGAGGTGGTGGAGAAATTCACCCTTGGGGAAGGGGTCTCCCCGGCGACGCTCACCTGGGATAAAGAGGCGATGGATTGCTTCCGCTCGCAGGGTAAAGCGCACATTATCTTCTTCGGCATCAACAGTGCGGAAGATTACCGCACGGCGAAAGAGCTGGGCGCTGACGGCGTGATGGTCGATTCCCCAGCGCAGGCGAAAAGCTGGCAGTAAGGGAGTCAATGGCTAAAAAAGGCCGCGAAAGCGGCCTCACGTTGCTGGCATGTTGTTGCCGGGTGGCGGCTACGCCTTACCTGGCCTACAAAACCGAAGCAGCAGACCCGGCAAGCTCAGCGCCACCGGGCACGGAGCCGCTTTATGCCGGGTGGCGGCTGCGCCTTACCCGGCCTACGGTCCCAAATCACCGCCGCCCCCTGTGTGCTCCCTGCGCCATGAGTGACATAACGCACAAGCAATATTGGGAGCGCAATCTGCCCGGAAATAACACAGAAGTGGTAGCCCTGCTAAGCGCAGCGCGAGCAGGGACATCTCCGGTTGCGCTATTATTTCGCCGGATGGCGGCTACGCCTTACCCGGCCTACAAAACCGAAGCAGCAGACCCGGCAAGCGCAGCGCCACCGGGCACGGAGCCGCTTTATGCCGGGTGGCGGCTGCGCCTTACCCGGCCTACAAAACTGAAGCAGCAGGTCCGGCAAGCGCAGCGCCATCAGGCCTAAATGGCCAAAGATTACAAAATGCGCCGCTGCTGGCGCTGCGCCTCGCGGGCGAGACGTTTCTTACGCGCGTCGCAAGGCTCAGGACAGTCGCAGACTTTCTCCAGTCCCAGCGAGGAGATCCCGCCGCAGCTGCCCTGAATGCTCTTGCGCTTCACCAGGTAGCCCAGCGACATCCCGAGGATCACCAGCGCAAAAATCACAAAGGTTGCGACAAACACCGTCAGCATCGTCAGCCTCCAAAGTCGTCGAGCAGAATATTCTCGTCCTCGACGCCCAGATCCTTCAGCATCTTAATCACCGCGGCATTCATTACCGGCGGCCCGCACATGTAGAACTCGCAGTCTTCCGGCGCCGGATGATCGCGCAGATAGTTCTCGTACAGAACGTTATGGATAAAGCCGGTATGCCCCGTCCAGTTATCTTCCGGCAGCGGATCGGAGAGCGCAACGTGGAAGGTAAAGTTCGGGTTATCCCGCGCCAGCTGTTCAAACTCATCATCGTAGAACATCTCGCGCAGCGAGCGCGCTCCGTACCAGAAGCTGATTTTGCGTGTGCTGTGCAGGCGCTTGAGCTGGTCGAAAATATGCGAACGCATCGGCGCCATCCCGGCGCCGCCGCCGATAAACACCATCTCCGCGTCGGTCTCTTTGGCAAAGAACTCGCCGAACGGCCCCGAAATCGTCACCTTATCGCCCGGCTTCAGCGACCAGATATAGGACGACATGATCCCCGGCGGGGCATCCGGCACCTTCGGCGGCGGCGTCGCAATGCGCACGTTGAGCATAATGATGCCCTTCTCTTCCGGATAGTTAGCCATCGAGTAGGCGCGCAGGGTCGGCTCTTTCACCTCAGAGACGTAGCGGAACAGGTTGAACTTGTCCCAGTCCGAGCGATATTCATCCGGGACATCGAAGTCAGCATAGGCCACTTTATGCGGTGGGCATTCGATCTGAATATAGCCCCCGGCGCGGAACGGCACCACCTCCCCCTCGGGGATCCGCAGCTTGAGCTCTTTAATGAAAGTAGCTTTGTTATCATTGGAGATAACTTCGCATTCCCATTTTTTGACGCCGAAGATTTCTTCCGGTAGCTCAATCTTCATGTTTTGCTTCACCGCGACCTGGCAGGCCAGACGGCAGCCGGCTTTGGCTTCGCGTTTGGTAATATGCGAAAGCTCGGTCGGCAGGATATCGCCGCCACCCTCTTTGATAGTCACCCGACACTGGCCGCAGGAGCCGCCGCCGCCGCAGGCGGAGGAGACAAAAATCCCGTTGCTGGACAGCGTGTTCAGCAGCTTATCCCCCGCCGGGGTACGGATCTGCTTATCCGCTTCGTTATTGATCTCAATAACCACGTCGCCCGCGTTCACCAGCTTTGAGCGCGCTGCCAGGATAAGCCCCGACAGCACCAGCACAATCAGCGTGAACATCACGACGCCAAGAATAATTTCCATACTTATTCGCCCTTATAGCTGCACGCCGGAGAAGGACATAAAGCCCAGCGCCATCAACCCGGTAGTGATAAAGGTGATCCCTAACCCGCGCAAACCGGCAGGCACGTTGGCGTACTTCATCTTTTCGCGGATCCCCGCCATCGCCACGATCGCCAGCATCCAGCCGATGCCGGAGCCGAAGCCGTAAACGATGGATTCCGGGAAGTTGTAATCACGCTGCACCATGAACGACACACCGCCGAAAATCGCGCAGTTAACCGCAATCAGCGGCAGGAAGATCCCCAGCGCGTTGTATAGCGCCGGGAAGTACTTATCGAGGATCATCTCGAGGATCTGCACCAGCGCGGCGATCACCCCGATAAAGGTGATGAAGTTCAGGAAGCTGAGGTCTACCCCTTCCACCAGCGCGCCGTCGCGCAGCACCAGGTTATACACCAGGTTGTTGATCGGTACGGCAAGACCCAGCACCACCGTCACCGCAACGCCGAGGCCGAAGGCGGTGGAGACCTTTTTCGACACCGCGAGGAAGGTACACATCCCGAGGAAAAAGGCCAGCGCCATGTTCTCAACAAACACCGCGCGGACAAACAGGCTAATGTAATGAGCCATCATCGATTACTCCTTTTCCTGCTGTTCAGGCTTCCAGCTACGCAGGGCCCAAATCAGTAAACCGATAATGAAGAACGCGCTCGGCGCCAGCAGGAACAGGCCGTTCGGCTGATACCAGCCGCCGTTCTGCACCGTCTCCAGCACCGTGATACCGAACAGCTTGCCGCTGCCGATAAGCTCGCGCAGGAAGCCGACGATAATCAGGATCGCGCCGTAGCCGAGACCGTTGCCTATACCGTCCATAAAGCTGGCCAGCGGCGGCGACTTCATGGCGTAAGCTTCAGCGCGCCCCATCACGATGCAGTTGGTGATGATAAGCCCGACGAATACCGACAGCTGCTTGGAAGTCTCATAGGCGAAAGCCCGCAGTAGCTGATCCACCACGATAACCAGCGAGGCGATGATCGCCATCTGCACGATGATGCGCACGCTGTTGGGAATGTGGTGGCGGATCATCGAGATAAACATGCTGGAGAACGCCGTCACCAGGGTCACCGCAATGGTCATCACGAAGGCGGTTTCCAGCTTAGTGGTGACCGCCAGCGCGGAGCAGACGCCCAGCACCTGCAGGGCGATGGGGTTATTGGCGATGAGCGGCCCCACCAGCACGCGCTTCACCTCTTTCATCTCGCTCTGTTCAGCCATTGTTCAGCCCTCCTTCACGCACCTTTTTCAGGAACGGACCAAAGCCCAGTTCACCCATCCAGAAATCAAAGCTGTGCTGTACGCCATTTGACGTCAGCGTGGCGCCCGATAAGCCATCAACCGCATGCAGGTCACCAGCGCGCGCGCCGCCTTTGACCACTCTCAGCGCCGGCATGCCGTTGTCATCCAGCACCTGCTTGCCGACAAACTGCTGGCGCCAGTTCGGGTTCTCCACTTCGCCGCCCAGCCCCGGAGTTTCCCCCTGGTCATAGTAGGTAATGCCTTTCACCGTGCGGCCATCGACGTCCAGCGCCACGAAGGCGTACATCATCGACCACAGGCCATTGCCATAAATGGGCAACACTACCTGCTCAATCTTCTGCTGAGCGTCGCGCACCAGGTAGATTTCCGCCAGATTGCTGCGGCGTTTAATCCCCGCCGGATCCTGGCTGGCATCCAGCGCCATACTCTGCTGCGGATCCTTCAGCGCCTGGGCCTGATTGAATTTTGCCGGGTCTTTCTCCAGCAGCTCGCCGGTCGCCAGATTCACCAGTCGCGGCGAAATGCGCGCCGCGAAGGTGTCGGCGACCGCATCAGCATCCATGCCGGGCTGCATCAGGCCGGACACCGCCAGGATATTACGCTGCTTATCCAGCGCCCGCTGCGCCTGCTGGCGGGATTTCAGCCCCACGGCCGAGCCCGCTACCACGATGGAGCAGACCAGACAAAGCACCAGCACCACCAGCAGCGTTTTGCCGATGCTATCGTTACTTTTCTTCTCAGCCACGCGACTTCCTCCGCTTAATATTGGCCTGCACCACCAGGTAATCGAACAGCGGTGCGAAGAGGTTGGCGAAGAGGATCGCCAGCATCATCCCTTCCGGATAAGCCGGGTTCACCACGCGGATCAGTACGCACATCACGCCGATCAGCACGCCGTAACTCCATTTTCCTTTATCGGTAAACGAGGCGGATACCGGGTCCGTCGCCATAAACATCATGCCGAAGGCGAAGCCGCCGAGTACCAGATGCCAGTACCATGGCATAGCGAACATCGGGTTGGTGTCGGAGCCGATAACGTTAAACAGGGTAGCGGTGGCGACCATGCCGATCATCACCCCGGCGACGATGCGCCAGGACGCGACGCGGCCAAAGAGGATGATCGCGCCGCCGATCAGGATCATTAGCGTGGAGACTTCGCCAATCGAGCCCGGAATATTGCCGAGGAAGGCGTCCATCCAGCTCACCGGGATGCCGGTAGCGACGTTAACCAGCGCTTCACCGCCGCCGCTGGCCCACTGGGAGAGCGGCGTAGCGCCGGAAAAACCGTCCGCCGCCGTCCACACCAGGTCGCCGGAGATTTGCGCCGGATAGGCGAAGAACAGAAACGCGCGCCCCGCCAGCGCCGGGTTGAGGAAGTTGCGCCCGGTACCGCCGAAAATCTCTTTAGCGATCACCACCCCGAAGGAGATCCCCAGCGCCGCCTGCCACAGCGGCAGCGTGGGCGGGACGATCAGCGCGAACAGAATCGAGGTGACAAAGAAGCCTTCGTTGATTTCATGCTTGCGCACGATAGCGAACAGCACTTCCCAGAAGCCGCCGACGATAAAGACGGTGATATAGATCGGCAGGAAAAAGACCGCCCCCAGGGTCATCATGCTCAGCCAGCCGGCGTCGGCGCTGAAGCTCACCCCTAACCACTGGGCGACGCTATAGTGCCAGTTGTTGGCGATCACCTGCTGCAGTTGTTCGGCGCCGTAAAGCTTATGCAGCGCCGGTATGGTCTGCAGCCCGACGTTATACATCCCCCAGAACATCGCCGGAAAGACGGCAAACCACACGAGGATCATCAACCGCTTGAGGTCGATGGCGTCGCGCACATGCGCCGCGCCGCGGGTGACCTGGCCTGGTGTGTAGAAGATGGTCGCCGCCGCTTCATACAGCGGGTAATATTTTTCCAGCTTGCCGCCGTGCGTGAAATGCGGCTCAATTTTTTCAATCAGATGCTTTAAGCCCATCTCTTATCCTTCCTGCTCAATCCGGGTTAATACGCTGCGCAGCGCAGGGCCATATTCATACTTACCGGGGCAGACGTAGGTGCACAGCGCCAGATCTTCTTCATCCAGCTCCAGACAGCCCAGCGCCTGAGCGCTGTCGGTATCCCCGGCCAGCAGATCGCGCAGCAGTACGGTCGGCAGGATATCCAGCGGCATCACCCGCTCGTAGTTGCCGATCGGCACCATCGCCCGCTCGCCGCCGTGGGTATCGGTAGAGAAATGAAAGCGCTTGCGCCTGAAGAAATGGCCCAGCGTGGTGCGGGTAATCGAGAATTTCTCTTTGCCCGGCATCACCCAGCCGAAGAGCTCTTTTTCCCGCCCTTCTTTAACCACGCTCACCTGCAGATGGAAGCGCCCGAGGAAGGCGTGGGGGCCATGGGCGCGGGTGCCGCTGAGCACCGAGCCGGAAATGACCCGGTTTTCCCCCTCCTGCAACTCGCCTGCCAGCAGATCGTCCAGGCTGGCGCCCAGCGTCGTCTTGACCAGTCGCGGCGATATCACCTGCGGGCCGCCGAGCGCGATCACCCGTTCGCAGTAGAGCTCCCCGTCGAGGAAAAGCTTACCAATGGCGATCGCGTCCTGATAATTGAGGTGCCAGACCTGCTTATTCAGGCTCACCGGCTCGAGGAAATGAATATGCGTTCCCGGCAGCCCCGCCGGGTGCGGCCCGCTGAACTGGTTAAAACTGACCTGGCCGACAGGATGACCGCCGAGCTTGCCGCCGCTGGGCTGGCAGACGTGGACTTTCCCGTCGGTCAGACGCGTAAGCACGGTAAGGCCAGCGTCGAAAGCGGCCCGTTCGGCCAGAATAATCGGCTGCGGCTCCGCCGCCAGCGGATTGGTATCCATGGCGTTGACAAAGATGGCGGCCGGCACGCTGCCCGGGAGCGGCGTTTTACTGAATGGTCGTGTGCGCAGCGCGGTCCACTGGCCCGACGCCAGCAGCTGCTGCTGCACGGTGTCGCGCGGCAGTTCAGCCAGCGCGTCCGCGGCGTAACGCGTAAACGCCACCGCGTCATTGCCCTCGATATCAATCACCACCGACTGCAACACGCGCCGTTCACCGCGGTGGATCGCGCTGACGACCCCGCTCGCCGGGGCGGTAAAGCAGACGCCGGGGTTCTTTTTATCTTCGAACAGGATCTGACCTTTTTTGACCCGATCGCCTTCTTTGACCGCCATGGCGGGACGCATGCCGACGTACTCTTCGCCGAGTAGCGCGACGCGCTTCACCGCTGGCGCGGGAGAAATCTGCTGTAATGGCATGCCAGCTATGGGCAAATCCAGCCCTTTTGTGATTTTAATCATATCGTTAGCAGGTATCCGTAACCTCAACCCCGACGCAGGCCGGGGCCAGCTTATTGACAGAATGGCAGAGAAGAAAGGGCGAAACGGCGCCAGATGCGCTCAGGACGGAAGAGAAGCATCCTTTCTTACTCTGGTGATGAACCGGCGCAAGTGTAACATTTCGTGAGCGTCGGCTGTAGCGCGAGAGGCAATAAGTGCTTCTAAAATGCGAGCTATTGCGCAAAGTTCTCACTGTGTTTTCGTCGCTGGCAGGGTATAAAGTGAGGCGGAATTGTAAACGCCGCCACGTCGCCCTTGCGAAAAAATGCCGTGATGCTAATGTGAGCGCTCTAAATCCAGAAAACTCTGATTTCGGGTCTCTCTTGCCGTCCTGGCAATGTGGCTATTTTGTTTTATCAAGGAACAAGCAGTATGCGCAAAATCGCATTATTTATTGCGATGCTTCTGCTGCCGTGCATGTCATTTGCCGGGCTGCTCAGCAGCAACAGCCCGACGACGCCGGTTAGCAAAGAATATAAGCAGCAATTAATGGGTTCACCGGTTTACATTGAGATCTTTAAAGAAGAGCGCATGCTCGACCTTTACGTCAAAATGGGTGAGACCTACCAGCTCCTCGACAGCTATCGGATCTGCAACTACTCCGGAGGCCTGGGCCCGAAACAGCGCCAGGGCGATTTCAAGAGTCCGGAAGGGTTCTATAACGTCACCCGCAGCCAGCTCAAACCCGACAGCCGCTTCTATAAAGCGATCAATATCGGCTTCCCGAACGCCTACGATCGCGCCCATGGTTATGAAGGGAAATACCTGATGATCCACGGCGACTGCGTCTCTGTCGGCTGCTACGCCATGACCGACAGCGGGATCGATGAGATCTTCCAGTTCGTGACCGGCGCCTTAGTCTTCGGTCAGCCAAGCGTGCAGGTGAGTATCTATCCGTTCCGCATGACCAACGCCAATATGGAACGCCACAAATACTCCTACTATGCGGATTTCTGGAAACAGCTGAAGCCTGGCTATGATTATTTCCAGCAAACCCACAAACCGCCGGTCGTATCAGTGACCGACGGCCGCTATGTGGTGAGCAAGCCGCTCAGCCACGAGGTTGTCCAGCCGCAGCTGGCCTCAAACTATACGCTCCCCGAGACAAAATAACGCCCACTCGCCTGGCATGATCTTATGCCAGGTCTCATTGGCCGTCAGCGGCTGCGTGGCGATAACCGTGACCACATCGTTGGGTGTGGTCTCGCGTTGAAAGTCGATCTCCACATCCTGGTCCAGCAGTTTTGCCACGCCGAACGGCGCCCGCCGGGTGATCCAGTGCAGGTTGGTCGAGCAGAACGCCATCACATAGCGTCCGTCCGACAGCAGCATGTTGAACACCCCTTTCTCACGCAGTTCCCCCGCAAGGGTGGCGATATACTTAAATACTCCCAGCATATTGCCCGGCGTACGCGGGTAGCGCTCGGTTAAGCGGTGCAGCAGCCAGCAGAAGGCCTTTTCACTGTCGGTTTCACCTACCGGGTGGAAATTGCCGGTTTTCAGCGATTTATAGCCTTTGAGCTGCCCGTTGTGCGCGTAGGTCCAGTTACGCCCCCACAGCTCGCGGGTGAACGGATGCGTATTCTCCAGGGCCACCATCCCGCGATTGGCCTGGCGGATATGCGCGACGACGGAACAGGACTTAATGGGGTAATCCTGGACCAGTTTCGCGATCGGCGACTGAAAGCTCGGCTGCGGATCTTTGAATGTGCGACAGCCTTTGCCTTCATAGAAGGTGATGCCCCAGCCGTCTTTATGCGGCCCCGTCCCGCCTCCGCGCTGTACCAGCCCGGTAAAGCTAAAACAGATATCTGTTGGCACATTGGCGCTCATCCCGAGCAGTTCGCACATAGATCACCTCACCATCACAAATCACGACGGCGCCGAAGCGAGGCCGCCGTCAACAGTACACACTCACCTGCCTGTTAGCCTTTCGCCATCTCTTTTTCGATCAGCATAATCAGGATATGGATCACTTTGATGTGGATCTCCTGAATGCGGTCGGCGTAGCCAAAGTGCGGCACGCGAATTTCCACATCGGCGCTACCGGCCATTTTACCGCCGTCCTTACCGGTCAGTGTGATCACTTTCATCCCCTGCGCCCGCGCGGCCTCAATGGCCTTGATTACGTTGCCGGAGTTGCCGGAGGTGGAGATGCCGAGCAGCACATCGCCCGCGCGGCCAACGGATTCAACGTAGCGGGAGAAGACATACTCATAGCCAAAATCATTGCTCACGCAGGAGAGATGGCTGACGTCGGAGATCGCAATGGCCGGATATCCCGGGCGGTTTTCGCGATAACGTCCGGTCAGTTCTTCCGCAAAATGCATCGCATCGCAATGGGAACCGCCGTTGCCGCAGGACAGCACTTTACCACCCGCCTTAAAGCTATCCGCCAGCAGGACAGCGGCACGCTGGATAGCATGGATATTGGCTTCGTCCTGCAGAAAGTTAGCCAGCGTTTCCGCGGCTTCGTTCAGTTCGTTACGAATAAGATCCTGGTACATGAGGATAATCCTTCAGTATGAGTGGAATAACCCTGGCAGTGTACCGGATAGCCGCCGAAGCGAGAAGCAGCAGGCTGCGTTATCCCCCGCCCTTTTGATTTTATGTGCCGCTTTTGCATACAACAATGTGAGCAAGGTTGTAATTATTTTGTAAACACATTGCTAAATAAAAAGGCATGCACTACAACCAATACATCACAAGTGGTCAGACCTCCTACAAGCACAGGGAGCATTTCTCTATGATGATTTTGAGTATTGTTGCAACCGTTGTTTTACTCGGTGCGCTCTTCTATCACCGGGTCAGCCTGCTGCTCAGCAGCGTGATCTTGCTCGCCTGGACCGCAGCGCTCGGCGCGGCCGGTCTGTGGAATATCTGGCTGCTGCTGCCGCTGGCGATCATTCTGTTGCCGTTTAACTTTGCGCCTATGCGTAAATCCATGATTTCCGCACCGGCGTTTCGCGCCTTCCGCAAAGTCATGCCGCCGATGTCGCGTACCGAAAAGGAAGCCATCGACGCCGGGACCACCTGGTGGGAGGGGGATCTGTTTCGCGGTAATCCTGACTGGCATAAGCTGCATAACTATCCGCAGCCGCGTCTGACCGCCGAAGAGCAAGCCTTCCTCGACGGCCCGGTGGAAGAAGCCTGCCGGATGGCTAACGACTTCGCCATCACCCACGAAATGGCCGATCTGCCGCCGGAGCTGTGGGCGTATCTGAAAGAACACCGCTTCTTCGCGATGATCATCAAGAAAGAGTATGGCGGGCTTGAATTCTCCGCTTATGCCCAGTCGCGGGTGCTGCAGAAGCTCTCTGGCGTCTCCGGCATTCTGGCGATCACCGTCGGCGTCCCGAACTCACTGGGCCCGGGCGAGCTGCTGCAGCATTACGGTACTGAAGAGCAGAAAAACCATTACCTGCCGCGTCTGGCGCGCGGGCTGGAGATCCCCTGCTTCGCACTCACCAGCCCGGAAGCGGGCTCCGACGCCGGCGCCATCCCGGATACCGGCGTGGTCTGCATGGGCGACTGGCAGGGCCAGCAGGTGCTAGGTATGCGCCTGACATGGAACAAACGCTACATTACGCTGGCGCCTATCGCCACCGTGCTGGGACTGGCCTTTAAACTTTCTGACCCGGATCGTCTGCTGGGCGGGGAAGAAGAGCTGGGCATCACCTGCGCGCTGATCCCGACCTCCACCCCGGGCGTGGAAATTGGCCGTCGCCACTTCCCGCTTAACGTCCCGTTCCAGAACGGCCCAACCCGCGGCAAAGATATCTTCGTGCCGATCGATTACATCATCGGTGGGCCGGGGATGGCCGGTCAGGGCTGGCGCATGCTGGTTGAATGTCTGTCGGTGGGCCGCGGTATTACGCTGCCGTCCAACTCCACCGGCGGCCTGAAATCGGTGGCTATGGCGACCGGGGCTTACGCCCATATTCGCCGCCAGTTCAAAATCTCGATCGGTAAAATGGAAGGCATTGAAGAGGCGCTGGCGCGCATTGCCGGTAATGCTTATGTGATGGATGCTGCGGCCTCGCTGATTACCTACGGCATTATGCTCGGCGAGAAACCGGCGGTGCTCTCCGCGATCGTGAAATATCACTGCACCCACCGCGGCCAGCGCGCCATTATCGACGCAATGGATATTACCGGCGGGAAAGGCATTATGCTGGGCGAAGGCAACTTCCTCGCCCGGGCATATCAGGGCGCGCCTATCGCCATCACCGTGGAAGGTGCGAACATTCTGACCCGTAGCATGATGATCTTCGGTCAGGGTGCGATTCGCTGCCATCCGTACGTGCTGGAGGAGATGGCTGCCGCGCAGAACAACGACCTGAACGCCTATGATAAGCTGCTGTTCAAACATATCGGCCATGTCGGCAGTAACAAAGTACGGAGTTTCTGGTTGGGCCTGACCGGCGGACGCACCAGCAGCGCGCCGACTCGCGACGTCACCCGCCGCTACTATCAGCAAATGAACCGTCTGAGCGCTAACCTGGCGCTGCTGTCAGACGTCTCGATGGCGGTGCTGGGGGGCAGTCTCAAGCGTCGCGAACGTATCTCCGCGCGTCTGGGGGATGTGTTAAGCCAGCTGTACCTGGCCTCGGCGGTGCTGAAACGCTATGACGATGAAGGACGCAATGAAGCCGATCTGCCGCTGGTTCACTGGGGGGTGCAGGATGCGCTGCATCAGGCCGAGCAGGCCATCGACGATCTGCTGAAAAACTTCCCCAATCGTCTGGTGGCTGGCGCAATGCGCCTGGTCATCTTCCCGACCGGTCGTCATCATCATGCGCCGTCGGATAAGCTGGACCATAAAGTCGCTAAAATTCTGCAGGTGCCCAGCGCCACCCGCTCCCGCATCGGTCGCGGTCAGTACCTGACGCCGAGCGAGCATAACCCGGTCGGCCTGCTGGAAGAGGCGCTGCTGGAAGTGATGGCGGCCGATCCTATCCACCAGCGTATCTGCAAAGAGTTGGGTAAAAATCTGCCGTTCACCCGTCTCGACGAACTGGCCGCCCATGCCCTGGCGAAAGGCTTAATCAGTCAGGATGAAGCCGCCATTTTGACCCGAGCAGAGCACAGTCGCTTGCGCAGCATTAATGTTGACGACTTTGCGCCAGAGGAGCTGGCAACCCAGCCGGTAAAGTTGCCGGAAAAAGTTCGCAACGTTGAAGCCGCATAATAAAACAACAACCACATCACACGCCGGGCGGGGAATTTTCCCCGCCTTTTTTTCGTCTCTCCTTCCCCCGTCGTTCCTGTTAGTAGCATTTTTTTAACAAAATATTCCGCGGACCGCCGCGAGGCTGATAAGGTGTTACAGTTAACCTAACCCCCTCATGAGAATGGAGTTGACCATTGTGCCTGGCCTGAAAATTACGCTGTTGCAACAACCGCTGGTCTGGATGGACGGCCCTGCTAACCTGCGCCATTTTGATCGCCAACTGGAAGGGATTGTCGGGCGCGATATCATTGTTTTACCTGAGATGTTTACCACCGGCTTTGCGATGGAAGCGGCAAAACAGTCTTTACCCGAGGCCGAGGTGGTGGCGTGGATGCATGCCAGGGCGGCGCAAACCCAGGCGCTGATCGCCGGCAGCGCGGCGCTGCAAACTGAGCGCGGGGCCGTTAACCGCTTCCTGCTGGTCGAGCCTGACGGCACGGTCCATCATTATGATAAACGCCACCTGTTTCGTATGGCGGATGAACACCATCACTATGAGGCCGGAGACAAGCGCGTGGTCTTTGAATGGCGCGGATGGCGGATCCTGCCGCTGGTCTGTTACGACCTGCGCTTTCCGGTATGGTCGCGTAACCTTAACGACTATGATTTGGCGCTGTATGTGGCGAACTGGCCGGCGCCGCGCTCGCTGCACTGGCAGTCGCTGCTGGTCGCCCGCGCGATTGAGAACCAGGCCTACGTCGCCGGCTGTAACCGGGTCGGCACCGACGGCAACGGTCATCATTACCGCGGTGATAGCCGGATTATCAGTCCCCAGGGGGAGATTGTCGCCACCGCCGATCCGCACCAGGCCACTCGTCTTGACGCCGAACTGTCGCTGAGCGCCCTCCAGGAATATCGTGAAAAATTCCCCGCCTGGCGCGATGCCGATCCTTTTACTCTGGATTAATCCCCCTCCGCTTTCTTCCCCCTTCTGCGGGAAAAGAAAGCGGAATTTCCTCTTGCCGCGCCCAGCAGAATATTTACAGGGCGCCCTTCATTTCTGTTCTACACTCATTAAACGGCCCACAACCAAACGGGCGGAGATCATTTTCAATTCACTTCTGCGTTGTAAACGCATGACTTTTCTGTTGCCAGCTTGTTTTGTTGAACCTGGCTGAGCGTTGGCGTATACATATTTTATGAGCGTAATGGTAAATGGATAATAATAATCTTCAGTTAATAGAAAAACGGCTGGTCACCCGCTTTCTCGATATGTTTATTCGGTTCAGTCTTATTCTGGCGCTGGCCTCATTCTGTTTTACCGTCTTTTCTCCCTTCGTCAATATGATGCTCTGGGCGTTGATTCTGGCCGTGGCGCTCTATCCTTTACATCAATATTTTGCCGGGCTTTTCGCCGGTAAACAGGGGCTGGCGTCGGTGGTGCTGGTGCTGTTAGGTATTTTACTGATTATTATCCCCACGGTGCTGATGATCACCTCGCTGGCGGAAAGCGCCAGCGCGATGATCGACCGGATGGGCAGCCAGAGCTTTACCATTCCCCCACCCTCTTCACGAATTGCCTCTTTACCGATCGTTGGCGAACGGCTTAGCGCTCTGTGGATGCGGGCGTCCGCGGATCTGCCAGGATTGCTCAGCAATTACCGTTCGCAAATTGGCGATATTGCCAAACAGTTACTCAGCATATTAGCCAGCATGGGCGGCGGGCTGATTGGCTTTATTATTTCGTTTATCGTCTCGGGCATTATGATGGCCTGGGGCGCGGCGGGCGCCATCAGCGCGCAGCGTATTGCCATCCGTATTACCGATGAGAATAAAGGCGTGACCCTCACCCGCCTGTGCACCAGCACCATCCGCGCGGTCGCCCAGGGCGTCATCGGGGTGGCACTGATCCAGGCGCTGCTGGTCGGGGTGATCATGCTGATGGCCAGCATCCCCGCCGTCGGGATCTTCTTTATACTTGCCCTGATCCTCGGCATTGCACAGGTGCCGGTGATCCTGGTGACGGCCCCGGCCATCGCGCTGATGTGGAGTCTCGGCACCCACAGTACCGGAATGGATATCTTCTATACTGTCCTGCTGATCGTCGCCGGTATGGCCGATAACGTCCTCAAACCACTGCTGCTGGGGCGCGGAGTCGATGCGCCAATGCCCGTGGTGCTGCTGGGCGCCCTTGGCGGAATGGCCTCTAACGGCATTCTCGGTATGTTCCTCGGCGCCACCCTGCTGGCCATCGGTTACCGGATCTTTATGACCTGGGTAAATGAAGGGCAACCCGCCCTGGCGCAGGATAAATAACCTCAAGGGAGCTTTACGCTCCCTTAATTCATTCCATAAACATTCGTACCGCGCACCAGACCAACAGCAGCGCCAGCAGCAGATTTAACCCTCTTCCATGGCGTTCGAACACCGGCTGAAACAGCTGACCGGCCAGCGCCCAGCAAAGATTGCCGGCAACGCCTATTACTGATAGCAACAGGCTTATCATCACCAGCCAGAATGGCTCGCGAGTCACCGGCAGAACAAAGGTCGACAGGGCCGTGATGCCGTACAGGATAATTTTTACATTCACAAACTGCAGCCCCAGGCTGGCCCAGAAGCTGACAGGCCGCTCCTCCTGCCCACCGCTGGCCGGGTCGCTGCGGGCAATATGCCAGGCCAGCCACAGGATATACCCCGCGCCGACCCAGCGTAGCAGGGAGGTTATCCCCTCATCCAGGGTAACGAGAGTGAACGTCAGCCCGGCACAAATCAGCATGATGATCACAAACCCCAGGCTCATGCCGGCCAGAACCCGCATGCTCCGTCGAAAGCCGTGCGCGGTGACGCTGCTCAGCGCCAGAATATTATTCGGCCCGGGCGTCAGAGCGGTGATCAGGGTGTAAGTTAAAAAGGCGCTAATCAGGGTAGGTGTCACGTGTTTTCTCCTCTTGACTGGCAGACAGTACCCGAAGCTGATAATTTAAAAAAATGAATGTTTTTTCATTCTTAATTCGAGAATTTCGATATAAAGAGGAAATATGGATCTGCGACGCTTTATCACCTTCAAAACGGTTGTCGAAGAAGGATCCTTTCTGCGCGCCTCGCAGAAACTGTGCTGCACCCAGTCCACCGTAACCTTTCATATCCAGCAGCTTGAGCAGGAGCTTGCCATCCCGCTGTTTGAGAAAATTGGCCGACGAATGTGTCTCACCGCCGCGGGTAAAAATGTCCTGCCGCATGTCTACGATCTGACCAAAGTGATGGCGTCGATTCGCCAGGCGGCGCGCCAGGACGATGAACCCGGCGGCGAACTTCGCGTCGCCACTGGTGAAACCCTGCTGGCGTACAAAATGCCGCCGGTGCTGCAGCGTTTTAAGCAACGCGCCCCGAAGGTCCGCCTGTCACTGCAGTCGCTCAATTGCTACAGCATCCGTGATGCGCTGCTCGCTGACGAAGTCGACCTGGGGGTGTTTTACCGGGTTGGCAACGATGATGCGCTCACCATGATGGAACTTGGCCCGCAGCCGCTGGCGCTGGTCGCGTCAGTCGATCAGGCGCCGGTCGACTTCCTGCGCCCGCGGCAGCATATCCCATTGAGCTTTATCATCAACGAACCCCAGTGCGTGTTCCGGCAGATTTTTGAAAGTACCCTGCGCCAGCGCGGCATTACCATGGAGAACACCATCGAACTGTGGAGTATTGAAAGCATCAAGCAGTGCGTGGCGGGCAATCTGGGGGTGAGTTTTCTGCCGCGCTTTGCGGTAGAGGAGGAACTCAAACGCGGGACGCTGGTCGAGCTGCCGTTCAGCGAGACGCCGCTGACGATCCATGCGCTCTGCGCCCATCACGCCGGGAAAGCAATCAGTCCGGCGATGCGGGTATTCATGCAGTGTATGCAGGAGGAACAAGAGGCGCGCTGAAATTCGGCGACGAAAACGACGAAAGCCTGAATCATTGCTGATTCAGGCTTTCTGAATAGTGGCGGAACGGACGGGACTCGAACCCGCGACCCCCTGCGTGACAGGCAGGTATTCTAACCGACTGAACTACCGCTCCGCGTTGTTGTTCCGTTGGGAACGAGGCGAATATTACGGATTCCCCTCTACCCCGTCAACGCTTTTTCTACCGTTTTGAATCGTTTGCTGCAAAAATCGCCCAACCGCCTACTTTTAATCCATTTTAGTGGTTATCAGGCACGCCACAGGCAGCTTCCGCCTTTCTTTTGTACCAGATCGAGGCGGGATTCATGGTTCACCAGCTCTTCATCAGAGGCATAAACCACCCGTAACTGGCTGGCGGCGCGAACGACGCGCTGAATCCCCATCTCGCCTGCCTGCTGCTGGCTTTCGCCTTCCATAGAGAACGCCATCGACGTCTGGCCGCCGGTCATCATCAGATAGACATCGGCAAGGATCTGGGCATCGAGCAGTGCCCCGTGCAGCGTACGCTTGCTGTTGTCTATTTCGTAGCGCGAACATAGCGCATCCAGACTGTTGCGCTTGCCGGGAAACATTTTCCGCGCCAGCGCCAGACTGTCGGTGATTTTACAGAAGGTCTCGGTTTTCCCGATCCCGCGGTTCAGCTTACCGAACTCATAATCCATAAAACCGATATCGAACGAGGCGTTATGGATCACCAGCTCCGCGCCGCGGATGTAATCCATAAATTCATCGGCCACGTCGGCAAAGGTGGGTTTATCCAGCAGGAATTCGTCGGCGATCCCGTGCACGCCGAACGCCTCCGGATCCACCAGCCGATCGGGCTTGAGATAGACGTGGAAATTGTTACCGGTCAGGCGGCGGTTAATCACCTCCACGGCGCCGATCTCAATGATCTTATGTCCTTCGTAGTGCGCCCCGATCTGGTTCATACCGGTGGTTTCGGTATCGAGAACAATCTGGCGCGTAATTGCAGTGCTCATCGCGGTCATTTATGTCAGACTTATCGTTTACAAATCGATTTCAATTACAGGAAGTCTACCAGAGATGCTCAAACAGGTAGAAATTTTCACCGACGGCTCTTGCCTGGGAAATCCAGGACCCGGCGGTTACGGCGCCATTATGCGCTACCGCCAGCACGAAAAAACCTTTAGCGCCGGCTACCGTCTGACCACCAATAACCGCATGGAACTGATGGCGGCGATCGTCGCCCTCGAAGCGTTAAAAGAGCATTGCGAGGTGGTGCTCAGCACCGACAGCCAGTATGTCCGCCAGGGGATCACCCAGTGGATCCACAACTGGAAAAAGCGCGGCTGGAAAACGGCAGAGAAAAAACCGGTAAAGAATGTCGACCTCTGGCAGAGGCTGGACGCCGCGCTTGGCCAGCATAAGATCAAATGGGAGTGGGTGAAGGGCCACGCCGGCCATCCAGAAAACGAACGCTGCGACGAGCTGGCCCGCGCTGCGGCCTCCCATCCCACTCAGGACGACCTCGGCTACCAGCCGGAGAGCTAATTCTGCCCCTTGCGCCACTGCCGGGTGGCGCCTACTGCCGGCCGCAGCTGGGTTTTCGCTTTCCCTGACTTCATCGGATTAAGGGTGAGCGGAATAGTCCGTTTGCGGGCGACAATCAATTGCAAACAGCCCAGCGCTGGCAGATGGGTGCTCAGCAGTTTGCCGCCATGCCGCGACCAGGGTAAAACCTGATAACGCCCATAATGCAGCACTTCAAAGTTGAGCAGCGACAGCCAGTCCAGCTGGCGCATCAACGTAAACATACGGCTGTTGTACGGCGTGCCTTTGCGCAGCACCGGCACCAGTTTACGCAATCCCATCAGGCTGACAGGATTAAACCCGGTCAGGATCATCCAGCCATCATCGATCAGGACGCGATCGGCCTCCCGCAGCAGGCGATGCGGATCGCTACACCACGGCAGGGTATGCGCCAGCAGGCAGGCGTCGACGGACTTTTCGGCAAAGGGTAAATGCAGCGGGTCGGCCCGGACCTGCATTGGGTTTCCCGCCAGCGAGACATTCACCTGGTGCGAGATGGCGCAAGCTTCGGTATTGATTTCCGCGCTCAGATTGCCAATCTTAAGCAGATGAAAGCCATATAATTTAGCCAGCCATGGCTTCATCTGCTGCTCCAGCGTTTCGCGATAGTATTCGCCCCACGGCATACTGGACCAATGCTCAGGCGCTGTCACTGTATGAGGTATCCTTGCCGGCTTCATTGCCACCTTCCGCTACGCTTTAGAGGTAATTTATGAATCTTATCAGTATTCCCGCGTTTCAGGACAACTACATCTGGGTTCTCACTGAGAATCACGGCCGCTGCATCATCGTTGACCCGGGCGAGGCCGCGCCGGTTCTGGCGGCAATCGAGGAAAACCAGTGGCAGCCCGAGGCCATTTTACTGACCCATCACCATCAGGATCACGTCGGCGGCGTAAAACAATTACGTGAAAAATTCCCCTCTCTGGTGGTTTACGGGCCGGCAGAAACCCAGGATAAGGGGGTTACTCAGGTAGTAGACGATGGCGATCGGCTGTCAATTCTCGGGGTCGATTTTTCCATTTTCTCCACGCCAGGTCACACATTAGGACATATCTGTTACTACAGCGAACCTTATCTGTTTTGCGGCGACACGATGTTCTCCGGCGGCTGCGGAAGGCTGTTCGAAGGCACTGCAGAGCAGATGTATCAATCATTTATGAAGATTAACGCCCTTCCTGAAGAAACCCTTATATGTTGCGCACATGAATATACGTTAGCGAATATGAAGTTTGCGTTGAGTATCCTGCCTGATGATAGGGACATAAACGATTACTATCATAAAGTTAATGAGTTACGTGCAAAAAAACAAAAGACACTACCCGTAATTCTGAAAAACGAGCGGCGTATAAATTTATTTTTACGGGTAAATGATATTGATTTAATTGACAAAATTAACAAAGAAACAAAATTGCAACACTCTGTGGCGCGATTTGCGTGGTTAAGGTCAAAGAAAGACGAATTCTGATATTTAATTCTTGTCATCGGCTAACTTCGCCGTTATCCTTGGTCGTCTTTTAAGCAACTATTGACACACACATGAAGGCACGAGCGATATTATTCGCCTCTGTCCTGCTGGTGGGGTGCCAGGCGTCTAAGCACGATGGCACCGTCGAACAGCGAGCACAGAGCCTTTCTGCGGCTGGTCAAGGGGAAGCAGGCAAGTTCACAAGTCAAGCGCGCTGGTTAGATGATGGAACCTTCTACGCGCAAGACCAGGATCTGTGGACTTCCATAGGCGACGAGCTAAAGATGGGAATACCGGATAACCCCCGGATTCGCGAGCAAAAACAGAAGTACTTAAGAAATAAGAGCTATCTCCACGATGTAACTTTACGGGCAGAGCCGTATATGTACTGGATAGCCGGGCAGGTTAAGAAACGTAACATGCCAATGGAACTGGTATTACTACCCATAGTGGAGAGCGCTTTTGACCCACACGCGACGTCTGGCGCCAATGCCGCAGGCATCTGGCAGATCATTCCGAGCACAGGGCGCAATTATGGTTTAAAACAGACCCGCAGTTACGATGCGCGTCGTGACGTTGTCGCATCGACTACCGCGGCGCTGGACATGATGCAACGTCTGAACAAAATGTTCGACGGCGACTGGTTGTTAACGGTTGCGGCATATAACAGCGGCGAAGGTCGGGTCATGAAGGCAGTGAAAGCGAACCGTTCGCGTGGCAAACCCACCGATTTCTGGTCGCTGTCTCTGCCGCATGAAACGAAAGTCTACGTACCGAAAATGCTGGCATTGAGCGACATCCTCAAAAACAGCAAACGTTACGGCGTGAAGTTGCCTACGGCTGATGAAAGCCGTGCGCTGGCGCGCGTTCGCCTCGACAGTCCGGTTGATATTTCTCAGCTCGCGGATATGGCCGGTATGCCGGTCAGCAAGCTGAAGACCTTCAACGCCGGCGTAAAGGGGTCAACGCTGGGCGCTAGCGGGCCAAAGTACGTCATGGTGCCGCAGAAACACGCAGCCCAGCTGCGTGAATCGCTGGCCTCTGGCGACATTGCCGCCGTACAGCCGACGCAGCTCGCGGATAATACGCCGCTGACCAGCCGAAGCTATAAGGTGCGTTCCGGCGATACCATTTCCGGGATTGCTTCCCGTCTCGGCGTCACGACCCGCGATCTGCAGCAGTGGAATAACCTGCGCGGCTCTGGATTGAAGGTTGGACAGAACCTGGTTATCGGCGCCGGCAGCAGCGCGCAGCGTCTGGCGAATAACAGCGATAGCATCACCTATCGCGTTCGCAAAGGTGATTCGCTGTCGAGCATCGCCAAACGTCATGGCGTTAATATTCGCGACGTCATGCGCTGGAACAGCGATACCGACAATCTGCGGCCTGGCGATCAGCTAACGCTGTTTGTGAAAAACAGCGATCGACCAGAGTCCTGATACGTCAGGGTTCGATAAAAAGGCACCGACTTCCCCCGGTGCCTTTTTTGTTGTCCGTATTAAACCGCTTTATGCGCTTCAAACATGATGGTATCGCTGGTAAAGGAACCATCCTGTTGTAACTCAAAGTAGGCTTTCACCTCCGCCGAGGCGCTCTGCTGGTATAAACGAATCGCCTCCACCAGCGGCTCAGGGGTACGCATCCGCGCCACCCACGAACTGAACTCCAGCGGCAGGCGATCGGTCAACAGCTGATTAATCACCAGCCCCGCCTCCGTCGCCAGCGTCAGCCACTCGCCGCTGGAATAATTACGCACGTGCGAGGTATCGCGCAAGGCTTCCACCGTCTGCAGCCAGACATCACGCACCACATGGCCCGGCGACATCACGTCCATCACGATCATCACCCCACCCGGCTTGAGGACACGTTTCACCTCGCGCAGCGCCTGGCCAACGTCATGCCAGTGATGAGCAGAATAGCGGCTGATAACGATATCAAAGCTGGCATCAGCGAACGGCAGCGTTTCGGCATACCCCTGCTGGGTCACGATATTGCTAAAACCTTTCTCCTTTGCCGCAGCGGCAACGACCTCCAGCATCTGGCTCGATAAATCATAGGCGGTCACCTCGGCAACCTGTCCCGCCGCGGTAAAGCTGGCGTGCCCTGCCCCGCAGCCCATATCCAGCACTTTCGCCTGAGGAAAATCAGCCAGTCGTTCCGCCAGCCGCTGCAGATCGCGACCAGAGGCGTGCACGGCGCTGGTCAGATAGGCGCTGGCCTGGGAGCCGAACTGCTTTTCGACGTTGTCATGGTGAGAGCGTGTTGTCATGTTGTCTTGTCCTTACGGTTTTTTGAGTAATAAAAGGCAGCACCATGCATGCGCAGGCCTGCCCCATGGCAGGCCTGACCAACCTTAAATTAATCAGGCTTGCCGGGACTGAATTCGACTAGTAGCGGGTTGTGGTCGGAGGCGCGGGTTACCAGCACGGAAGCATCGTGCACGCTTAACCCACGGTAGAACACAAAATCGAGCGGGCGACCAAACGCGCGGCGGCGCTGATCGTCCGGGAAACGAACTTCACGCAGCGACATCTCGCGTGCAAAGCGGTACAGGGCGTTCATCCGCGGGCGGCTCCAGGCATTGAAGTCGCCGGCCATGATCACCGGCCCGCTGTGATGGGCGATCTGATCGCCAATCGGCAGCAGCTGTTTGCTGTAGACGTCGACGCCAAGGCTGAAGTTAACGGCATGGATATTGACCACCATTAACAGCCGCGCATCGGGCAGCGGATAGACAGTCACTAATGCTGATTTAGGCAGACGCAAAATAGGTTCACGTTCGCGCAATGGGCAGCAATAGATAGGATGGGCGGAAGCCAGCGTCATCACGCCGGAAGGATGCTGCGGCAGCACCAGCGCAGGCACCTGATCGGCGGCCAGATAGTTGGTGGTCGCGAACCTGACCAGCTCCGGCGTCGTCTGCGCCTCCTGCAACAGGACTAAGTGCGCGTCTTTGCCAAAATTCTTAAGGACCGACTGCCACTCTGCGCGCTGCTGTTTGAAGATATTCCACACCAGCACGCGGATTTTCTCATCGCTGCTTAACGGCGTGCCGGCGGGATAAACCGGACTCACGCCCGCAAACGCCCCCGGAGGCAATATTCTCTCCGCAGGTTGTCCGGCGACATAGCGCATGGCGTAGGTGTTCTTTCGCAATTTGGGCATTAATCCTCGATAACAGAAACCAGCCCGACGACGACTGGTTATTCTGTTATAGGGATTTTCCCATACACTTTCAATGCAAATTGCGAGAAACCCTTAGCCTTCGGGAGAAAGCGCTGCCGAACGGCGTGGCAATTTATCTAAACGTCCGCTCAGGACCACCAACAGCAAAGCGACCAGCACAATCACCGCGCCAATCCACGGCGTCTGCGCCAGACCGTACCGCGCGACCGTCTGTCCGCCGACGATCGACCCCAGCGCGATGCCGACGTTGAAGGCGGCAATATTCAGGCCGGATGCGATGTCGACAGCCCCGGGGGTGTACTGCTCTGCTTTTTGCACCACGTACACCTGCAGGCCCGGCACGTTGCCGAAGGCGAAAACGCCCATCACCAGCACCGTTGCCAGCGCGGCATAGTGAATGCTGGCGGTCAGCTGGAACACCAGCAGCAGCACAACCAGCGCGGCGAAGATAAACTTCAGCGCGGAGACGGCGCCATGCCTATCGGCCAGTTTGCCGCCCCATACGTTGCCAATAGCCACCGAGACGCCATAGCCCAGCAGGATCCAGCTCACGGCTGACGGGCTGAAGCCGGCCAGCTCCTGCATCATCGGCGCAAGGAAGGTAAAGGCGGTAAACACGCCGCCATAGCCCAGCGCGGTAATGGCATAGATCATCAGCAGGCGCGGATGGGTTAAGACTTTCAGCTGATCGCGCAGGCTGGCGCTGGCGCGGCCCGGGATATTATTCGGCACCAGAATCAGACTGCTGATAAGCGCAATCACCCCCAGAATCGATACCGCGAGGAACGTTTCCCGCCAGCCAAAATGCTGACCGATGAAAGTCCCGAATGGCACCCCGGTTACCAGCGCGACCGTCAGGCCGCCGAACATAATGGCGATAGCCGAGGCTGCTTTCTCTTTTGCCACCAGGCTGGTGGCGATTGTCGAGCCAATAGAAAAGAACACGCCGTGTGCCAGACCGGTCAGCAGGCGCGCCAGGATCAGCGTTTCATATCCCGGGGCCTGCCAGGCCAGCACATTACCCGCCGTAAACAGGACCATCAACGCCAGCAGCAGCTGTTTACGCGGCATACGCCCCGTTAACGCCGTCAGCACCGGGGCGCCGATCGCCACGCCCAGCGCGTAGATAGAAACCAGCAGGCCTGCCGACGGCAGCGAAATAGAGAGTTGTTGGGCAATCGTCGGGACCAGGCCGACAATCACGAATTCAGTGGTGCCAATTGCGAAGGCACCGATGGTTAAGGCAAATAGCGCCAGTGGCATAATTTACTCCGTAGCATCAGGATTAAGATGACACGTAGTATGAAGGGTTGTATAAATAACAAAAACTATCAAAGTATCAATAGAATTTTGCTACAGGTGCAATAATGAGAGCCACATCCGAGGAGATCGCCATCTTTGTGGCGGTAGTGGAAAGCGGGAGTTTCAGCCGGGCGGCCGAACAGCTGGGTCAGGCCAACTCTGCCGTCAGCCGGGCAGTCAAAAAGCTCGAGTCAAAGCTTGGTGTTAGCCTGCTCAATCGGACCACCCGTCAGCTCAGTCTGACAGAGGAAGGCGAGCGCTATTTTCGCCGGATGCAGGTGGTATTACAGGAGATGGCGGCGGCAGAAAACGACCTGCTGGAAACGCGCACGACGCCGCGAGGCCTGCTGCGGGTGGATGCCGCGACGCCGGTGATGCTGCATTTTCTCATGCCGCTGGTGAAGCCATTTCGCGAGCGTTACCCGGAAATGACGCTGTCGCTCGTGTCGTCAGAAACATTTATTAATCTGATTGAACGAAAAGTGGATGTGGCTATTCGGGCCGGAACCTTAACCGATTCCAGCCTGCGCGCCCGACCGCTGTTCACCAGCTATCGGAAGATCGTCGCCTCGCCAGAGTATGTTTCGCGCTACGGCGTGCCGCAGCATCCGTCAGATCTGAAACAACATCAATGTCTGGGCTTCACTGAACCCGTCTCTCTGAACACCTGGCCGGTATCCTGTTGCGATGGTCAGTTGTTAGAGATTGAGGCGGCGGTATCATCGAACAGTGGGGAAACGCTCAAGCAACTGTGTCTGACCGGGAACGGTATTGCCTGCCTGTCGGATTATATGGTGGATAAAGAGATAGCCAGTGGGGAGTTTGTTGAACTACTGGCCGACAAACGTTTGCCGGTGGAGATGCCCTTCAGCGCGGTGTACTACAGCGATAGAGCCGTCAGCACACGTATCAGGGCGTTTATTGATTTTCTGAGCGAACACGTAAAACAGCTCCCGAAGGAGCTGTCGTAGTACCCTCTGATGGGCATACCGGAAGCAGGAGATTAATCCCACTGCGGCGCCAGACCTTCCGGGCTCACCAGCCGATCGTTGCAATCCAGCGCGGCGATCGCCTGGCGATCTTCATCATCCAGCTTCAGATCCAGCGCATTCAGGTTGCTGGCCAGGTTCTCACGCTTCGTCGAGGACGGGATCACCGCGTACCCCTCGCCCATCGCCCATGCCAGGATAACCTGCGCCGGAGTCGCATTATGTTTCGCCGCGATACGGGCAATCACCTCATCTTTCAGCGCCTTACCGTAGGCCAGGGTCATGTAGGAGGTGATATGGATACCGTGCTCACGCGCCCAATCGACGACTTTACGGTTTTGCAGATACGGCGAAAGCTCAATCTGATTGGTAGCAATGTTTTCAGCGCCAACGGCGGCAATCGCGCGCTCCATCAGTGGAATAGTGAAGTTGGAGATACCGATCTGACGGGTCAGGCCGAGCGCCTTCGCTTCCATCAGAGCAGCCATAAACTCTTCAACAGCTACCGCATCATTCGGTGACGGCCAGTGGATCAGCGTCAGATCAACATAGTCAGTGCGTAGCTTCTGCAGGCTCTCTTGCAGGCTGGCGATCAGCTTGTCTTTGCTCAGGTTTTCGATCCAGATTTTGGTTGTGATGAACAGCTCATCACGCGGCACGCCGCTCTCAACGAGAGCCTGACCCACCGCGGCTTCGTTGTCGTAGATTTGCGCGGTGTCGATAGTACGATAGCCCAGCTCCAGCGCGGTTTTTACAGATGCGATAACAACATCATCTTTCAGACGGAAGGTGCCAAGACCAAATGCAGGGATTGCCATGTTTTTCCTCGTTATTTGTTCATTTCGGTTAACGAATGAAATTATGGCTGATGGTGTGGTGGGGAAAAAGAGCGATTAATGCAGAGGATTTTTGCTGATTTAGCAATAATCGGAAACAGATAAAACAAAAAAGCCCTGAGCAGATGCTCAGGGCTCTTATTAAGTGGCGGAACGGACGGGACTCGAACCCGCGACCCCCTGCGTGACAGGCAGGTATTCTAACCGACTGAACTACCG
>NZ_JAIJYL010000027.1:0-77314 GCF_019753495.1 Klebsiella sp. TF21-TM | reverse complement strand
ACTATTCTGGATATCGCCGGGCGCCCGGTGGTGGCGATCCCGCCGCGCGGCGGCGTCGCCTTTTTTGAGGAAATTCGCCTCCACCCCCCCCGCACCCCCCCCGGGGGCGGGGCGGCAGAGCCGCGACGCTCCTTCCGCGACGGGCTCTGTGCTACTATGTGCAGATCACCCCACTCTTTGCAGTTCAGAGTTGAGATAGAGTTATGTCTTCGCGAATTTTAACCTCCCATTTTAGCGGCCTGGAAGAGTTCCTCCAGCAGCACGCGGCGCTGCTGGCGAAATCGACTGACGGCACCGTCGCCGTTTTTGCCAACAACGCCCCGGCGTTCTATGCGCTGACCCCAGCCCGGCTGGCGCAGCTGCTGGAGCTGGAAGCCAGGCTGGCGCGCCCCGGCAGCGACATCGCGCTTGACCCGCAGTTTTTCGACGAGCCCGCCGCGGCGCCGGTTGCGGTGCCGATGGGCAAATTTGCCATGTATGCGGCCTGGCAGCCGGACGCCGACTTTCAGCGTCTGGCCGCGCTGTGGGGCATCGCGCTGAGCCAGCCGGTCACCCCGGAAGAGCTGGCCGCTTTCGTCGCTTACTGGCAGGCGGAAGGTAAAGTGTTTCACCACGTGCAGTGGCAGCAGAAACTGGCTCGCAGCGTGCAAATCAGCCGCGCCAGCAACGGCGGGCAGCCGAAGCGCGATGTGAACAGCGTTAGCGAACCCGACAGTCATATTCCGCGAGGTTTCCGAGGATGAGCATGAAAAACGTTGGCGATCTGATGAAGCGCCTGCAGAAAATGATGCCGGCTCATATCGAACCGGCGTTTAAAACCGGCGAAGAGCTGCTGGCCTGGCAAAAAGAGCAAGGCAAGCTGCGTTCCGAAGCGCTGGAGCGGGAGAACCGCGCGATGAAAATGCAGCGCACCTTTAACCGCTCGGGGATCCGCCCCCTTCATCAGAACTGCTCCTTTGATAACTATCGCGTCGAGTGCGAGGGGCAGATGAACGCCCTCGCCCGCGCGCGTCAGTACGTGGAAGAGTTCGATGGCAATATCGCCAGCTTTATCTTCTCCGGCAAACCGGGCACCGGCAAAAACCACCTCGCGGCGGCTATCTGCAACGAACTGCTGCTGCGCGGGAAGTCGGTCTTAATCATCACCGTGGCCGATATTATGTCGGCGATGAAAGATACCTTCGGCAATCGGGAGACGAGCGAAGAGCAGTTACTGAGCGACCTCAGCAAGGTCGATCTTCTGGTCATTGATGAAATTGGTATGCAGACAGAGTCTCGCTATGAAAAGGTCATTATCAATCAGATCGTTGACCGCCGATCTTCATCCAAACGGCCCACCGGTATGCTGACCAACAGTAATATGGAAGAGATGAATAAGCTGCTCGGCGAACGGGTGATGGACCGTATGCGCCTGGGCAACAGCCTGTGGGTTATCTTCAACTGGGAAAGTTACCGGCACCGCGTCACCGGCAAGGAGTATTAAGAGATTTCCGGACGACGACGGCGTTATACTAAAGCGATTCTTCAGTCACGCTTATGAGTCCGTCTATGAAATCGTTAAAAAATGGCTTACTTGCCGCGCTTACCCTTAGCGCATTTACCTTCTCCGGCGCCCACGCCGCCTCCTGGCAGGATTCTCTCAACAGCGCCGCCAGCCAGCTCAGCGGCAGCAGCACCCAGGCCAGCGGCGGCGGAATGTCCATCTCCTCTCTGACTAGCCTGCTCAACGGCAGCAGCCAGTCGCTGACCGCCAGCAGCATGAATAACGCTGCCGGGATCATGTCATATTGCGCCAAACAGAAGCTCGCCTCGGCGACCAGCGCAGATAACGTCAAAAACCAGGTGCTGGATAAGCTGGGGCTCAGCACGCCGGAAAAACAAAAACAGGACACCAGCTATCTTGATGGCCTGCAGGGGCTGCTCAACAGCAATAATGGCCAGCAGCTTGACCTGAATACCCTCGGCAACAGTTCGCTGGCGAAACAGGTGAAAACCAAAGCCTGCGATCTGGTCTTAAAACAGGGCGTTAACTTTCTCTCCTGACGCAGAGGGCCAATGCCGCGTTTGTCGCCTTCGCGACGGCAGCGCGGCCTGAAACGGCTTTTTTCGCCTTTTTCTCCTTGCGCTTCCCCGCCCCGCCCGTTGCGACGCCGATCAAAAAAGGCAACTTCTAAACCAATTCTGAATAACTGCACACTTTCATGACGCTAGAATTGCAGCAAGATGGCGCTGCAATTACAGTGTGGCTTGAAAAGTAATCTGTTCTGCCAGCCGATAACTGGCGTTAATGAGGATGAGCTGTGTCAGAGTTGTTATCCATCGCCTTATTTTTAGCTTCGGTGGTGCTTTATGCCTGGAAAGCGGGTCGTAACACCTGGTGGTTTGCCGCCACGCTCACGGTGTTAGGTCTGTTCGTGGTGCTGAATATCACCCTCTACGCCAGCGACTACTTTACCGGCGACGGCATCAACGACGCGGTACTCTACACTCTGACCAACAGCCTGACCGGCGCCGGGATCGGCAAATACATTCTGCCGGGCGTCGGCGTGGCCGTCGCGCTGGTTGCCGTCTTTGGCGCCCTGGGATGGGTGCTGCGCCGCCGTCGGCATCATCCTCATCACGTCGGCTACAGCCTGGCGGCGCTGCTGCTGGCGCTGGCTTCGGTCGACGCCAGCCCGGCCTTCCATCAAATCAGCGAGCTGGTGAAATCGCAGTCGCGGGAAGGAGATCCGGACTTTGCGGCGTACTACAAAGAACCGTCGAAGCGTATCGACAATCCGCAGCTGAATCTGGTCTATATCTATGGCGAAAGCCTTGAGCGCACCTATTTTGATAACGATGCTTTCCCCAACCTCACCCCTGAGCTTGGCAGAATAAAAGATGAGGGCATTGATTTCAGCAATACTATGCAGCTGCCGGGGACCGATTACACCATCGCCGGCATGGTCGCATCACAGTGTGGCATTCCGCTGTTTGCCCCGTTTGAAGGCAACGCTTCGGCCTCGGTCTCCAGCTTCTTTCCGCAGAATATCTGCCTTGGCGATATCCTGAAAAACTCCGGTTACGAAAACTATTTTGTGCAGGGAGCTAACCTGCGCTTTGCCGGCAAAGACGTGTTTCTCAAATCCCACGGCTTCGATCACCTGTTCGGGGCGGAAGAGCTCAAAACCACGGTAGCCGATCCAACCTACCGCAACGACTGGGGCTTCTATGACGACACGGTACTCGACGAGACGTGGAAAAAATTCGAAGAACTGTCACAGTCCGGAAAACGCTTTTCACTGTTCGCCCTGACGGTGGACACTCACCATCCCGACGGCTTTATCTCGCGTACCTGCGAGCGTAAACGCTATGACGTGGACGGCAAGAAAAACCTCTCCTTCAGCGCCGTTAGCTGCAGCCAGGAACATATCGCCGCGCTGATCGAGAAGATCAAAGCCTCTCCCTATTTCAAAAACACGGTCATCGTGGTCTCTTCCGATCACCTGGCCATGAAGAACAGCGCCTGGGATTACCTCAACAAGCACGATCGCAGCAATTTGTTCTTTGTCCTGCGCGGCGATCGGCCGCAGCAGGAGACCCTGGCGGTGAAACGCAACACCATGGATAACGGCGCGACGGTGCTGGATATTCTCGGTGGCGATAACTATATCGGCCTCGGGCGCAGCAGTCTCTCTGGCCAGTCGCTCTCCGGTATTTTCATGAATATGAAAGAGAAGGTCCTGGCCTGGAAACCCGACGTGATCCGCCTGTGGAACTTCCCGAAAGAGATGAAAAACTTCACCATCGACTCGCAGAAGAACATGATCGCCTTTTCCGGCAGCCATTTCCGTCTGCCGCTGCTGCTCCGGGTGTCGAACCAGCGCGTTGAACCGCTGCCGGAGAGCGAATACTCGGCGCCGCTGCGCTTCCAGCTGGCCGATTTCGCGCCGCGGGATAATTTCGTGTGGGTCGATCGCTGCTATAAAATGGGCCAGCTGTGGTCTCCTGAGCTGGCGCTCTCCACCGACTGGTGCGTCTCGCAGGGACAGCTGGGGGGTGAGCAGAAGGTCCAGCACGTTGATAAGCCACAGTGGCAAGGTAAGACCGCCTTCAGGGACACCCTTATCGATATGGAGCGCTATAAGGGCAACGTCGATACGCTGAAAGTTGTCGACAACGATATTCGCTATAAGGCCGACAGCTTCGTGTTTAACGTTGCCGGCGCGCCGGAAGAGGTGAAACAGTTTAGCGGCATTTCGCGCCCCGAGTCCTGGGGTCGGTGGTCCAATGCCCAGCTGGGCAGCGACGTGAAGATTGAATATAAAGAGCCGCTGCCGGAGAAATTTGATCTGGTGATCACCGCCAAAGCCTACGGTCCCAATGCCAATAAGCCGATCCCGGTGCGGGTTGGTCAAAGTGAGCAAGTGCTTACACTGGTCAATGATGTGACCACCACGACGCTGCATTTCGACAACCCAACGCGCAGCAATACGCTGACCATCACTCCGCCGGACCCGCAGTCCACCAACGAGGGCAATATCCTCGGCCACTCCCCGCGTCAGCTGGGGATCGGTATGGTGGAGATCAAAGTGGTGAAAAGCGAAGGTTAAAGCCACCTTGCCCGGCGGATATTGGCGCCGGGCAACGGTTTCCGTGGCAGGGTGTTAACAAAACAGCGGCTTGAGGTCGTCAGCCGACAGTCCGGTAATTTTCTGTACCGTCTCTTTGTCGAGGCCATTCTGTAACATGCTGCCGGCAATGCGCAGCGCCTCACGCCGGCTCCCTTCCTGTAAGCCCTCAAGGCGCCCTTCCAGGCGCCCCTCCTGTCGGCCCTCATGCCGACCTTCCTGTCGACCTTCCTGCTTAAGCTTTTGCGCGATAGACATCAATGTCTCCTCATACTGTGGCAGACGGCGGGCCAGCCGGCGGAGAAACACGCCCGGCTCGGCCGTGTTACCGTACTGCAGCATATAGTGAAACAGCATTCTCAACTGCCGGGGATTAGTGTATCCCAGCATCACCACGGCCGCCAACGACTCCGTTATGCCGCTGAGATCGCGCTGGCGAATATGCTTTTGCATCAGCTCCAGCAGGGCGACCCGCCGATGCTGCACGATTTCATCGTCCGGCATGACCGTGACGTCGATCAATGGAAACTGACTGCCGTACAGCCTCTTCGCCAGCTGCGGGTCGGCAAATTCATCCAGCCAGTTGAGGGAAAAAGGATAAGGACTGGTTGCGCCGTGATAAAAAAGCATCGGCACCACCAGCGGCAGCGTTTTGTGCCCGGCGTCGAGGTGTCGCTGCATCGCGGCAATCGCATAGCGCATTAGACGAAAAGCCATATGATTATCCGGCGAGCTCTGATGCTCTATCACCACGTAAATATATCCCGCCCCGCAGGTGGTTTGCACCGACCACAGCACGTCCGAATACCAGGCGCGTAGATCCTCATCGATAAAGCTCGCCGATTGCAGCCTCAGAGTAGCGAAATCGCACCGCTGGCGGATCGCTTCGGGAAGATAGAGCATGAGAAAATCATTCGCCGTCTCCGGGTGGCGAAGAAATCGTTTAAACACCGCATCATGCGGCGTGGCGGTTATTCGTTTTTTCATGGCCATCCGCTTGCCTGAAAGAGAAGGAAAGCCGGACTCTACCACCGGTTTTTAACCGGTTGGTTTTAACGATGATTTTCTGGGAAGCGCCTCGGAGAATAGCGGAGCGGCCAGTCTGACTGGCCGCCATAGGCAAGATTTAGTAATCAAACTGCCGGTAATAACGGCGGATATTCAGGTCGTGGCCGGTATGGTGCTCAAAGTGGGCCGCCAGCCGGTCCACCAGCAGAGTGGACACCACGCACGGCGCCATAATCCAGCGGAACGCATCATCAATGCCGTTCAGCGGATAGTCGCGCGGGTCGATCACCACCAGATGGTCAGTTATCTTTTCGGCAAAGCGTTCGACGCGCTCGTCCAGCGCCCGGCATTTCCCCTCGCCCTTCACCAGAAACAGCGGGACCTCTTTTTCCAGCAGCTCCAGAGTGCCGTGGAAAAATTCAGCCGAGCTTACCGACTTGGTCCGCTTCCACTGCATCTCTTCGAGAATACACATCGAGAACAGGTAGACCTCACCCCACATTTCCGCGCCGCCAATCCACATCATATAGTCGCTGTCATGGTATTGCGCGGCAATGCTGTCCGCCTGGGGATCGAACTGGCGTTTGGCCTGCAGAAGATTTTCCGGCAGCAACTCGAGCTGGCTGGCAAAACGCGCATAATCCGCAAACTCGCCGTGACGATAAATGACCCGAAAGAATAACCAGTACAGCAGCATATATTCATATTCCACGCCATTTTTGTGGCACATCGGAATATGCCAGCTGGCGGCGGCAGCCAATGGCGAATCGGCATGACGGGTAATGGCTACCACGCGTATCCCCTGCGCCTTGCACCATTCGGCAATGGCCACCGACTCTTTGGTATCGCCGGATTTGGATAACGTCACCACCACCGCCTCTTTATTTAATTTTTTATGCCCGCGATGAATTAATTCCGCCGCCTGCTCAAGATAAACCGGCACGCTGGTTAATTCTTTGGCAAACTCATTAATTGCCATCATCGGAGCTAAAGAACCGCCTACCGAGGCGAAAAATAACGCGCTGCAGCCGCTGTCATAAATAGCGTCGGCCACGGTTTCCGCCTGTTTACGCGCAGCGATGATCTCGCGAGCACTGGTCAGGTACTCGTCCTGATTAAAACCCAACATAGTTTTCTCCTGAATAATCAGATTTTACTTTTTAATACGCGGTCAAAATCGTCGAAAATACGTATCGCCAGATCGATGCCTTTTAGCCCGGCGGTATGCCAGGCGAGCATCTGCACTGGGACAATCAGCAGCAGCGGCGCCAGGTGATGCTCGCACGGGCAGTTAAGCGCCAGCGTTTGTTCATCCTCTTCGTCCCCCAGCGTCAGGGTAAAGGCGCGGGCAATGGACGGCGCCATATAGTCGCGCAGCGCCCGGGTTCGCGCGTCCGGCGAGTCTTCCATAAACAGCATCACATGGCGGGCATTGGCTTCCAGATAGGGGCCGTGCATATAGGCTTCCAGCTCAAAGCCGCTGGAAGGTACCCGCACCGTCTCGGTAAATTTGGTTTCGAACTCTTTCGCCACGCCAACCAGCGCGCCATAGCCGGTGGCGACAAAGCGCTCGCCGCGCCGCAGCGTTTCGCTATGCCGGTCGATAAAGCGCGAAGTGCGGGCGATGACCTCCGGGATCGCCGCCGCCAGTCGCTGGAATTCGGCAAGATAGTGCTGCTCCTCGGCTTCACTGGCCTTCCCCTGGCTGCGAGCAATCATCAGCGCTATCAGCAGCAGATTGAGCACTGTCGCGCTAAAGCCGCGGGTGACAAACCCTACGCTCTCGATCCCGGTATTGATATCCAGAACGCCATCGCAGGCCCGCCCGGTCGGGCTTTGCGGATCGGAGGTCAGGGCAAATACCGGCAGTCCTGAGGCCTGTACCTTACGCATCGCCTCCAGCGTCGACGCGCTTTTTCCGCTCTGGGAAATCGCCACCACCAGATCGGTATGCGGGTCGATAGTTTCGTAATGGGTAAAGTTGTACGGCTCTTTAATGTCCACCAGCACGTCAAAGCGTTGTTCAAAGAAATAGCGCGCGCAAAGCGCGGCATTCAGCGACGATCCGGTCGCCAGCAGCAAAATACGCCGCACCGGCTGCTGGCGGGCGAAGGTCTCAATCGCCGCCAGCTTGTGCCGGTAGTCGCGCAGGATCTGCGCCAGACAGGCCGGCTCTTCGCTGATATAGGTCATCATTGTTGGTCGCATAGCTCACTCCCGTTAAAACAATCCGATCCACGAACCCAGAATGCCCACCAGCGCCATTCCGCCGATAATAGAGAGCGGTTTAACCTTCCGCCCCAGCAGCCAGTAGACGATGCCGAAACTCACCAGCGGCAGCATGCAGGGCAGAATGTCGTTGATGATGTCCTGCACCTGAGTTTTGGCCTCCCCGGCCCCGAAGGAGACAGGGATGGTGATATCGATCATTGAGGCGGTCATCGCCCCGACCACCATCAGGCCGATAATCGACGCCCCGTAGGTCAGGCTCTCCATCATTCCGCTCTTCTGGATCCGCTGCAGCACCCCGGTGCCCAGCACGTAGCCCCAGCGGGTAAAGCACCAGCGCACCAGAATGTGCGGCACGTTAAACACCAGCAGAAACAGGATCGGCCCGAGAATATTGCCCTTTAGCGCCAGGCTGGTGCCGATGCCGGTGGCGATCAGGCGCAGCGTTCCCCAAAAGAAGGAGTCTCCCAGCCCGGCCAGCGGCCCCATCAGCGAGGCTTTGACGTTATCAATCGCGTTGGCATCCATATTTTTCTGCTGGCTGTTTTTCTCCTCCATCGCCGTCGTGATCCCCAGCAGCAGGGTGACGATATGCGGCGTGGTATTGAAGAACACCAGATGGCGTTTCAGCGCCCCGGCCAGCTCCTCTTTGCGCGGATAGAGCTTCTTCAGCACCGGGATCAGCGCGTAAACAAAGGCGAGATTCATCTGTCGCTCATAGTTCCACGAGAACTCCATCTGGAAGGAGCGCCAGAACACCCGGCGTAAATCACGCGGCGTAATTCGCGCTTCTTCCTGCTCCTGCGGCTGCAGGGTCTCTTCAGAAATCATCTTCGTCGTCATCGCTGACTCCTTGTTCTGTCGTGGTACGAGGTGCGCTCAATGCGGTGACATTAACCATCACCACCGCCACGATGGCGCCGAGAATGGCGATACCGGTCACCGGGATTTTCAAATAGGCCATCAGTACAAAGCCGAGGAAAAAGTACGGCGCCACCTTCTTGTTAATCAGCAACCTGGCGAGCATCGCGAAGCCGAGAGCCGGAATGATCCCGGTGGCCACGCTGAGTCCGTGTTTAATAAATTCCGGGATCGTATCGAGCAGGGATTTCACCGCGTTGCTGCCCACCAGGAATGAGACGGTCACCACCGTGGCAAGCATCAGCGACAGGCCGAATCCGGCAATCAGATGCATCCGCTCAATGCCGCGCGTATCCGCCCGTTCCGCATAGCCGTCCGCTTTCTGGCTGAGCAGCGGAATAAACATCCCCAGATAAACGTTTTTCAGGATCAGGGTCAGGGTGGCGATAGGCAGGCCGAGCAACAGCGCCGTTTCCGTGCCCGCGCCGGAGGTGATGGCGAACGCCACGCCGAGAATACCGCCGGTCACCACGTCGGGCGGGATCGAGGCGCCAACGGAGAACGAACCGATAAACGCCAGCTCCAGCGTCGCGCCCATAATGACGCCGGTCTGCACATCCCCCAGCACCAGACCGGTCAGTAGCCCGGTGACGATAGGCCGGGAAATCAGTGACGTCCCTAAGGCATATTCCGATTGCGCGATAAACGCCACCAGACCCAGTAAGAGAGCCTCTACCATAATCTGTCCTCCGGAATCACACGCATTCCGTAAAAAGCTGTTTGCGATCGTTCGGGACCTGGCGAATCTCCACCTCGACGCCTTTGCCCACCAGTTGTTGCAACTGCTCTATT
The DNA here is from genome assembly GCF_019753495.1 of Klebsiella sp. TF21-TM. Lineage (NCBI taxonomy): Bacteria > Pseudomonadati > Pseudomonadota > Gammaproteobacteria > Enterobacterales > Enterobacteriaceae > Klebsiella > Klebsiella sp. TF21-TM. The sequence continues at coordinate 67,754 of NZ_JAIJYL010000027.1, read as the reverse complement.
TCCTCCGGCAATAAATTAATCGCCTTAGAGATATTTTTACTGCCCTCTTTGGCTTTAATTCCGCCGAGATTAATACTTTTAATTTCCTCGACGGCGCTGGCAATACGCCAGGCGTCATTGACCGATTCCACAACAATAAATAAATTATATTTATCGGTAACCCCGCTTTTTATCGCCTCAATTGAGTCATTTATATTTTTAATCACCAGCTTCACCGAGGGTGGTTTAGCTAGCTTAATGGTGGTTTTCCGCAGTTCATCCTCAGGGACACTGTCGTTGGCGATTAAAATGCAATCGGCGCCGACATATTGGGTCCAGGAAAAGGCTACCTGGCCGTGAAGTAATCGATGGTCAACCCTTAATAACGTAATCATCATGCATCCTCATTTCAGAAGTCTTTATCCATAGTCATCGCCCCGGCAATAGTCTGATTGCAGTACTGAATGCTCTCTTTGGCGTTGATTAATGCTTCAGAAATTAATTTTTCGGTATTCTCTTCCGCTGCAGAAATAAGCAGATCAATAATTAATGGTAGATTTAACCCGGACAATAAATGGAAGTGCGGGCGCGATAAAAAACGCACAAACTCATTATTCACGCTACCGGCGAAAATATCCGTAATCACTATCAGCTCATCCTGCGCCGGGAAACGCGCCAGCAGCGCCTCCACCTGCTGCGTCAGATCGACCTCCTCTTCCACATAGGCGCACAGAGTATGAATATCCGGCTGTTTACCGAGGATCAGCTCCACAGAGTTCAACAAACCGTTAGCAAAGGTGCCGTGGCTGGCAAAAATATAGTGTCGTTTCATCCTTACCTCGAAAGCGCATTCCACTGCTTTCTTAATTGCAACCGACGTGCCAGAAACAGTGGCGCGTCGGCTAACGTAAGGACAAAAGGGAGAGAAGCGTTAAAACTCTTGATCTTCCTGAATAAATTCCGTTTCCCGCGTCAGAATATCGTGAATGTAGTACAGTTCTACGGCGGGGATTTTGACACTATATCCGCTCTCTATGACACTAAAGGCCTCGCGCAGCGTCGCCAGCTCGCGCTCCGGACACTGCCTTCCCGCATAATGGGTTGGGGAAGCGTGGCGAATTAACCGCTCTATCAGACAGCTGATATGCACATACAGCGCCACTTTACGTTCGTTGGGCACCTCGTACCCGGCCAAATGCTCATAGCGCAGCAAAAACTGCTCAACCTGGTTGATCACCTTCGCGGTATCGAGGATCGTCACCGACTCGATCACCCGCCGCAGCGAGAAGTTTTTCAGGATCAGGTTGTTGATCTCGCTGACCTGCTCCGCTGTCGCCAGTTCGCCGAAGATACGCATTAGCGGGCGACTTCCCTCCCCCGAGATCAGCGAATCCAGCGAGATCCACGGGAGATCGGCAAGATGCGGATCGAGGGTGCCGACGATCGCCAGCACGTCGTAGCGGCTGAGCATCGGCTCCCGCCGCGCGGGGTCGGCCAGGGTCTCCACATCGCAGGCCACAATATCAACGCCGAGCGCTTCAGGGATGCTGGCTTTTAACAGCGCCGACAGGTTCGCCGCAGCGCCCAGGCCGGTGGCGCAGGTGGTCAAAATCGCCCGCGGTTTATCGGTCTGCGGGTAATAGAGCTGGTGCTCAACCGCCAGATCGTCGCCGATCTCGCGGACGATATCTTCCAGCATATCGCCGTGCAAAATCCGCTCCCCGACGTACATCGCCATGCCGGTGGAGACATTGTTAATAATCGCCACCGGCGTATTCAGGCGACGATTAAAATGGCTGTGAATAGCGTTCAGCGATCCCATATCGACCAGAATGATCAGCCCTGACGCCAGCGCGTGGCGCTCAATATACGCCATCACCTGATTAGCGATAGCCTCCGGCGTCACGTCGAGCGGCATGTCGAATGACTCAAACAGCGGGCTTTTCAGCAAGCGGTTCGCCACGCTGGCGATGCTGCTGGCGGTGGCGTAACCGTGAGCGAGAATAATCGCGCGGGTCACCTGCTGCTGGCTGATAGCGCCGTTTTTCTGGAACCACAGCACCAGCAACAGCAGGTCAATACGCCGGGGCTCAATATCCAGCTTCAGCGCCAGCGCGTCGAGGATCGCTTCGCAAAAGCGATACAGCAGCGGGAATTTGTTTGCCAGAAAATCCGCCAGCAGACGGATTTTCTCATTGCTCATCGTGGACGCCGCCTGACGGGAGCGATGGATCAGGTAGTGGCTCAGGGCGTAGAGACAGTTGCCGTTAAACTGGATATTGAAGCGTTTTTCCAGGCGATAATACTCCTCCCGCACCTGATGGGCGATCAGCAGCAACATCTGCGAGCTACTGGCATCCTGGTTATCAAAGATCAGCCGATCGAAGAGGGTTTCAATCTCCTCCCCCATGCTTCTTTGCGCCTCTTCCCAGACCGTTTTTTATTTAGCACTGCTTCATACAGCGCCAGAATCCGACACTGAACGTCATGGATCAGCCCCTGAACCGGATCGCGCGCCCGCAGCAGCCAGACCAGACTGGTCTGCGGCTCGATAAGCAGCGGCTCCTTCTGGCCCATGGCTTCACTGAGCGCCGGCGTCGCCGCCATGATATTTTCCGGCAGATCGTGCAGCGTCACGGTCAGCATCTCGCTGCCCGGAGACCTGGCCCAGGCCGATGCAACGGCGTACTTCACCACATTCTTCAGCTCGCCGACGTTGCCTCGATAAACGTACTGCGTCAGAACCTGCAAAAGCCGCGGCGTGAGCTGCAGCCTGGCGGCAAGCGTCCGCGCCTCCTGCCAGAAAAACTGCAGCGTTAGCGCCTCCTTCTCCTCGCGGCTACGCTGTTGAAGATCGGGCAAGCTGACCAGGATCGGAATACGACGAAGAAAGGTGGTCAGAAACGTGCTGTGAATATCTTCGGTGGTGGCAAACACCAGCCGCAGGGAAATCGGCAGGCCATGGGCGGTCTCTCCCACCCGGTAGATCTCCTTGCGGTCCAGCCAGGTGAAGAGCTTCTCCTGCCCCTGAGCATCCAGTCGATGGACCTCGTCGAGAAACAGCATCCCGCCGTTTGCCGCCTCGAACGCCCCGGCTTTATCGCTCTGCGCGCCGGTAAACGCGCCTTTGACATAGCCAAACAGGTTGGCGGCCAGCAGCTCCGGGTTACTGGCATATTGCGCGCAGTTGAAGCTGACAAAGGGCGCATCGGGCGCCAGCAGGCCCTGGGCGATCGCGAACTCGTGCATCAGCTCCGCCATATAGCTTTTGCCGGTTCCGCTGTCGCCGACGATCAGTAGCGGCAGGCCGCCGTTGGGATAAAACAGCGCGGTTTTCATCTGCTCGATCGGTTTACGCAGGCTGCCATCATGCCCGGTCAGCAACGAAAAATGGTCCGCCTGTTCCGGCTGGCGGTCACTCTCCGCGAGCAGCTCCGCCATGCTGGCGTACTCGCTGCGGGAAAGGGGGAAGAACTGCTGGCAGAAGGCTTTTTTATGCAGAAAATAGACCGGCCGGGTGTTGATCTTCACCAGCACGTCCTGGGCGACCAGCTGATTGAGATAGTGGCTGGCGGTATTTCTTTGCATCGCGAAACGCTGAGCCAGCCAGCTGGCGGTAAAAACGTCGCTCAGGTTATCCGGATCGAAAAAATCGGTCTGATTTTGCAAAAAAGCCAACAGTTCCGTTTTACGCATTACATCCCCCTCGTCGCCATTACGAAGAGATATGATGCGGCAAAAGAGAGGCTTATCGACGCCCCGTGCTGTTTTTTGCGGCCCAGCGCACACTCCCGCCTAAGCGGACTTCGCTGCCGCACACTCCATCGTCATTTCATACTGCTGCAGCGATAGCGGCGCATATCCCGCCGCGGCAAACAGCGGCGTAAAGGTTTCCGGGACCGTCACCGACGTGCCGATCCCCGGGAACTGCAGCGCCAGCGCCATCAGCAGCGCTTGCGCCAGCCCCTGGCGACGGGCGGCGGGTTCCACCCATAAAAACTGCAGTACAGGCCGTGAGCCCGAGGTGCTCAGTACCGCGAAGGCGCGCTGTTCCAGGGTCACGACGCGGCATGGCAGGGTGGCGAAGGTAAGCGGATCCATCAGCCAGGGGAGCTGACTGTTACTCTCCTCAACGGCGCGTCGAAGCAGTGCCAGGATCGGATAAGGCTGTAACACGCCAGGCGCCGCAGCCAGAGGCTCTGCGCTCAGGTAGCCGCAGAGCCCATAGCGCCGCGTAAAGCCTAACGACTGATACAGCGCGACGGCCGCGTGGTTATCGCGGATCACCTCCAGGGAAACCGTCTCGATCTCCTGCTGCTGCAGAAACGTCAGCAGCTCCTGCATCAATTTCCGCCCAAGACCTTTGCCGCGCCAGGCCGGGCGCAGGGCAAAGGCCGCCAGGCGAGCCATATTCCCCCGACGCGCGACGATCGCGATCGCCGCCGGTTCATCTCCGGCCAGCCAGACGCGGGAATCGATCAGGCTCATCCCCTCGGCGCTAAAGCGCTGAACAAATCCCTCCACCGACTGGGTCACCGGTACCAGATAGGCTTCAAAACAGGCGTTAAGAATATCCGTTAACTGCACGCTGCTGAACTGCGTGGCGGGAACGGCGGTCAGCTCCATATTTTTCTCCCGAAGGCTGCTATGCTCAGGTGATGAAAACTAACACTATAACTGCCGGCGCCGGATTACGCCTGACCGAGGAGAGTGATATCGCCCTTCTGCCGGCCATTGAACGTTCCGCCGCTCAGGCATTTCGTCAGATCCCCGCTCTCGCCTGGCTGGCGGACAGCGAGGTGATTAGCGTTGCGCGCCATCATGATTATCTGGAAACGGAACATAGTCTGCTGGCGGTGGCCGCCGGGCAGCCGGTTGGTTTTATTCTTACCGAACCGCTCGACGATGCCTTATTTATCGCCGAAATCGCCGTCCACCAGGCCTGGCAGCATCAGGGCATCGGGCGGATGCTGCTGGAGCAGGTTATCGAGCGCGCCCGGCAAATGGCTTACCCGGCGGTGACCCTCACCACCTTCCGCGAAGTGCCGTGGAATGCGCCGTTTTATACCCGCCTGGGATTCGCCATACTCGATGAGCTGACCCTGCCCGCCGGGCTGGCGGCGAAAAGAGAACAGGAGACCCGGCACGGACTGCCGCCGGAGACGCGCTGCGCCATGCGCCTGGCGTTGTAGACGCCAGCGCTGAATTTAGCGGCGATATATGGTACAAAGTACCAATCAAAACTTACCTGTTGCTACCCGTATGTCCTGGTCAATTGATATTATTTCCTGTATTACCGATCGCTTTGTGGAGCTCACGGCGACCGAAAAGCGCATCGCGCAGTTTATTCTCGATGATGTCGCGGCGGCGGCGGAGCTACCCATCGCCGAGATAGCGCGTCTGACTCAGACCAGCCAGGCGTCGGTCACCCGTTTTGCCCGGGCGCTCGGCTGTAAAGACGTCCGTGAGCTGAAGATGAAGCTTGCGCAATCCCTTGCGGTCGGCCAGCGGTTTATCCTCGATGTTCCGGACCTCGAAGGCGTACAGGGGATCTATGAGTCAATCATCAGCGTGCTGGAGACCAATCGCCGGGCGCTGGATATCGAGGCGTTGAAGCGTGCGGTGAGCTGGTTGAGTGCAGCGCGGCAGATCCTCGCCCTTGGAATGGGCGGCGGGTCAACCATCTGCGCTCAGGAGATTCAATATCGCCTGTTTCGTCTTGGTCTTCCGGTCGTCAGTCAGAGCGACGGTCTGCTGGTACGCATGATGAGCTCGGCGGTGACGCCGCAGGATGTGGTGATTGTGCTGTCTCTGGGCGGCTATACCCCGGAGATTATCGAGAGCGCGGCGATTGCCAGCCAGTACGGCGCGAAGGTCATTGCGATTACCCCCGCCGGGACGCCGCTGGCTGAGCAGGCGGATCTGGTGCTGCCGCTGCTGGTGCGGGAAAACGACTATATCTTCAAGCCCAGCACTTCGCGTTATGCGATGCTGGCGATGGTCGATGTGCTGGCCACCGAACTGGCGATGGCCAACAAAACTCAGGCAAAAGGCAAATTACGTCGTATTAAGCTGGCCCTCGACAGCCACCGCGGCGGCGTCGATCGACAGCCTCTTGGCGACTAGCCACCGGCAGCGGCGATAAACCTCTCCGCCTGCAGGCGGGTACGTTCCACGGCCTGTCCGGCGCGATACAGATCGCTGCCCAGACCGGCTCCGGCGCACCCAGCCCGCATCCAGGTTGCCAGATTCTCCGGTGTCACGCCGCCCACCGCCAGCACCGGCACCTCCGACGGCAGCACCGCTTTCAACGCCCGAATGTAGTCCGGACCGAAAGCAGAAGACGGAAATATCTTCAGCCACTGCGCCCCGGCATCCAGCGCGTTAAACGCCTCAGTCGCGGTGGCGCATCCGGCACAAACCTGCATTCCGTGCGCCACTGCCTGACGGATCACCGCAGGCTGGGTATTCGGCGTCACAATAAGCTTCGCCCCGGCCTCAGCGAGAAAATCGACCTGTTCCACGCGCAGTACCGTTCCCGCGCCTATCATCGCCTGCTCGCCAAACCGCGCAACCATCTGCGGAATACTCTGCTGCCAGTCTGGCGAATTGAGCGGGATTTCGATATAGCGAAAGCCTGCATTGATTAGCGTCTCAATATGATCTGCCGCCTCAGCGGGTTGAATGCCGCGTAAAATCGCCACCAGCTTAATCTTGTTCATGCATTATCCTCGCCATGCCAGCCAGCAATGCCTCATCGCCACTGCAGCTGTTAACCGTCATTCCGCGCGCCTTCATCGCCCGACCGTAGCGGGCATTCAGCGCCGGGTCGCCAACCAGCGTGACGGCAGAAGCACGGAAACGCTGCCCCAGGGTCGCTACCTCCGCGCCAATCAGCAGCCCGGAGAGATAATCGCTGACCGAGCTCGCCGCCAGACCGCCCAGCACCCGGGCGGCCCTGGCGACAAACAGTTCGCTAATCAGCGACGGCTGCGCCAGCCCTTTTTCCAGCCCCCGTTCAAACGCCGCCTCGTCCGGCTGCTGGGCAGGCAGCCCTTTGCCGATCAGCGATTGCGACATCAGCAGATGATGCAGTTCGCCGGTCATCGCCGTGGCAAAATAACGCACCGCGCCGCCCGCCACCTGGACCCATTTGCAGTGGGTGCCCGGCAGCACGTAACACTCCGCCGGCACCAGCTGGCAGGCCCCCAGCAGCTGCGTCTCTTCGCCGCGCATCACGTTGAAATCCCGGTCCTGTTCAATCTTGAGGCCGGGAATAATCCACACGCCTTCAGCAACGGCGCATAACTGCCGCCCAGGCGCGTCGATCGCCGCCGGACAGTCCAGATACGGCACCGCCTGCCAGCCCGCGTCGCTGCCGATCATCCCGGCCATCAGCACCGGCAGCGCCTGTGCGCCGCGCCAGGGGGCCAAATGCTCCGCGAATACATCGGCAGGCGATCGTCCGTTCAGGCGGGTAATACCCAGCGGCAGCTGCTTCGTTTCGACGCACTGGCCGTTGCGAATCAGCCAGCCGCGCAGCTGGGTAGAGCCCCAGTCGACGGCAATATAATCCTTCATTGTGCTTCTCCTGAGATCTGCACCGCCGTCTTCGCCGGGATCGCCTCCCCTTCCCGCTCCTGGGTAATCATTTCCAGCGCCTGCTGACGGCTGATTTTGCTGGCTGGCGTCATGACGGTGACAAAAATAGCGGAAACAAAGCTGCCAACGACCGACGGAATGCACGGATTGCCCCAGTAAGCCAGCCAGTCGGCCTTAACCAGAACCACAATAGACACCAGCATGCCGCTCAGCAGCGCGGTGAGCGCCCCCTGCCAGTTAAAGCGCAGCCAGAAGCGGCCGAGAATGGAACAGACGAAGAGCCCGGACATCAGCATGGAGATCATTTTGGTGATATAGCTGATGATATCGTTCGAGGTCAGGGCGAAGATCATCGCCAGGCCGATGACGAACGCCAGCATCCAGCGAGAGAGCGTTATCGCCTTATGCGCCGGCGGCATTTTTCCGGTAACGAGGGTATAGACATCCCGCATCATGATGGCCACGGCGGCTATCGCATCGGAGCTGGCCGAAGACATGGTGGCGGAAAGTCCGGCAATCAGGACCACCAGCCCGAGGATCGCCGGTAAGAAGCTGGTGGCGAACAGGAAGGCGTAGTTACTGTTCTCAAGATTGGGGTTCATCGTCCAGGCCGCCATGCCGATGATCGCCGGCAGCACCGAGAAAAACAGATACAGCACGCCGGTATAGACAAACGAGCGCCGCACCGAAGAGACGTCTTTTCCCGAGTAAATACGCTGGCGATAGGAAGGGGTCGCCAGCACGCCGACGCCGATGACCATCGCCAGCGATAGCGCCGGAATGGTCCCCAACTTATCGACCGCAAACAGGCTCATCGCCTTGGGATCCATTGCCTGAACGATGGCATCCCATCCCCCGACGTGAACCACCGCCAGAATCGCCATCAGGATAAAACCGAAAAACAGAATTAATGCCTGAATGGTGTCTGTCCACACCACAGCAGAATAACCGCCGATAATGACGTAAATCGCAAACGCCATGGCAATAATAATTTTTGCCACCGTCAGATTAATTCCTGTCGCCCAGGCTAAATACATACTCCCGCCAAGAATATGCGCCCCCAGCCAGCCAATTGAGGCAATAAATATCATTATCCCGACGAGGTTTTTAATTAAATGGCTGCCACCAGTGTAATAAGAAAGCTCTTCGCTCATGGTCATAAAGCGCAGCTTGCGCACCGGCGCAAACAGCCAGGCCACCAGTAAAATACCGATGGCGCCGCCCACGCCGTAGAGCATCCCGGCCCATCCATTGCTGTAGCCGAAGCCGACAGCGCCCATGCTTGAACCGGTTCCCACCATGGTCGCCACGGTAGACCCCAGCGTCAGGAACAGCGGCAAAGAACGGCCGCCGAGTAAAAAATCCTCACCGCTTTTTTGATGACGGGACACGTACCAGCCAAGCCAAATCATGGCCAACGCGTAAATAATAAAGCCGACTAAAAAGACATGACTATTCATAATTCACATCCTGCCAGTTAATTTTGTAAAGGTAAAAGGCTACGAAGCGCTGAATTATTTCAGCGCTCAAAATGACTGTTTATATTTCTGGTTACTAACTTTTTATGCGCGAGAAGCGTTATAACAGGTCACATCCACTTCGACTTTACAATCCACCACCAGGTCCGCTACGCAGCAGATGCGGGCAGGCGGGTTGTCGCCAAAGAACTCGCGGAAGACTTTATTGAAAGACTGAAAATAGCGCGCATCGGTGAGGATCACTTTAACATGCACCACGTCGGCCAGGGTGTAGCCCGCTTCGGTCATGATATCTACGCAGTTCTGAATCGCCAGACGCGACTGGTCGGCAATCCCGCCTTCCACCACTTCCCCGTCCTTCATCGGCGTCTGGCCGGAGACGTACAGCCAGCCTCCCGCTTCCACCGCCCGCGCGAACGGCAGGTGCTGCCCGCCGGTACCGGTACCGCCCTCTATGCCATAACGTTTAATACTCATTTTTCACTCCTCAGTTCATTCGGCGGCGCAGGAAACGCCCCGCGCGCCCGATAATCTTTTTGTCGCTGCCGTAGCTCATCACGCCGTTAACCATCACCGCCTCAATACCGTCCGCCGGACGTTTCGGGTCGGAGAAACTGGCGACATCGCGCACCGTCAGCGGGTCAAACAGCACCAGGTCGGCGTAATAGCCCACTTTTACCAGCCCACGATCCGCCAGCTGGAAGCGCGCCGACGACAGCCCGGTCATTTTGTGGATCGCGGTAGTCAGCGGAAACAGGCGTTCATCGCGGCAGTAGTGGCCCAGGACCCGCGGAAACGCGCCCCACAGCCGCGGATGCGGCATCGGGTCGTTCGGCAGCCCATCGGAGCCAATCATGGTCACCGGATAACCCAGCACCCGCCGTACGTCCTGCTCGTCCATGTTGTAATAAATAGCGCCTGCCGGCATCAGCCGCGCCGCGGCGTCGTGCAGGCTCACCTGCCATTCATCGGCGATCTGCTGCAGCGTTTTTCCGGCCTGCTCGGGCTGTGCTTCCGACCAGGTGATGACGATATCGAACTCATCGGTGACCTGCTTCATATCCAGCGTCGACGAGCTGGCGGAATAGGGGTAACAGTCGCAGGCGATCTCCTGGCGCTGGCGCATCTCATCGAAGAAAGCCAGCGTCTCCTTCGTGCGACCCCAGTTTTTCGCGCCGGCGCACTTATGGTGCGAGACCACCACCGGCACGTTGCCGTGGCGACCAATACGGAACGCCTCGTCGAGCGCCTCCAGAATCGGCTCGAACTCCGAACGCAGGTGGGTGGTGTAAATTCCCCCCTCTGCCGTCAACTCCTCAGCGAGCGCCATCACTTCTTCGGTGGTCGACTGGAAGGCGCTGGCGTAGGCAAGTCCCGTGCTCAGTCCTAAAGCGCCCTGCCGCAGCGCATCGCGCAACTGTATGCGCATGCCGGCGATTTCCGTCTCGCTCGCCGGGCGGAACAGGTCATCCATATGGTTATTACGCAGCGCGGTGTGCCCAATCAGCGTCCCGACGTTAAGCGAGGGTCGCGCCGCCTCTACCGCATGGGCATAGGCTTCGACGGTGGGATAGATAAAGTGCTGTCGTTCGCCGAGAAGATTCATCGGGTCCGGCACCTCGCCGCGCATGGTGGCGGTTGCCGCGCTGATCCCACAGTTGCCGACGATCACGGTTGTCACCCCCTGGCTGAGCTTAGGCAGATACTCCGGCATGCGGATGACGTTGATATCGTCATGGGTGTGAACATCGATAAAGCCAGGCGCCAGTACCCGCCCTTGACCATCTATCTCCTGCTCCGCCGCGACGTCAAGCGCCGGAGCGATAGCCATTATTCGGTCGCCCTTCACCGCCACATCAGCACGGTATTGCGGCCCGCCGCTCCCGTCGATCACCGTGACGTTTTTGAAAAGCCAGTCAACTTTCATAGCAATTACTCCCTTTCGACATACCGACAAGTTAACCATTTACAAGTGCAAAAAACAGTGGAAAACTACGCAAAAACCAGATCATTTTGTGATACTTTTATTCAAAAGAAACAATAATTATTAATTAAAATCATTATTATCAAATAATTATAACTGATACCCAGCAACTCACCGATTATAAACCCTGAAAGGAAAGTGTTATGAAATACCATTCAGCACCGCTCATTCCGCACAAATCCGCCCTCATGTCCGCGCCGGCTAATCTGCTGGCGGAAGAGGTCTGTCTACCCGCCGCGCTGCTAAAAAAGTCGGCGCTGGAAAATAATATTTCATGGATGCAGCGTTACGCCGACGCCCGCGGCGTGTCGCTGGCGCCGCATGGCAAAACGACAATGACGCCATGGATATTTCAGGCGCAGCAGCGAGCGGGAGCGTGGGGGATTGGCGTGGGCAGCGCCTGGCAGGCCAGCGCGGCGATGGCCAGCGGCATCCAGCGCGTCCTGATGGTCAATCAGCTGGTCGGTAAGGCCAATATGCAGGTGGTCGCGCAGCTAAAAGCCCACTACCGGGCAGTGGATTTTATCTGCTGCGTCGATAGCGAGGCCAACGTGCGCGCCCTCTCCGCGTTCTTCGCCGCCCAGGGGCAAACGCTGGATGTGCTGATTGAACTTGGCGTGCCGGGCGGGCGCTGCGGCTGTCGTAGCGTGGATGACGCGCTGGCATTGGCGCAGCGGGTCAGCGACCTGCCGGGGCTACGGCTACGCGGTCTGGAATTGTATGAAGGGGTCCTGCACGGCGACGATCCGCAACCGCAGGTGGAAGCGCTATTACAACAGGCTGCAGCGCTAGCCTGCCGCATGGAGCCGCTGGTTGACGGCGAATTTATTCTCACCGGCGCGGGCACCGTCTGGTATGACGTGGTGTGCAACATCTGGCTGGCGGCGGCAAAACCGCGCCGCTGCCGTATCGTCATTCGCCCTGGCTGTTATATCACCCACGATCGCGGGATCTACGATCTCGCCCAACAAGCGCTGATCGCCCGCGATCCGATTGCCTGCGATCTCGCCGGCGATCTCACTTCAGCGCTGGAGCTGATGGCAATGGTGCAATCGGTGCCGGAGGCAGATCGTGCGGTGGTGAATTTCGGCAAGCGCGACTGCGCTTTCGACGCCGGGCTGCCGCAGCCGATCGCCCATTATCGTCACGGCAGGGAGTTAGCGCTGCGCGCTGAGTCGATCGTCAGCATCGGCATCATGGATCAGCACTGTATGCTGCGCCTGGCGCCAGGCAGCGATGTGCAGGTCGGCGATATTCTGCTGTTCGGCACCTCGCACCCCTGTCTGACCTTTGATAAGTGGAAGACGTTGCTGCTGGTCGATGACGACTACAACGTGCTGGACGAGCTCGACACGCTGTTTTGACAGGCATCCCGGGTGGCGGCGCTTCGCGCCTTACCCGGGCTACACAATCCGCGACGTTCGGTAGCCCGGCTAAACGTAGCGCAAGCCGGGGGATGCCCCGGTGGCGGCGCTTCGCGCCTTGCCCGGGCTACACAACCCGCGACGTTCGGTAGCCCGGCTAAGCGTAGCGCAAGCCGGGGGATGTCCCGGGGGACGGCAATTCGCGCCTTACCCGCCCTGGCGCAAGGCGCAAATCTCATCATGCAATGAACGGCTGATGGCGACCCCCTGCCGCTCACTCTGCTGGCGGCAGGCGAAACGCCGCTCGCCCGGCAGCCGCGCGCCCTGATCCTGCATCGCATTGAACAGCGTTTCGGCGCGCGCCAGCTGCTCCTGTGCCTGCGCGCCGAGAAAACGCTGCGGATCCAGCGCCAGAATCAGTTCTCCGCCGTAGGGTAAACCGCCCGCGCCGTTATCCCACGCCAGCGATTCGGAGCTGGTCATATCGCCGATAAGCGGCCCGGCCAGCAGCTCAACCATTGCCGCCAGCGCCGAGCCCTTATGGCCGCCGAAGGTTAACATCGCGCCGTTCAGTACCTCTGTGGCATCGGTAGTCGGCTGCCCCTGGCTGTCGATTCCCCACCCTTCCGGTAGCGCTTTGCCGGCGCGCTGATGCAGCTGGATCTCGCCGCGCGCCGCGGCGCTGGTCGCCATATCAACAATAAACGGCGGCTCCTCCCGCCGCGGCCAGCCAAAGGCGATAGGGTTGGTGCCGAACAGCGGACGGGTGCCGCCCGCCGGGGCGACCCAGGCATGGCTTGGCGTACAGGCCAGCCCCACCAGCCCTGCCTCAGTCAACGGTTCAATATCGGCAAACAACGCGGAAAAATGGACGCAGCGGTTAATCGCCAGCGCCGCAATACCGCTGTGCCGCGCTTTCTCCAGCAGCAGCGGCAGCGCGCGTTCGTAGGCCAGCAGCGAAAAGGCGCCCCCGGCATCCGCCCGCACAATCGCCGGCGCCTGGTCGTGGATCTGCGGCTCGGCATCAGGCGAAACCTTACCTTTACGCAAGGTATCGACAATGCCCAACAGCCGCCACAGGCCGTGGGAAGCGCAGCCGTCGCGCTCCCCGGCAGCCACGTTACGGGCGATGGCCGCCGCGTGGTCGGCGCTGAATCCATTGGCGCTGAGCACCGCCAGCGCCAGGTCATAAGCTTCTGGTAACGATAGAGTTACCGACCCCATACTGTTCTCCTTTACTCTTCTTCGTCTCCGCTAAAATTAGCCTGCGGCAGACAGCTGCGCGCGCCCCAGTAATAAATCCCCAGCGACATCGCCGCCACCAGCACCGTATCCCAGGGGTGACCAATAACATTAAGCCCGCCGAAGCTGCCCAGCCAGGAAAAGAGGATAATCAACGCATAAAAAGCGATCAGCCACAGCGAAGACTTCACCTGCTGCGCCAGGCTCACGGTATGTTCCGGCACCTTGCCTTTGCACACCACATACACCACAAACATCACGATCTGCAGCCCCAGCAGCCACGAGAGCGTATTCCAGCCGGACCAGTAGACGATCAGCGCCGAGACCATAAACGACACCGGGCCGATGATGCCGAAGGCGCGCACGCGGAACGGCCGCGGCAGATCCGGGGCGTTGCGGCGCGGCGTCGAGCGGACTGTCGCCTGCGATCGGCTGGCTATCGGCTACGGGCTGGTGCCCAATATCGAGACGGAGCTGCTGTTCGGTTGCGCCACGGCGCAGGAGGCGATCCAGGTTAACCGCTGGCAGCAGACCAGCCTCGCGGATATTTACGCCGCCGGGGAGTACACCGGTTTCGGCGGGAGCGAGCGGGCGCTGGCGGAGGGCGAAATCGCCGGGTATGCCGCCGCCGGGGCCAGTCAGCAGGCCCAGGCGTTATTTGCCCGCCAGCGCCCGCTGGCTATATGGCTGGCCGCTGCCGCAGCCGAGAGAGCCGCTGTCTCCCGCCCGTGCGGAAACGCTTATTGCCCTCGCCAGGCTGAGCGCCGAGCCGTAACCGCTACTCTTCTTCATCACCGCGCCCGGCAGGGACGCCAAGCGCAATAAACTCCTCCAGCAGCGAGGTCAGTTGCTGCAGCTTTTCAGTAGTGAACTGAGCCTCCAGCAGGCGATAGGTTTCTTCCACCTCCGCCTGGGCGCTTTCGTACAGCGCGGTTCCGGCAGGCGTCAGCGAGACGTACAGCTTGCGCTGATCGTTAACCGGCTTCAGCCGCAGCACCAGTCCATCCCGCTCCATGCGCGTCAAAATCCCGGTCAGACTGGGGCGCAGAATACAGGCGCGAAAAGCCAGATCGTGAAAGTCCATTGACGGACGTTCGGCGAGGATACGCACGATCCGCCACTGCTGTTCGGTGAGATTGTGTCGTTTGACGATCGGTCGAAAGTAGGCCATCGCCGCTTCACGCGCCTGCAACAAGGCAATGGTTAATGAATCATGCATAGTATCCCCTCAACGGCCTCATCTAAAACTTATTAACAACTTAATAATTAGCTTTAATCCTGCCATGTACAACCGGTTTCTGCACCTGAAAAGTACCAGCCTTTCCCAGAAAAATATTCAACTATTTGATTAATAACGAATAAGTTATTGATATGTAAATATTGTGTTAATCCGATCACAAAACATTCACTTCCAGTTGCTAAACCTCATCGCAAAGCATAAAAGATGATCATTAATATATTAACGAAATCCCTTTGAACCGAAATCAGTCCCAGAGGAGTGGTGAATGAAAGGTACCATCTTCGCCGTTGCGCTCAATCATCGCAGCCAGCTCGACGCCTGGCGCGAGGCGTTTCAACAGGCCCCCTACAAAACGCCGCCGAAAACCGCGGTCTGGTTTATCAAGCCGCGCAATACCGTGATTGGCGATGGCGAGGCGATCCCCTATCCGCAGGGCGAAACCGTGCAAAGCGGCGCCACCGTGGCGCTGATTGTCGGCAAAACCGCGCGCAAGGTGGCGGCGGAAGAGGCAGCGAACTATATCGCCGGCTACGCGCTGGCGAACGACGTCAGCCTGCCGGAAGAGAGTTTTTATCGCCCGGCGATCAAGGCCAAGTGCCGCGATGGTTTCTGCCCCGTCGGCGCGCTGTCGCCGGTGCGCAACGTCGATAACCTGACCATCATCACCGAAATCAACGGCCGCGAAGCGGACAGCTGGCATACCGGCGATCTGCAGCGTAACGCCGCGCAGCTGCTGAGCGCCTTGAGCGAGTTCGCCACCCTCAATCCCGGCGACGCGATCCTCATCGGTACGCCCCACTCCCGCGTTACGCTGCGTCCCGGCGATCGCGTACGCATTCTCGCCGAGGGCTTCCCGGCGCTGGAAAACCCGGTTGTCGCAGAAGGAGAGCTGGCATGAAACAGGCACGTATTGAATGGCAGGGACAGGTACGCGATGCGGTGGTCGATGAACGCGACCAGGTGCGCCTGGACGATGGCACGGTATTGAAAGAAGGTGAATTCCGCTGGCTGCCGCCCGCCGACGGCACGCTGTTCGCGCTGGGGCTGAACTACGCCGACCACGCCAGCGAGCTGGCGTTTAAGCCGCCAACCGAGCCGCTGGTGTTTATCAAAGCGCCAAACACCTTTACTGGCCACCAGCAGCAGTCGGTACGCCCGGATAACGTGGAATACATGCACTACGAAGCCGAGCTGGTGGTGGTGATCGGTAAAACCGCCCGCCGCGTCAGCGAAGCCGAGGCCATGGACTATGTCGCCGGCTATACCGTCTGCAACGACTACGCGATCCGCGACTATCTGGAAAACTACTACCGGCCAAACCTGCGGGTGAAAAGCCGCGACACCCTGACGCCGATCGGCCCGTGGATCGTCGGCAAAGAGGCGATCCCGGATCCGCATAATCTGGCCCTGCGCACCTGGGTCAACGGCGAGCTGCGCCAGCAGGGCACCACCGCCGATCTGATCTTCAGCATCCCGTTTCTCATCGCTTACTTAAGCGAATTTATGACCCTGCAACCGGGCGACATGATCGCCACCGGCACGCCGAAAGGGCTGTCCGACGTGGTGCCAGGCGACGAGGTGATCGTTGAAGTCGAGGGCGTGGGCCGCCTGGTCAACCATATCATCAGCCAGCAAGCGTATGAGGAGACACTGTCATGAAAAAGATTAACCATTGGATCAACGGTAAAAACGTTGCCGGCGCAGACTATTTTCATACCACCAACCCGGCCACCGGCGAAGTGCTGGCGGAAGTCGCCGCCGGCGGTGAAGCCGAAGTCCATCAGGCGGTAGCGGCGGCGAAAGAGGCCTTCCCGAAGTGGGCTAACCTGCCGATGAAAGAGCGCGCGCGCCTGATGCGCCGCCTCGGGGATCTGATCGATCAGAACGTCCCGGAGATCGCGGCGATGGAAACCGCCGATACCGGTCTGCCTATCCACCAGACCAAAAACGTGCTGATCCCGCGCGCCTCCCACAATTTCGAGTTTTTCGCCGAAGTGTGCCAGCAGATGAACGGTAAGACCTATCCGGTCGACGACAAGATGCTGAACTACACCCTGGTGCAGCCGGTGGGCGTCTGCGCGCTGGTGTCGCCGTGGAACGTGCCGTTTATGACCGCCACCTGGAAGGTGGCGCCGTGCCTGGCGTTGGGGAATACCGCGGTGCTGAAGATGTCCGAGCTGTCGCCGCTGACCGCCGACCGTCTGGGCGAACTGGCGCTGGAAGCGGGTATTCCGGCGGGGGTACTGAACGTGGTGCAGGGCTACGGCGCGACGGCGGGCGATGCGCTGGTACGCCACCATGACGTGCGCGCGGTATCGTTTACCGGCGGTACCGCCACCGGGCGCAACATCATGAAAAATGCCGGTCTGAAAAAGTACTCCATGGAGCTGGGCGGCAAATCGCCGGTGCTGATTTTCGAAGACGCCGATATTGAGCGCGCCCTCGACGCCGCGCTGTTCACCATCTTCTCGATCAACGGCGAACGCTGCACCGCCGGCTCGCGCATTTTCATTCAGCAGAGCATCTACCCCGAGTTCGTTAAACGCTTCGCCGAGCGCGCTAACCGCCTGCGCGTCGGCGATCCAACCGACCCGAACACCCAGGTTGGCGCGCTGATTAGCCAGCAACATTGGGAGAAAGTCTCCGGCTATATCCGCCTCGGCATTGAAGAAGGGGCGACCCTGCTGGCCGGCGGCGCGGATAAACCGTCCGACCTGCCGGCGCATCTGAAAGCCGGCAATTTCCTGCGCCCGACGGTGCTGGCGGATGTCGACAACCGCATGCGCGTCGCGCAGGAAGAGATTTTTGGCCCGGTCGCCTGCCTGCTGCCGTTCAAAGACGAGGCGGAAGGGCTGCGCCTGGCGAACGATGTGGAATACGGCCTGGCGTCGTATATCTGGACCCAGGACGTCAGCAAAGTGCTGCGTCTGGCGCGCGGTATTGAAGCCGGGATGGTGTTCGTCAACACCCAGAACGTCCGCGACCTGCGTCAGCCGTTCGGCGGCGTGAAGGCCTCCGGCACCGGCCGCGAAGGCGGCGAGTACAGCTTTGAAGTGTTCGCCGAAATGAAAAACGTCTGCATCTCGATGGGCGACCATCCGATCCCGAAATGGGGAGTCTGATATGGGTAAGTTAGCGTTAGCAGCAAAAATCACTCACGTGCCGTCGATGTACCTGTCTGAGCTGCCGGGGAAAAACCACGGCTGCCGCCAGGGCGCTATCGACGGGCATAAAGAAATTGGCAAGCGCTGCCGGGAAATGGGCGTCGATACCATCATCGTGTTCGATACCCACTGGCTGGTCAACAGCGCCTACCACATCAACTGCGCCGACCATTTCCAGGGCGTCTACACCAGTAACGAACTGCCGCACTTTATTCGCGACATGACCTACGACTATGACGGCAACCCGGAGCTGGGTCAGCTCATCGCCGACGAGGCGGTGAAGCTCGGGGTGCGCGCCAAAGCGCACAATATTCCGAGCCTGAAGCTGGAGTACGGCACCCTGGTGCCGATGCGCTACATGAACAGCGATAAGCACTTCAAGGTGGTGTCCATTTCCGCCTTCTGTACCGTTCATGACTTTGCCGACAGCCGCAGGCTGGGCGAAGCGATCCTCAAAGCCATTGAGAAATATGACGGCACCGTGGCGGTGCTGGCCAGCGGCTCGCTGTCGCACCGCTTTATCGACGATCAGCGCGCCGAAGAGGGGATGAATAGCTACACCCGCGAGTTCGATCATCAGATGGATGAGCGGGTGGTGAAGCTGTGGCGCGAGGGCAAATTTAAAGAGTTCTGCACCATGCTGCCGGAGTACGCCGACTACTGCTACGGCGAAGGCAACATGCACGACACGGTGATGCTGCTTGGCCTGCTGGGCTGGGATAAATACGACGGCAAGGTGGAGTTTATCACCGAGCTGTTCGCCAGCTCCGGCACCGGCCAGGTTAACGCCGTGTTCCCGCTGCCGGCGCAGGCGTAAGGAGGCCCCATGCCACATTTTATCGCCGAATGTACCGACAACATCCGCGAGCAGGCCGATCTGCCTGGGCTGTTCGCCAAAGTCAACGAGGCGCTGGCCGCTACCGGCATCTTTCCGATCGGCGGGATCCGCAGCCGTGCCCACTGGCTGGATACCTGGCAGATGGCCGACGGCAGGCAGGATTACGCCTTTGTCCATATGACGCTGAAGATCGGTGCCGGGCGCAGCCTGGAGAGCCGTCAGGACGTGGGAGATATGCTGTTCGCGCTGATCAAATCCCACTTCGCGGCGCTGATGGAGAGCCGCTACCTGGCGCTGTCGTTCGCCATGGAAGAGCTCGATCCGACGCTGAACTACAAACAGAACAACGTGCACGTCTTATTTAAATAACGTGCAAATTGCCCGGTGGCGCTGCGCTTACCGGGCCTACAGCGGCCATGAATTTGTAGGCCGGATAAGCGAAGCGCCATCCGGCAATACAATGCCACAGGAATCACTATGCTCGATAAACAGACCCGAACCCTGATTGCCCAGCGGCTGAATCAGGCCGAAAAACAGCGTGAACAGATCCGCGCGATCTCGCTGGATTATCCGTCGATCACCATTGAGGACGCCTACGCCGTACAGCGCGAGTGGGTCGAGATGAAGATCGCCGAAGGCCGCGTACTCAAAGGCCACAAGATCGGCCTGACCTCAAAAGCCATGCAGGCCAGCTCGCAGATCAGCGAGCCGGACTACGGCGCGCTGCTTGACGATATGTTCTTCCACGACGGCAGCGATATCCCCACCGACCGCTTTATCGTTCCGCGTATCGAAGTCGAGCTGGCGTTCGTGCTGGCCAAACCGCTGCGCGGCCCGAACTGCACTCTGTTTGATGTCTACAACGCCACCGACTACGTGATCCCGGCGCTGGAGCTGATTGACGCCCGCTGCCACAACATCGACCCGGAAACCCAGCGCCCGCGTAAAGTGTTCGACACCATTTCCGATAACGCCGCCAACGCCGGGGTGATCCTCGGCGGCCGCCCGATCAAGCCCGACGAGCTGGATCTGCGCTGGATCTCCGCCCTGCTGTATCGCAACGGCGTGATTGAGGAGACCGGCGTCGCCGCGGCGGTGCTCAATCACCCGGCCAACGGCGTGGCCTGGCTGGCCAACAAACTGGCGCCGTACGATGTCCAGCTCGAAGCCGGGCAAATCATCCTCGGCGGCTCCTTCACCCGTCCGGTCCCGGCGCGCAAGGGCGATACCTTCCACGTCGACTACGGCAACATGGGCGCCATCAGCTGCCGCTTTGTCTGAGGAGAGCAACATGAACAACGCTTTTAAAGCGGCGCTTAAGGCCGGGCGCCCGCAAATCGGCCTGTGGCTGGGGCTGTGCAGTAGCTACAGCGCCGAACTGCTGGCCGGCGCCGGCTTCGACTGGCTGCTGATCGACGGCGAACACGCGCCCAACAATGTGCAAACGGTGCTGACCCAACTTCAGGCCATCGCCCCCTACCCCAGCCAGCCGGTGGTCCGCCCGTCGTGGAACGACCCGGTGCAGATCAAACAGCTGCTGGATATCGGCGCGCAAACCCTGCTGGTGCCCATGGTGCAGAACGCCGACGAAGCGCGGCTGGCGGTCAGAGCCACCCGCTACCCGCCCGCCGGCATTCGCGGCGTCGGCAGCGCGCTGGCCCGCGCCTCGCGCTGGAACCGGGTGCCGGATTATCTTCACCAGGCCAACGACGCCATGTGCGTCCTGGTACAGATTGAAACCCGCGAAGCGCTGAAAAATCTGCCGCAGATCCTCGATGTCGACGGGGTGGATGGCGTGTTTATCGGCCCGGCGGACCTCAGCGCCGATATGGGCCATGGCGGTAATCCGCAGCACCCGGAAGTGCAGGCCGCCATTGAACAGGCCATCCAGCAAATCCGTCAGGCCGGTAAGGCGCCGGGGATCCTGATGGCCAATGAAGCGCTGGCGAAGCGCTATCTCGAACTGGGCGCGCTGTTCGTCGCCGTCGGCGTCGATACCACCCTGCTGGCGCGCGGCGCAGAAGCGCTGGCGGCCCGTTTTACCCACACCGCAACGACCACAACCGATAACAATAAATCCGTCTATTGAACGGATAATGTGGAGCGCAACATGACTACCTCTACCCTGCAACACAATGATAATAAAGCCGTTGAAGTAGAAAACCGGGTGATCAAAAAGCTGTTCCGCCGCCTGATTACCTTCCTGTTTGTTCTCTTTGTTTTCTCATTTTTGGACCGCATTAATATCGGCTTCGCCGGCCTGACGATGGGCAAAGACCTCGGCCTGACCTCCACCATGTTCGGCCTGGCGGCGACGTTGTTCTACGTCACCTACGTGCTGTGCGGGATCCCCAGCAATATCATGCTGGCGAAAGTCGGCGCGCGCCGTTGGATCGCCGGAATTATGGTGGTCTGGGGGATCGCCTCGACCTGCACCATGTTCGCCACCAGCCCGCATACGCTGTACATCCTGCGCATGCTGGTCGGTATCGCCGAGGCTGGTTTTCTACCGGGGATCCTCGTCTATCTGACCTGGTGGTTCCCGGCCTACCATCGCGCCCGCGCCAACGCCCTGTTTATGATCGCCATGCCGGTGACCATGATGCTCGGCTCGATACTTTCCGGCTATATTCTGGCGCTCGACGGCCTGTGGAACCTGAAGGGCTGGCAGTGGCTGTTTCTGCTGGAAGGCCTGCCGTCGGTGGTGCTCGGCGTCGTCACCTGGTTCTTCCTCAACGACACGCCGGATAAAGCCAACTGGCTCGATAGCGAAGAAAAACAGGCGCTGAAGGCGATGATCGATCGTGAACGGGAAAATGCGGCGGTCGTTCCGGCTTCGCCGCGTTCCACGCTGCGCGAAGTCCTGACGCCAGCGGTGCTGATGTATACCCTGGCCTACTTCTGCCTGACCAATACCCTGAGCGCCATTAATATCTGGACGCCGCAGATCCTGCAGAGCTTCAACACCGGCAGTAGCAACATCATGATTGGCCTGCTGGCGGCGATCCCGCAGTTCTGCACTATTTTCGGCATGATCTGGTGGAGCCGCCGCTCCGACCGGCGCAAAGAGCGCAAAATGCATACCATCCTGCCCTACCTGTTCGCCGCGGCGGGTTGGCTGCTGGCTTCGGCAACTCACCACAGCCTGATCCAGCTGATCGGCATTATTATGGCTTCGGTGGGATCCTTTACCGCGATGGCCATTTTCTGGACCACCCCGGATCGGGTGATCAGCCTGCAGTCGCGCGCGGTGGCGCTGGCGGTAATCAACGCCATCGGCAACGTCGGCTCTGCCGCCAGCCCGCTGTTGATCGGCATTTTGCGCGATACCACCGGCAGCTTTAGCTCCGGGCTGTGGTTTGTCGCCGGGCTGCTGATTGTCGGCGCGCTGGTGCTCACCCGCATTCCAATGAGCCAGCGTGAGGACGCCGCCGCCGCCCCGGGCTTAGCGGCGCAAAAAGGCCACTAAGGAGCGGGTATGTGCCAGCATTCCATCGCCAATATCGATATCAATAAAGATTACGACGAGAGCCTGGGCACCGAGGAGGTGCACTATCAGTCGTTTTCCCGCATGGCGGCCTTTTTTGGCCGCGACATGCAGGCGCATCGCCACGACCGCTATTTCCAGATGCACTATCTTGATACCGGGCAGATTGAGCTGCAGCTTGATGACCATCGCTATTCGGTGCAGGCGCCATTGTTTGTGTTAACGCCGCCCTCGGTGCCGCACGCCTTTATTACCGAGTCCGATAGCGATGGTCACGTGTTGACGGTGCACGAAGAACTCATCTGGCCGCTGCTGGAGGTGCTTTATCCCGGCACGCGGGAGACCTTCGGCCTGCCGGGGATCTGCCTGTCGCTGGCGGATAAACCCGACGAGCTGGCGGCGCTGGCCCACTACTGGCAGCTGATCCGCCGGGAATCCACCGCCCAGTTGCCGGGGCGCGAGCACACCCTGGCGCTGCTGGCGCAGGCGGTCTTTACCCTGCTATTGCGTAACGCAAAGCTCGACGATCACGCCGCCAGCGGCATGCGCGGCGAGCTGAAGCTATTCCAGCGCTTTAACCAGATGATCGACAGCCACTACCATCAGCACTGGACGGTACCGGATTACGCCAGGGAGCTGCACCTGACCGAATCGCGGCTGACCGATATCTGTCGCCGCTTTGCCAACCGTTCGCCCAAACGGCTGATATTCGACCGCCAGCTGCGCGAGGCGAAGCGCCTGCTGTTGTTCTCCGATAGCGCCGTCAATGAGATAGCCTGGCAGCTGGGGTTTAAAGACCCCGCTTATTTTGCGCGTTTTTTTAGCCGCCAGGTCGGCTGCTCGCCCAGCAGCTACCGGGCGCAAAAAGTACCGGTATCGTAATTCCCCGCTGGCGCTGCGCCTGCCGGGCGATGGTGCACAGGTCGGTTCAGCGCCGCGCCAGCCGGCAAACGCTGCAGAGATCACAAAATTCACTCCCGCCTGAAAAGTACCCGTCGTTGTCGCAAACGTCCCTTCACGACAAGCGCAATAACCGCTTCAATTGAACAACAAAAACAAAACATATATTTAACATCATTTTCCGATAAATACTGAAGAGGCCCCTATGAAACCTGAAGATTTCCGCGCCGACGCGAAACGCCCGTTAACTGGCGAAGAGTATTTAAAAAGCCTGCAGGATGGCCGCGAAATTTATATCTACGGCGAGCGCGTGAAGGATGTCACCACCCACCCGGCCTTCCGTAACGCCGCGGCCTCCGTCGCTCAACTGTACGATGCGCTGCACAAACCGGAGATGCAGGATTCCCTGTGCTGGGGCACCGATACCGGCAGCGGCGGCTACACCCACAAATTCTTCCGCGTGGCGAAAAGCGCCGACGATCTGCGCCAGCAGCGCGACGCCATCGCCGAGTGGTCGCGCTTAAGCTACGGCTGGATGGGCCGCACCCCGGACTACAAAGCCGCCTTCGGCTGCGCGCTGGGCGCCAACCCGGCGTTTTACGGCCAGTTCGAGCAGAACGCCCGCAACTGGTACACCCGCATTCAGGAAACCGGCCTGTACTTTAACCATGCGATCGTCAACCCGCCGATCGACCGCCACAAGCCGGCCGATGAAGTGAAGGATGTCTACATCAAGCTGGAAAAAGAGACCGATGCCGGGATCATCGTCAGCGGCGCGAAAGTGGTCGCCACCAACTCGGCGCTGACCCACTACAACATGATCGGCTTCGGCTCCGCGCAGGTGATGGGCGAAAACCCGGACTTCGCGCTGATGTTCGTCGCGCCGATGGACGCCGAAGGCGTCAAGCTGATCTCCCGCGCCTCCTATGAGATGGTCGCCGGCGCGACCGGCTCCCCGTACGACTATCCGCTCTCCAGCCGTTTCGACGAGAACGACGCGATTCTGGTAATGGATAAGGTGCTGATCCCATGGGAGAACGTGCTGATTTATCGCGACTTCGACCGCTGCCGCCGCTGGACCATGGAAGGGGGTTTCGCCCGCATGTACCCGCTGCAGGCCTGCGTACGTCTGGCGGTAAAACTGGACTTTATCACCGCCCTGCTGAAGCGCTCGCTGGAATGTACCGGCACCCTCGAGTTCCGCGGCGTGCAGGCCGACCTCGGCGAAGTGGTGGCATGGCGCAACATGTTCTGGGCGCTGAGCGATTCCATGTGCTCGGAAGCGACGCCGTGGGTCAACGGCGCATGGCTGCCGGATCACGCCGCGCTGCAGACCTATCGCGTGATGGCCCCGATGGCCTACGCCAAGATCAAGAACATCATCGAGCGCAACGTCACCAGCGGCCTGATTTATCTGCCGTCCAGCGCCCGCGATCTGAACAATCCGCAGATTGACCAGTATCTGGCGAAGTATGTGCGCGGCTCCAACGGTATGGATCACGTTGAACGTATCAAGATCCTCAAACTGATGTGGGACGCCATCGGCAGCGAATTCGGCGGCCGCCACGAGCTGTATGAAATCAACTACTCCGGTAGCCAGGATGAGATTCGCCTGCAGTGTCTGCGCCAGGCGCAGAGCTCCGGCAATATGGACAAGATGATGGCGATGGTCGACCGCTGCCTGTCCGAGTACGACCAGAACGGCTGGACGGTGCCGCATCTGCACAATAACGCTGATATCAACATGTTGGATAAGCTGCTGAAGTAATTCGCAGCGGGAGGTCATAATGCAATTAGATGAACAACGCCTGCGTTTTCGCGATGCCATGGCCAGCCTGTCGGCGGCGGTTAACGTGGTCACCACCGCAGGCGAAGCCGGCCGCTGCGGGATTACCGCCACGGCGGTGTGCTCGGTGACGGATACGCCGCCCTCGGTGATGGTGTGTATCAACGCCAACAGCGCGATGAACCCGGTGTTTCAGGGCAACGGCAAGTTGTGCATCAACGTGCTGAACCATGAACAGGAAATCATGGCCCGTCATTTCGCCGGGATGACCGGGGTGACGATGGAAGAGCGTTTTGCCCTCAGCGGCTGGCAGCAGGGCGCGCTCGGGCAGCCGGTGCTGAAGGGGTCGCTGGCCAGTCTCGAAGGGGAGATTAGCCAGGTACAAACCATCGGCACCCACCTGGTCTATCTGGTAGAAATCAGGAATATAACCCTGAGCCAGCAAGGCCACGGGCTGATCTACTTTAAGCGCCGCTTCCACCCGGTAATGATGGAAATGGAAGTCGCAGTGTAATCGCCTTGTCTGCTCCTCCCCGGTTGGGGAGGAGCGTTAACCCACAGCGTCGCAGGCCACAATATCCTGTGATCACAATCACATAATCCCGCCCTGTTCACTTCGTAGCCAACCGCTTACCCCTTCCAGTAACCGCTTAACCTCCTATACAACCACTCACCCATTTACTCATCTTTACGCGCGCGCCGGTCTGGCAAGATCGGAGGCAGCCTAGCTAATCAATACCTCCATCAACTCTTACTTAAAACCAGACGGCTTCGGCCAATTATTCATCTCATTAACGCCAGGTTTTACTATGGATACCAAAAAACTATTCAAGCACATACCCTGGGTGATTCTCGGGATCATCGGGGCATTTTGCCTCTCAGTCGTCGCCCTGCGCCGCGGTGAGCACGTCAGTGCCCTGTGGATCGTGGTGGCGTCGGTTTCCGTGTACCTCGTCGCCTACCGGTATTACAGCCTGTATATCGCGCAGAAGGTGATGAAGCTTGACCCGACGCGCTCCACGCCAGCGGTTATTAATAACGATGGCCTGAACTATGTGCCGACCAACCGCTACGTGCTGTTTGGCCACCACTTTGCCGCGATTGCCGGCGCCGGTCCGCTGGTGGGCCCGGTGCTCGCCGCGCAGATGGGCTACCTGCCGGGCACCCTGTGGCTGCTGGCGGGCGTCGTGCTGGCAGGCGCGGTACAGGACTTTATGGTGCTGTTTATCTCCTCACGGCGTAACGGCGCCTCGCTGGGCGAGATGATCAAACAGGAGATGGGTCCCGTACCGGGCTCCATCGCGCTGTTCGGCTGCTTCCTGATAATGATCATCATCCTCGCGGTGCTGGCGCTGATCGTGGTGAAAGCGCTGGCGGAAAGCCCGTGGGGCGTCTTCACCGTCTGCTCGACGGTGCCAATTGCCCTGTTCATGGGGATCTACATGCGCTTCCTGCGCCCGGGCCGCGTAGGCGAAGTATCGGTCATCGGTATCGTCCTGCTGGTGGCGTCTATTTACTTCGGCGGCGTGATTGCCCACGACCCGTACTGGGGCCCGGCGCTGACCTTTAAAGACACCACCATCACCTTTACCCTGATTGGCTACGCGTTTATCTCGGCTCTGCTGCCGGTATGGCTGATTCTGGCGCCGCGCGACTACCTGGCGACCTTCCTGAAAATCGGCGTCATCGTTGGCCTGGCGCTGGGTATCGTGATCCTTAACCCGGACCTGAAAATGCCGGCGGTGACCCAGTACATTGACGGTACCGGTCCGCTGTGGAAAGGCGCCCTGTTCCCGTTCCTGTTTATCACTATTGCCTGCGGCGCGGTCTCCGGCTTCCACGCCCTGATCGCCTCCGGCACCACGCCGAAGCTGCTGGCCAACGAAACCGACGCCCGCTTTATCGGCTACGGCGCAATGCTGATGGAGTCCTTCGTGGCGGTGATGGCGCTGGTGGCGGCATCGATTATCGAACCGGGCCTCTACTTCGCGATGAACACCCCGCCGGCGGGTCTGGGTATCACCATGCCGAACCTGCACGAAATGGGCGGTGAAAACGCGGCGCTGATTGCCGCCCAGCTGAGGGATGTCACCGCTCACGCGGCAGCGACCGTCAGCTCCTGGGGCTTCGTGATCTCACCTGAGCAAATCCTGCAAACCGCGAAAGATATCGGCGAACCTTCCGTACTGAACCGCGCAGGCGGCGCGCCGACGCTGGCCGTGGGTATCGCTCATGTGTTCCACAAAATCATCCCGATGGCGGATATGGGCTTCTGGTACCACTTCGGTATCCTGTTTGAAGCGCTGTTTATCCTCACCGCGCTGGATGCGGGGACCCGCGCAGGCCGCTTTATGCTGCAGGATCTGCTGGGTAACTTCGTGCCGTTCCTGAAAAAAACCGACTCGCTGGTCGCCGGGATTATCGGTACCGCCGGCTGCGTCGGGCTGTGGGGCTACCTGCTGTATCAGGGCGTGGTCGACCCGCTGGGCGGCGTGAAGAGCCTGTGGCCGCTGTTCGGTATCTCTAACCAGATGCTGGCCGCGGTGGCGCTGGTGCTTGGCACCGTGGTGCTGGTCAAAATGCAGCGCACCAAATATATCTGGGTCACCGTGATCCCGGCTGCGTGGCTGCTGCTGTGCACCACCTGGGCGCTGGGCCTGAAGCTGTTCAGCACCAACCCGCAGATGGAAGGCTTCTTCTTTATGGCTCAGCAGTATAAAGAGAAGATCGCTTCCGGCGGCGAACTGACCGCACAGCAGATTGCCAACATGAACCATATCGTGGTCAACAACTACACCAACGCCGGCCTGAGCATCCTGTTCCTGGTGGTGGTGTACAGCATCATCTTCTACGGCATCAAAACCTGGCTCACTGTCCGCAACAATAAAGTGCGTACCGACAAAGAGACCCCGTACGTGCCGGTACCGGAAGGCGGCGTGAAGACCTCGTCACATCATTAACCCCGATGCCGGATGGCGCTACGCTTATCCGGCCTACAAAAAAGCGCATCAACGTAGGCCGGAGAAGGCGCTAGCCGCCATCCGGCTTTATTCGTTATCTGGAACTTACAATGTTTGGTAACTTAGGTCAGGCAAAAAAATATCTCGGTCAGGCGGCGAAAATGCTGATTGGCATTCCGGATTACGACAACTACGTCACCCATATGCAAACCAACCATCCGGATCAGCCGTACATGACTTATGAAGAATTCTTCCGCGAACGCCAGCAGGCCCGCTACGGCGGCGACGGCAAAGGCGGCGTCCGCTGCTGTTAATGGAGGCAATAATGGCACCGATTGCAGTCACCCTACTCACCGGTTTTCTCGGCGCAGGTAAAACCACCCTGTTGCGCCATATTCTCAACGAACAGCACGGCTTTAAAATCGCCGTGATTGAAAATGAATTTGGCGAAGTCGCCGTTGACGATCAGCTGATCGGCGACCGCGCCACGCAGATTAAAACCCTGACCAACGGCTGCATCTGCTGTACGCGCTCCAACGAACTGGAAGACGCCCTGCTCGATCTGCTCGACAGCCGCGACCGCGGTGAAATCGAGTTCGACCGGCTGGTGATTGAATGCACCGGCATGGCCGACCCGGGGCCGATTATCCAGACCTTTTTCTCCCACGAGGTGCTTTGCGAGCGCTATCTGCTGGATGGCGTGATCGCCCTGGTGGATGCGGTCCATGCCGACCAGCAGATGGATCAGTTCACCATCGCCCAGTCGCAGGTAGGCTACGCAGACCGCATTTTGCTGACCAAAACTGATGTTGCCGGCGACACCGAAAAATTGCGCGAACGGCTGGCGCGCATTAATGCCCGGGCGCCGATTTATACCGTCATTCACGGCGATATCGATCTTAGCCAGTTGTTTAACACCAGCGGCTTTATGCTGGAAGAGAACGTCGTAAACAGCAAACCGCGTTTCCACTTTATGGCAGAGAAGCAAAACGACGTGTCATCAATCGTGGTTGAGATGGATTACCCGGTGGATATCAGCGAAGTGTCGCGTGTAATGGAAAATCTGCTGCTCTCCTTCGCCGAGCAATTGATGCGCTATAAAGGGATGCTGTGGATCGACGGCGAGCCAAATCGCCTGCTGTTCCAGGGCGTGCAGCGCCTCTACAGCGCCGACTGGGATCGCCCGTGGGGCGATGAAACGCCGCACAGCACGCTGGTGTTTATCGGCATTCAGTTGCCGGAAGAGGAGATTCGCGCGGCATTTGCCGGGCTACGACGCTAATCTGCCCGCCTGCGCGCTAAGGCGCAGGCCCCCTTCTCTCCCCGTACATCGTCAAAGACAGGGTTAAAACGTCGTCATCGCGTCGAAAAATGTAAATCAACGTTTTTATAAGTAACAGCAGAAACACTTTTGGAAATAATAAGAAATTCAATGAATAGGACGCTTAATAATTAATGCCCGCCCTGTTCAGTTTCTGTTTAGCCCCCCCATTAAACTGTGGCTAAACAGACCAAATTTGATGATTGACCTCGCCATAACCCAACGTCATTACAACATTTTCAAAACACTTCCCTGACAAACACAGCATAAAAAATCGACGTAAGTCACATTTGCAGAGGTAAACATCGATTGTTAAGGTGCCCTCAGACAAATTTAATGACGAGGAGCAAACCATGAAAAAGCTTAACATCCTGATTGTTGCTGCCCTGACCGCGGTCTCTGGTTCCGCCATGGCAATGGGGTTTACCGTTGAACAAGGTAAGAATTTTACCAACCTGAATATGGAAATGGGTAAATCCTCTTCCGGCCTGTATGCCGAAAGCCACTGGCTGAAGAATACCGATGATGGTAGCCAGACCGGCGGCGTTGGCGCGGGTTACAATCTGGAAGTTGGCCCGGTGATGCTCAACGCTGGCGCGAAAGCTATCTACCTCGGGCCGAAAAAAGGCGATAACGGCGTCGCGTTTCCGGTCGGCGGCGGAGTGAACGTGGCCCTGACCGACAGCATCCACGTGTTTGGCGAAGGGTATGTGGCCCCCGACGGCCTGAACAACAGCGTGAAAAACTATGTTGAGGCGAACGGCGGCGTGAGCTGGTCCCCGGTTGGTCCACTGACCCTGAAGGTCGGTTACCGTCACGTGAGCGTTGACGGCAAAGAGGGCCGCCCAAACCACACCCTGATTGATGGCGCCTACGTGGGCGGCGGGATTACCTTCTGATGAAATCACGTCTCGCCGCGCTCTCTGCGCTGAGCCTGGCGTTGCTGCTCACCGGCTGCACTCAGTATACCTGGGTGAAGCCGGGTTTAAGCGATGCCGACATGCATAAAAAGCTCACCGAATGTGAAGCGCAGGCCCTGGTCGATCTCCCTCCGGATAACGTGGTGACCGGGTCCAGTTCAGAAAAAAGCGACAAAAAGCATAAGAAACAGGATGTTGAAACAAGTTATACGGTAGAAGACGCGAATGAATATCAGCGGGAGACCTTAGTCGACAGCTGTATGTTCAAAAGCGGCTGGGATAAAGTCGAAGTGCAATAAATCTATTATAAAAAAACCTGCCGGATGGCAGGTTTTTTTATGGTCGGGCTTAGCGGCGAACCACCACCAGCTTTTGGTTCACAAACTCTTTGATGCCGAGATCGGAGAGCTCCCGGCCATAACCGGAACGCTTCACGCCGCCAAACGGCAGTTCGGGCGCGGTATCGGTCAGCCAGTTGATATAGACCATCCCGGTTTCAATGGCGGATGCCATCCGTTTAGCGCGTTCGATATCCTGACTGAACACCGCGCCGCCCAGGCCATAGTGAGAATCGTTGGCAAGCGCAATCGCCTCCTCATCGTTTTTCACCACGTAGATCTGCGCCACCGGGCCAAAGAACTCTTCGAAGTACGCCGGATTGTCGCGGGTAATACCGGTCAGGATAGTGGGTTCAAAGAAGTTGCCGTCTCGCGCCACGGGCTTGCCGCCCAGATGCAGCGTGGCGCCGTTTTTGACCGCCTCGTCAACCTGCTTGCTTAAGGTTTCCAGCGCATCTTTAGAGGAGAGCGGCCCCAGCGTGGTGCTTTCATCCAGCGGATCGCCTATTTTTACCTGGCGAAACGCCTCGCTAAATTTCGTCAGAAACGACTCAGCGATGTTCTCATGCAGGATAAACCGCTTGGCGGCAGTACACACCTGGCCGGCGTTGTTCAGCCGCGCCTGGACGCCGATTTTCACCGCGCGATCGAGGTCGGCATCGTCGAGCACCACAAACACATCGTTGCCGCCGAGTTCCAGGGTCGATTTTTTAATATGCTTCGCCGCCTGCGCCGCCACCACGCTGCCAGCTTTTTCCGACCCGGTCAGCGCCGCGCCCTGCACACGATCGTCGGCGATAATCTTCGCCACCTGATCCTGGGAGATAAACAGATTGGTCCACGCCCCTTCCGGTGCGCCGGCCTCGCGCACCAGATGAGCAAAGGTCTCCGCGCAGTGCGGCACAATGCTGGCGTGTTTGGCGATAACCGGGTTCCCGGCCGCCAGGTTTGGCGCCAGGACGCGCATCAGCTGGTAATAGGGGAAGTTCCACGGTTCCACCGCCACTAATACGCCGATGGGATGGTGTTCAACCCAGGCGTCGCCGAGTTCGGTGGGGTATTTCACCGGCGCCAGCATCGATTTGGCGTTATCGGCGTAATAGCGGGCGATTTGCGCGCACAGTTTCACTTCGCCGCGGCTCTGCTTAATGAGTTTCCCCATCTCCTCGCTGG
Organism: Klebsiella sp. TF21-TM; assembly: GCF_019753495.1. Classification (NCBI taxonomy): domain Bacteria; kingdom Pseudomonadati; phylum Pseudomonadota; class Gammaproteobacteria; order Enterobacterales; family Enterobacteriaceae; genus Klebsiella; species Klebsiella sp. TF21-TM. Next base: position 35,978 of record NZ_JAIJYL010000027.1, on the reverse strand, counting down.
CGATTTTCGCCAGATCTTCCGCCCGGCTGTCGATCAGATCCGCCAGCTTATGCAGCACCGCCAGGCGCGGTTCGATATCGCCTTTCGCCCAGGCCGAATGATAGAGCGCATCCGCCTGCCGCAGCGCCGCCTCCACGTCCGCATCGCTGTGCGCCGGGTACGTTTTAATAAGCTGATTGTTCGCAGGATTCACCGTCTGATAGGCCATATCGCATGTCTCCTTGTTATCGCTATTAAGGCAGTCAAAAATGCCGTTAAGGATATTAAGGGTAGTCGAGATGGCTGGCGATGCGGGTAAAGTTAGGTATATCCGGAATATTCCATAACGGTGGCTAACCGGGGCGACCGTCAGGCCGTCCCGGCGTTATCAATGCGCCAGCGCGGCGATCTCATCGGCGGTCAGGCCAGTGATTTTCACCACCGTCTCGCGGGCAATGCCGTCGGCCAGCATCCTCTGGGCAATGCGCAGCGCCTCGGCATGCTGTCCTTCACGCTTGCCTTTTCTGCGCCACACTTCCTGTAATCGTTCGGCGATGGTCATCAATCTCTCCCTGTGCTGAGGAACCCGTTGCGCCACTTCCTGGATAAACCGGCCAAAGCGACGCGCGTTGCCAGTTTGCAGTAGATAATTAAACAGCGTTTTTATCTGCCTGTCATTAGCGTCACCGCTAAGTAAAATCGTCGTCAGCTGCTCAACAATCGCCATTAAATCACGCTGGCGAATATGCTTCTGTATCAGCTCGAGTAATGCCACCCGCCGGTGACGAACGATCTCATCGTCGGGGATCACCGTGATATCCACCAGCGGAAAGGGCGAGGCATAAAGCTCCCTCGCCAGCGGTGGATCGGCAAAGCAGTCCAGCCAGCTGAGCGACTACGGGTATGGCGTGGTCGCTCCGTGATAGAACAGCATCGGCACCACCAGCGGCAATCTGGTATGACCGTTATCCAGATGGCGCTGCATCGCGGCGATGGCGTAGCGCATCAGGCGAAAAGCCATTTGCACGTCCGGTGAGCTCTGATGTTCGATAACCACATAAATGTATCCCTTGCCAGACGCGGTTTTGAGTGACCACAGCACATCGGAGTACCAGGCCCGCAGGCTCTCCTCGATAAAGCTTGCCGACTCCAGCTGTAAGGTATCGAGGTCGCAGCGCTGACGCAGCGCAGGCGGTAGATGGATCGCCAGGAAATCACGCGCGATGTCGGCCTGAGTGAGAAACTGTTTAAACACCGCATCATGCGGCGTCGAGGTGGTGCCCTTTGCCATCGGCTCATCCCTGCCTGCTTATCCTGCAGGGACTCTACCTCCCATGAATGTCGCTGACACCCCGGAAACCGGGATTTTACATTCCGCGACGAAAACATATTTCCCCGGACTGCAAGCGTGACATCCTTTTTCGACGCGGTACGCAAATCCCGGCGGGCGACAGCCTCGGCGCAGCATGCTATAAACGATTTATCCCCTCAGCAAAGGTCGATGCGGTGAACCATACCCGAGATATTCCCCAAACCTTCTGGCGAGACGAACGCCTGCCGTGGCTGGAGCTGCGCAGCACCTGGGGCAGCCGTCAGGCCTATAAGCGCCACAGCCACCCGCAGCTCTCGGTGGGGGCGATTATCGACGGTGAAACGCGCTGCCTGTGCAATGGTCAGGAATATCTCCTGCAGCCCGGGGATCTGATCGTGATCCCGCCGCACGCGCCGCATAGCTGTAATCCGCTGCGTGACCGGCCGCGCAGCTATCATATGCTGTACCTGGAGGCGGCATGGTGCCATGCGCAGCGTCCAGATATTCCCCCTGGCGCCAGTATCACCTCGCCGCAGCCGCTGCTGCACGACAGCCCTCTCTTTGCCTGCTTCCAGCAGATTGTCGCCCTGATGAGCCGCGGCCGCATTGAGCAACTGCACGCCCGGCTGGCGCAGCTCCTGCACGCGCTGCCGCTGTGCGCCGCCGCGCCGCAGGCGCCACATCACGCCAGCGCCCTGCTGTTTCAGCGCCTGGCGACAGATCTGCCGGCGCCGCCATCGCTGGATAAGCTGGCCCACGACAGCGCGCTACGTAAAGAGACCGTTATCCGCGCCGTGAAACAGGATACCGGCCTGACGCCCGCCAGTTTGATCAATATGGCGCGCATTGAATATGCGAAAACGCGCTTACGTGCCGGGGACCCTATTGCCGACGTCGGCTATCAGGCCGGCTTTGCCGATCAGAGCCATTTCCATAAAACCTTCGTCAGTTATACCGCCGCCACGCCGCGGCAGTATGCGCAAAGCCGATCAATTTCCGACAATAAGTAATTTTCCACCTGGCGTAGGGTGGCCTCAGCACCATTATCGAGGCCACTATGAATACCTTATCGACTCTCTTCCCCGCCGCCTTTCCGGCGTTAGCCCTGTCCCACTTTGTCGCTCTGCTCAGCCCGGGCCCCGATTTTTTTCTGCTGGTCGGTTACGCTGTACGCTACCGGATCCGCGGCAGCCTCGGACTGTGTCTCGGTATCGCCGCCGGGAATGCGTTGTATATTGTCCTGGCCATCGTTGGCTGGGGGCTTCTGCGCCAGGCGCCGCTGCTGTTTTTGCTCATCGAGCTGTTGGGCGCGGGCTACTTACTGTGGATTGGCAGCCTGCTGATTCGCAGCCGTCCCGCGGCGCTGGCGGTGGAGAGCGTTCGCGCATCGCGTCCGGGGTTCGGCAAGCAGCTGCTGCTGGGGCTGGGGTCATCGCTGCTCAACCCGAAGAACGCGCTGTTTTATCTGGCGCTGATGACCTCCCTGCTGGGGCCGGCGGTTACCTTGCTGCAGCAAACGGTAAGTGGCCTGTGGATGGTCAGCGTGGTGTTCTTCTGGGATTTACTGCTGGTGAGCGCGATTGCGCTGCCGCAGGTGCAGCACCGCCTGAGCGCCATCGTCTGGCGGGTCGAGCGGGCGGCGGGGGCGATCCTGATGATGTTCGGTCTGTGGATTATCTGGCGATTTTTGCACGACCTCGCCGTCAGGTTATATGCTTAAGTTTATGGAAAAACTCGCTGAACTGAAACGCGCCAAACTGCTGGCGCTGTCGCTGCTGCTGATCGCCGCCGCGCTATTTATCACCACCCTGCTGCTGCCGCCGACGCCATGGGTCAGCGCGCTGAAGGCCATTTCCGAAGCGGCGATGGTCGGGGCGCTGGCCGACTGGTTTGCGGTGGTGGCCCTGTTTCGTCGTATTCCGCTGCCCTTTGTCGCCCGCCATACCGCGATTATCCCGCGCAACAAAGATCGCATCGCCGACAACCTCGGCCGCTTTGTGGAAGAGAAGTTCCTCGATACCCCGTCGCTGGTGGCGCTGATCCGCCGCTATCAACCAGCTCTGATGCTCGGCAACTGGTTCAGCCAGCCGGAGAACGCCCGGCGGGTCGGCCAGCACCTGCTGCAGGTGATGAGCGGTTTTCTCGAACTGACCGATGACGCCCGCATTCAGCGCCTGCTGCGGCGCGCGGTGCATAAGGCGATCGATAAGGTCGACCTGACGCAGACCAGCGCCATGATGCTGGAGGGGCTGACCCGCGACAACCGCCATCAAAAGCTGCTGGATTCGCTGATAAATCAGCTGATCGCCCTGCTGCAGCGCGACAGCTCCCGCGCCTTTATCGCCCGCGGCATCGTGCGCTGGCTGGAGACCGAACACCCGCTGAAGGCCAGGCTATTACCCACCGAGTGGCTCGGCGAGCACAGCGCCGAGATGGTCACCGACGCCGTGAATACCCTGCTGGACGAGGTCACTCACGATCGCACCCACCAGATCCGCCAGACCTTTGACCGCGCGACGCAAAAGCTAATCGATAACCTGAAATCCGACCCGGAACTGGCGCAGAAGGCCGATAACATCAAAGCCTGGCTGAAAAATGATGAGACCTTCAACCGCTATCTTGGCGAAGTGTGGGGCGACCTGCGCGGTTGGGTAAAAAACGATATCAGCAGCGACGACTCGCGTATCAAGCAGCGCATCGCCGAGGCTGGCCAGTGGTTCGGTGAAACCTTACTCCGCGACGACGCGCTGCGCGAATCGCTTAACGAACACCTGGAGCAGGCGGCGCACCGGGTGGCCCCGGAGTTCGCCGCCTTCCTCACTCGGCATATCAGCGACACGGTGAAGAGCTGGGACGCCCGCGATATGTCGCGGCAGATCGAGCTTAATATCGGTAAAGATCTGCAGTTCATCCGCATCAACGGCACCCTGGTCGGGGGAACCATCGGCCTGTTGTTGTGGCTGCTCTCGCAGATCCCGTCGCTGCTGCATCTGCATATTGGTTAGCAATGATACTATCTGAACAATCGCGCTGAAAAATATTCCACAGGGAGGGCGAGATGATGCACCGGATGACCCGCTGGCTAACCCGGCACGCCGCCGCGCTGTTCTTCCCGGCGGCGCTCATTCTGTATGATTTTTCCGCCTATCTCACCACCGACCTGATCCAGCCGGGGATCCTGCACGTGGTGCGGGATTTCAACGCCGATGTGGCGCTGGCTCCAGCCTCGGTGAGCCTGTACATGGCCGGCGGCATGGCGCTGCAGTGGCTGCTGGGGCCGCTCTCTGACCGGATCGGACGGCGTCCGGTACTGCTCACCGGCGCGCTGATTTTCACCCTCGCCTGCCTGGCGACACTGTTCACCACCTCCATGACCCAGTTCCTGATCGCCCGCTTCGTGCAGGGCACCAGCATCTGCTTTATCGCCACCGTCGGCTACGTCACCGTACAGGAAGCCTTTGAGGAAAAAAGGTCGATCAGGCTGATGGCGGTGATCACCTCCGTCGTGCTGGTGGCGCCGATCGTCGGCCCGCTCTCCGGCGCGGCGCTGATGCATTTTATCCACTGGAAAGCGCTGTTCGGCATTATCGCCGCCATGGGGCTGGTGGCCTGGCTGGGGCTGCTGTTGACCATGCCGGAGACGGTGCGCCGCGGCGATGTGCCGTTCAGCCCCCTGGGCGTGCTGCGCGATTTTCGCAACGTCTTTCGCAACCGCATCTTTTTGCTCGGCGCCGCCACGCTGTCGCTGAGCTATATTCCGCTGATGAGCTGGGTGGCGGTATCGCCGGTGATTTTAATGGACGCCGGCGGGCTGACCACCAGCGAGTTCGCCTGGAGCCAGGTGCCGGTCTTCAGCGCCGTCATCATTGCCAACCTGTCGGTGGCGCGCTGGGTAAAAGATCCCACCCGTCCGCGCTTTGTGCTGAGCGCGGTGCCGGTACAGATGCTCGGCCTGGCCATCCTGATCGTGGGAAATCTGGCCTGGCCGCACGTCTGGCTGTGGTCGGTGCTCGGCACCTGCTTCTACGCCTTCGGCATCGGGCTGATTTTCCCGACGCTGTTCCGCTTTACCCTCTTTTCCAACGACCTGCCGAAAGGCACGGTCTCCGCCTCGCTGAATATCGTGATCCTCAGCGTCAGCGCCTTATCGATTGAAGGCGCGCGCTGGCTGTGGTTCCATGGCGGGAGACTGCCCTTCCACCTGTTGGCGGTGGTCGCGGGGCTCGCCGCCGCCTGCTGCCTCGCCGGACTGTTACGCCACCAGCGCCAGTGTGCACAAGCGGTCATTGAAGCCCGGCAGTCGTGACCCCTTTTACGGAGAAAGCCCTATCATGAGTGAGATTGAACTCAGCCCGGCGCAGCGCGACCTGCTGCGCGACAGGCTCAGCAAGTACTGCGAAGAGACGTTTAACCTCGAACTGGAGCAGTTTGACGCTGAATTTTTTGTCGACTTTATCGCCCAGGAGCTGGGGCCGCTGTTCTACAACGCCGGTATCGAAGAGGCTATCCGCACCCACCTGGCATGGAGCGAGCGGATCCAGGAAGAGATGGATTTAAAGAAGGTCTATTAACGCCGCGCGCAGACGCAGGAGATCAATAAAAGCATACAAACAACAGGGTTATAATGGCGACTCTTTCAGCATCTCCCATGTACGGGGAAGGAAAACCATGTCGCTTATCACCGATCTACCCGCCATTTTTGACCAGTTCTCGGAAGCTCGCCAGAAGGGCTTTCTCACCGTCATGGATCTTAAAGAGCAGAACGTGCCGCTGGTGGGCACCTACTGCACCTTTATGCCTCAGGAGATCGCCATGGCGGCGGGGGCCGTGGTGGTCTCGCTGTGCTCCACCTCCGATGAAACCATCGAGGAAGCGGAAAAAGATCTGCCGCGCAACCTCTGTACGTTAATCAAAAGCAGCTACGGCTTCGGCAAAACCGATAAATGCCCCTACTTCTATTTCTCTGACCTGGTGGTTGGGGAAACCACCTGCGACGGTAAAAAGAAAATGTACGAGTACATGGCCGAGTTCAAGGCGGTCCACGTGATGCAGTTGCCGAACAGCGCCAGCGACGCGGCCTCCCGCGCCCTGTGGAAAGCGGAGATCCTGCGCCTGCAGCAGGTGATTGAGGCGCAGTTTGGCGCGCCGATTAGCGAGGCGGCGCTGCGCGAGGCCATCGTGCTGAAAAACCGCGAACGCCGGGCGCTGGCCCACTTTTATCGTCTCGGGCAGCTCAATCCGCCGGCGCTCAGCGGCGGCGACATCCTGAAAGTGGTGTATGGCGCCACCTTCCGCTTCGACAAAACCGCGCTGATTGACGAGCTCAACGCCATGGCGGAGCGCATCCGTCAGGAGTGGCGGCAGGGTAAACGACTGGCCTCACGCCCGCGCATTCTGATCACCGGCTGCCCGATCGGCGGCGCGGCGGAGAAAGTGGTTCGCGCCATCGAAGAAAACGGCGGCTGGGTGGTGGGCTATGAAAACTGCACCGGCGCGAAGGCTACCGAGCGCTGCGTGGCGGAAGAGGGCGACGTCTACGACGCCTTAACCGATAAATATCTCGCCATCGGCTGCTCCTGTATTTCCCCTAACGATCAGCGCCTGCAGCTGCTGAGCCAGATGGTGGAGGAGTACCAGGCCGACGGGGTAATCGACGTCATCCTGCAGGCCTGCCATACCTATGCCGTGGAATCGCTGGCCATTAAACGCCATCTGCGCCAGCAGCACGACCTTCCTTATATGGCGATTGAAACCGACTATTCGACAGCGGACCTCGGCCAGCTCAGCACCCGCGTCGCCGCCTTTATCGAAATGCTGTAAGGAGCAGGCGTGATCTACACGGTTGGTATTGATTCCGGCTCCACCGCCACGAAAGGCATCCTGCTGGCGGACGGGGTGATTACGCGTCGTTTCCTCTGCCCGACCCCCTTTCGCCCCGCCGACGCCATCCATGAGGCCTGGGAGACGCTGCGCGCTGGCCTCGCGGAAACGCCCTTTTTAACCCTCACCGGCTATGGCCGCCAGCTGGTGGATTTTGCCGATAAACAGGTGACGGAGATTTCCTGTCATGGCCTCGGCGCCCGCCTGCTGGCGCCGGACACCCGCACGGTGATTGATATCGGCGGCCAGGACAGCAAGGTTATCCTGCTGGATGCCGGGGGCAACCTCAGCGACTTTCTGTTGAATGACAAATGCGCCGCCGGTACCGGCCGTTTTCTGGAGGTCATTTCACGAACCCTCGGCGCCAGCGTCGAACAGCTGGACGTCATTACCGACGGCGTGGAACCGCACGCCATCACCAGCATGTGTACGGTATTCGCCGAATCGGAAGTCATCAGCCTGCGGTCGGCCGGGGTCGCGCCGGAGGCGATTCTGGCGGGGGTGATTAACGCCATGGCCCGGCGCAGCGCGAACTTTATCGGCCGCTTATCGGCGCAGGGACCGCTGCTGTTTACCGGCGGCGTCAGCCACTGCGCCGCCTTTGCCCGCATGCTGGAAAGCCATGTCGGCATGGCGGTGACAACCCATCCCGACGCCCAGTATGCCGGGGCGATCGGCGCGGCGCTGATCGGCCAGCGTCAGCGGAGGCGCGGATGACAACCTTTCTGTTTTTATTTCATTCCACGGTGGGAGTGGTGCGCACGCGCAAAGCCCTGCAGGCGGCGGGAATGATCTTCGAGGTCAAAGATATTCCCCGCCAGCTGCGCAGCGGCTGCGGGCTGTGCATCCTGCTGGAGGGGACGGAAGCCGATGCGCGAAGCTGGATCCTGCCGGAGCTGACGGCGGCGTTGTATCTGCAGGACGGGGAAGCGTGGCGCTGTCTCGCCACCTTCCCATCGGCAGGTTAATCGCTTACCACAAAGCGCGTCGCCGCGAAGCAGTTCAGCAGGCGGTGCATCAGAAAGACCAGGGTCAGCGTCACCACCAGCGAGACCGTCACCGAGGTGATGCGGTACAGATCGCTGAATACCAGATCCTGATAGGGATGCAGATTCTGGCCAAACATAATGCCGATGGTGGTGATGCTGGCGAAGCCCACCCCGGCGCCCACTTTCTCCATCACGTGCAGACGGGCGCTGAAGGCCAGCCCGAGGCCAATCAGCGGCATCATCAGGACCATGTGGTTGCTGAAGTCATAGATAATCAACTGCACCACCAGAATATAGAGACAGGCCAGCACCACCCCCGCCACGCGCCAGATCGAGCTGATCACCGCCCCGCGATAGTGCATCGGGAACAGGATCAGGATCCCGGCCATCAGCGCTGACAGCGAGTCGCTGAGATCGCAGATCTGAAACACCACGAAGATGATCGTCGCCACCGTGCCGGAGAGCAGCGACTCGTGGCGGATGCGGGCGGCGTCTTTTTCAAGGCGCGGCGGCGGCTTGCGCGGCTCGACGTCCGGGATCAGGTAATGCAGCAGCGCGCTTAGCGCCACCGCCAGCACGCACGCTTCCATGTTGGAGAACATCAGGGTGTGCCAGTTACTGGTCGGGTAGCTCATAAAGTTGAGCATCGTGCTCTGACACACCACCCCCATCGACCCCAGCAGAAACAGCGGCCCCTGGCTCATAAAGCGAAAACGCATCACGTACAGGGCGAACACCACCAGCGTCATGATCACCGGCCACTGCGACAGATAGCCAACGATCAATACCATTTCGACGCAGTTCACCGCCGCGCTGAATACAAACTGGCGGGCGACATGGCGGTTGAACACCGGCACCAGCGACATCAGCATCAGCGGATAAACCACAAAAAATACGCCGTACTGCACGTCGTAGAAGGTGGAGATGCTGAGGGCAATGGTCCCGGCCACGGCGATACGCACCGTCTGGCGAAAATCATTCGCCGTGTAGACGATATTGCCGTGCGGGGTAAAGACGTGCGCCAGGGTATTAATAGACATAGTGCAACCAGCTCACCAGATGGATCTGCAGGCCGGCGAAGGTGCGGGCGAAAGGTCCCTCGCTATTGTACAGCTGCACCGTGGCGCGGGCGCCGGTCGGCAGCGGTTTCTCCAGCGGCTGATCCAGCGCGACGTGAATGCGCATTCGCTGGGCGTCGCGCACCCAGCGGGTGGACTGTTCCGGCTGCGACAGCTGACCGTTAACCGCCTCCTGCCCCGCCAGAATCCCGGCATCGCTGCTGGTGACGTGCGCCGGGAAGACTTCCCCCGGCAGGGCGTCAAAGACCACCGCCGCATCGGTGTTTACCGCGGTGTGGCGCAGGCTCTTCTCACGGAAGTCAGCGACGATATCGGTATTGTTGTTGACCAGCGCCAGCACGGCCGTCGCCGCGGTGGTGTAGATCCCCGGGTTAAGCTGCAGGTTGCTGACCATGCCGTCAGTTTCCGCACGCACTTTGGTCCAGGCCAGGTTCAGCTGCGCCTCCTCCAGCGCGTTGCGGTATTTCTGCAGGGTGACGTTGCGCTTATCGTCGCGCTCGCCGCGCTGGATCAGCAGGTTCCGGATCTGCGCGTTCAGCGCCGAGACCGACTGCTCGCTGGTCTGCCAGGTGGTCCGCACCTTGTCGAGATCGGACTGCGAGACGTTCTGCATGGTGCTCAGGCGCTGATAGCGATCGAGCGTGACCTTATCGTTACGGGCGGTGTACTGCGCTGTGCGCAGGTTGGCGCGGGCGGCGGCGATTTGCGCGTCCAGCTGCTGGTTGCTCAGCTTCGCCTGTTCAAGGGCGATCTGTGCCGCTTCAACTTTATTAATGAATGGCGTTGGGTCGAGCTCATACAGCAGGTCACCCTTTTTCACCTGGCTATTGTTATGCACGTAGACGTGCGAGACATAGCCGGAGACCCGCGACGAAACCGGGGTCACCACGCGCATGACGGTGGAGTCCGGCGTCAGCGGGATCCAGATATCGGCAACGATAAACCAGGCGAATATTCCCAGAAAAGCGGCAATACTCACCCGTACCCAGCGGGCAAATTTTTGTTCAGGCGTCATCATAGTGTGTTAGATCTTGTTATCTTCTTCGCGGATAGTCCGCAAACGGCAGGCGATTTGATTTAACGTGGCGCTGAAGGTGGCGAGGTCGGCCTCCGGGATGGTCTGGGTTACGCGCTCCTGATAGGTCTCGATCACGCGGCTCAGTTTTTCCAGAATAGCCCGCCCCTCGGCGGTCAGCGTCAGCAGGCGAATGCGTTTGTCATATGGCGATGTGGAACGCAACAGATAGCCCTGCTTTTCCAGTAATGAGAGGGTGCGCGTCAGCGGCGGCAGTTCAATCCCCTGCACCTCCGCCAGTTCGCTGACCGAGACGTTGTCTCCCAGCTGATGCAACTGCATCAGCACCGTCCAGCTGGACTGGGTGAGTCCCGTATCGGTGATAGCGGAGTCAATAATCGCGCGCCACTGGCGCACCACCATGGCCATCCGCATCCCCAGCGGGCGGCGGGCAAACAGTTCGTCTTCAGTCACAGCTTTTCCTCTCATTGTTGAGAAGAAAATAATACTTATCAGGGTAAGTATCAAGAAACGGAAGGTCGCGTCGCATCAATTGATAAATTTCGTGAATGTTTCCCCGGCGTCGCCAGCGCTTACCGGGGCAAAGAAGAAATGATGTCTGAAAAAAACCGCACTTTTTAATTGATCTGATCCCGACGCAGGCCGATATCTTTCAGCTGTTCGTCGCTCATTTTCTGCAAAGCTCTGCGCGTTTGCTCCTGAAGCCACCATTTTTTGACAAATCGCGCCAGCAGTACGAAACCGATAAATGGCTGTCTTGCCCTGTTCTCGTGAAATTCCATCCTCTACCTCCTCACCTTGCCAGAGGCTTTATCTTCACGGATTTGGGGGTAAGGAATACAGATTCACAAAACACTTTTCTTTAACATACAGATTAGCTAAAACGTACAGCAGACCCCACTTTTTACGGCCATCTGTACTGGTTATTCCATCTGTATGGCGGCAATTAAGGATACACATGACCCGCTATCAACATCTCGCGACGCTGCTGGCCGAACGCATTGAACAGGGCCTGTATCGCCACGGCGAAAAGCTGCCGTCGGTGCGCAGCCTGAGCCAGGAGCACGGCGTCAGCATCAGCACCGTCCAGCAGGCCTATCAGCTGCTTGAGCAGCAGCAGATGATTGTGCCGCAGCCGCGATCGGGCTATTTCGTCGCCCCCCGCAAGGCCCAGCCGCCGGTGCCGCCGATGTCGCGCCCGGTGCAGCGCCCGGTGGAGATCACCCAGTGGGATCAGGTGCTGACCATGCTCGACGCCCGCTACGATAAAACGATCATCCCCTTCGGCGGCGGCTCGCCGGACGTGACGCAGCCAAGCCTGAAGCCCATCTGGCGCGAACTGAGCCGGGCGATCCAGCACAACCTCACTGAGGTGTTGAACTATGACGAACTGGCCGGGCGCCGCGAGCTGCGGGAGCAGATCGCCCGCCTGATGCTCGACGGCGGATCGGTGGTGACTGCCGACGATCTGGTGCTCACCAGCGGTTGCCACAGCGCGCTGTCGCTGGCCCTGCTGTCGGTGTGCCAGCCAGGGGACATCATCGCCGTGGAATCCCCCTGCTACTACGGCACCATGCAGATGCTGCGCGGACTGGGATTAAAGACGATTGAGATCCCCACCGATCCGGAAACCGGGATCAGCATCGAGGCCCTGGAGCTGGCGCTGGATCAGTGGCCGATCAAAGGGGTGATCCTGGTGCCGAACTGCAACAACCCGCTGGGCTTTATCATGCCGGACGCTCGCAAGCGCGCAGTGCTGAACCTGGCCCAGCGCCACGATATCGTTATTTTCGAGGATGATATCTACGGCGAGCTGGCCACCGAGTACCCGCGCCCGCGCACCATTCACTCCTGGGATATCGACGGCCGGGTGATGCTCTGCAGCTCCTTTACCAAAACCATCGCCCCCGGCCTGCGCATCGGCTGGATCGCCCCCGGTCGCTACTACGACAAGCTGCTACAGATGAAGTACGCCGCCAGCAGCACCAACGTCCCCTCCACTCAGCTGGCGGCCTGTAACTTTATTCGCGAAGGCCACTACCACCGTCACGTGCGGCGGATGCGGCAGATCTATCAGCGCAATATGGAGATCTATACCTGCTGGCTACGGGAATTTTTCCCCTGCGGGATCTGCGTCACCCGGCCGAAAGGGGGTTTTATGCTGTGGGTGGAGCTGCCGGAGCAGGTGGATATGGTCTGCGTCGCCAAACAGCTGTGCCGGCTGAAGATCCAGGTCGCGCCGGGCTCGCTGTTTTCCGCGGCGGGCAAGTATCGCAACTGCGTCAGGATCAACTGCGCCCTGCCGCCGACCGAGAAACATAAAGCGGTGATGGTGAAGCTGGGAGAAGCGGTGAAGGTGGCGATGGAGTGAAGTGCAACCTGTTCTCCCCGGTGGCGCTGCGCTTACCGGGGCTACGGATGATCCCGCGTCAGCAAAGCGCTTCACTGGTCAAAAAACACCATCCCCTTATACGGCTGTTCGCGGCAGGCGGCCAGACGCTGGGCGAGGCTGCCGACGTGCAGCTCCAGCTTGTGGCCATCGGGATCGAGGAAATAGTGCGAGGCGCCTTCGCTGCGGTTTAGCTTCCAGACCGCCACGCCGGCAACCTCCAGGCGGGCGGCGAAGCTGGCGAAATCCGCCTCGCTAATGCTAAACGCATAATGGGTGTAGTCGCTCTCTTCCGGCGGGGTGATGCGCCGCTGCGGATCCAGCGACAGGCACAGCCACAGATCGCCGCAGGAGAGATAGGCGCCACTGTCCCAGCGGGCGTGCAGCGTCATGCCCAGCAGCTGCTGATAAAACGCCACGCTCGGCGCCAGCTGGCTGACCGCCAGGGTCAGGTGATTCAGTCCGCTCAGCATGTCTGTTCCTCCAGTGAATTCACAATGAACTGGCGCAGCCATTGATGCGCCGGGTCGCGGTGCCAGCGTTCGTGCCATAGCATCAGCATCTCAAAGCCGGCGACCGCCAGCGGCGGCTCGACGACTGCCAGCCCGCTCTGCCCGCGCACCAGCCGCTCCGGCAGGACCGCCACCAGATCGCTATTGCGCAGGGTCTCCAGCATAAACAGGAAATGTGGCACGGAAAGGACAACCCGCCGCGTCAGGCCAAGATTCGCCAGCGCGGTATCGGTCGCCGCGCTGAAGCCGCCTCCGTCCGGGGAGACGATCGCTTGCTCCAGCTGACAGAACGTTTCCAGACTCAGCCCTTGCCGCAGCACCGGATGTCCGGCCCGGCCCGCCAGCACGTAGCGCTCGCGAAACAGCAGGCGCTGATGCAGCCCCGGCGGCGCGCCCTCGCGAGTATGGAAAAAGAGATCCACTTCATCGCTGGACGCCTGCTGCTCCAGCCGCGCCGGCTGGAGTTCGAATACCGCCAGCCGACTGCCGGGAGAGGCCAGGCGTAGCCTGCCCAGCATCGGCATGAGGGTCGCCGAAGCCATATAGTCCGTCGCGGCCACCCGCCAGGTCTCCGCCGCCGCGGCCGGATTAAAAGGCGCCACCGGCGCCACCGCCTGCTCCAGCGCGGCTAACGCAGCGCGCAGCGGCTGGCGAAGCTCATCGGCGCGGGCGGTGGGCTGCATGCCGCGCGGGCCCGGCATCAGCAGCGGGTCGGCAAACATCTCCCGCAGCCTGGCGAGTTGAATACTCACCGACGGCTGCGACAGATTCAGCCGCTGCGCCGCCCGGGTAACGTTATTTTCACTGAGCAGCACGTCGAGCGTGCGCAGCAGATTGAGATCCAGACGATGTAAATTAATCACAACTATACCTGGGATTGAAGTAATTAATTTCTACTATAGCGCCAGCTTTCATACTCTGCAGCTCTTCCCACTTCAGAGGTGATGTTATGAAAGTACTGCTGATTTACGCCCATCCGGAACCGCGCTCCCTCAATGGCGGACTCAAAGATTTCGCCATCCGTCATCTGCTGCAGGCCGGTCATGAAGTCCAGGTCTCCGATCTCTACGCCATGCGCTGGAAGGCCGGGTATGACGCCGACGACAGCGGCGCGCCGCCGGTCGGCGAGTTCTGGCGTCCTACCCTGGACTCCAAACAGGCCTTTGCCCAAGGTACTCAAAGCGCGGATATCTCCGCCGAGCAGGAAAAGCTGCTGTGGGCCGATACGGTGATTTTTCAGTTTCCGCTGTGGTGGTTCTCGATGCCCGCGATCATGAAAGGCTGGATCGACCGGGTGTACGCCTGGGGCTTTGCCTATGGCGTCGGCGAGCATAGCGACCGCCACTGGGGCGATCGCTATGGGGAAGGCACCTTCGTCGGCAAGCGGGCGATGCTGATCGTCACCGCCGGCGGCTGGGCGGAACACTATTCACCGCGCGGGATCAATGGCCCCATCGACGACATTCTGTTCCCCATTCAGCACGGTATGCTGTTCTATCCCGGCTTCGAGGTGCTTCCGCCGCTGGTGTTTTACCGCACGGACAAAACCGATGCCGCGCAGTTCGCCGACCAGTGCGCCACGCTGGCCGAGCGGCTGGACACGCTGTGGCAAACCGAGCCCATTCCATTTCGCCGGCAAAATCATGGCGACTACCTGATCCCATCGCTGACGCTGCGTCCGGAGCTGGCGCCGGGGCAAAGCGGCCTGGCGGTGCACCTGGCAACGAAATAAACCTCAACGCGATAGCCCTTCCGGGTTATCGCTTTCATTAATATGACAATTTGTGAGCCTCCACGCATTAACGGCATCCCGTCGCGCGAAGCCGCCTCTCATATTGATAGCGATCAAAAATAATCATACCGTCTGGTCGGTATGATTCCGGCCATGAACATGGAAGCCCAGCATCGTAAAAAAGATCCCGTCCGTCTCCACCGTCAGCTGCTTGAATCGGCGGCGATGATTGCCGGCCGGGACGGTATCGCCGCCCTGTCGCTGAACGCTGTCGCCCGCGAGGCTGGGGTCAGCAAAGGCGGCCTCCTGCACCATTTTCCCAATAAGCAGGCGCTGATTTTCGCTCTGTTCGCCAGGCTGCTGGCGATTATGGAAAAGGCGATTAGCGAACTGATGGCCGCCGATAACATCGCTTACGGACGCTTTACCCGGGCCTATTTGCACTATCTGTCCAATCCGCAGTTGACGGACACGCACGAAAGCCGTCAGCTGATGGTGCTGTCGCTGGCGATGCCGGACGAACCGGTGCTGCGAAAATGCTGGCGCGACTGGATGCTGGATCATCTGGCGCAAGGCGATGCGCTGGATAACGGCCCAACCGGTACCCTGGTACGCTACGCCGCCGACGGTATCTGGTTATCTGAGCTGACCGAGGGGCGCACCATGAGCAGCGAACATCGCCAGTCGCTGGTGAACGATCTGACCAAAATGACGCTTCCCGCATGAAGCGAATAGAGTGAGGCCGCGATGCGCTACAACATCAATGCCCGTCTCATTTATGATGCAACAGACGGCACGCTAACCCTGCCCGGCAGCGATGAACCAGATAGCCAGCTATCCATCACCGCCAGCGCGCTGCTCTATTTTTTTCTCCGCCATACCGGCGTGGTCAGTCGCGATGAAGTGTTGAAAAAAGTCTGGGACGATAACGGCTTAACGTCTTCCAACAGCAACCTCAACCAGTATCTGAGCATGCTGCGCAAAACCTTCCGCCACTACGATATCGATAACATTATCGTCACCGTGTCGCGCGGCATGCTGCAGCTGAATCAGGATCTCAGCATCGAACTGCTCGACGCCGGGCCGGCGCTGGCCGAAGTCGCTAGCCCTGCCGAGCCGCCTGGCGAACCCGCGGCGTCAGAAAGGGAAACCACACCGCCTGCCGCTTCACCACATGCGCGCGGGATGTGCTGGTATCTGGCCGGCGGCTGCCTGCTGGTCATCGCCCTGCTGCTGATGGCATTCACTTTTGCCGGCACCCACGTCGCCCGGCCAATTAATCTGACGCTGATGAACCACAGCCAGTGCGAACTGCTCGCCAGCGATGAAATGCTGCGTTCGGTCTCGGCGACGGCCTATGGTAAGAATTTTGATGAGGTGCGTCAGCGACTGAAGCTCAGCTGCAAGCCGGGCGAGCGTTTTGTTTTCTTCTATGGCGACCGGCTGGAGACCAACGGCCTGGGCCGGGTGTTTCTCGCCCACTGCGCGATGCACGAAGACAACCCTTTTAGCTATTGCGATAACTACTTTTACTACTCCTGGAAACCGCAATGAGACTCGCGCCCCGCACCTTTTTCGCCCTCTCTGCCCTCGCGTTTATCGCCGCCGCCGGGTTTAGCGCGTGGCGCCTGCTGCCGGATGCCAACGACGGCGTGATGAGCTGCTCCACCAAAGCGATCATGCGTTTTGAAAACATGGAAAAAGAGAATGTGAACGGCAATATCCATTTTAATTTTGCCGCTAATGGCAACGGTTCGATGGTAGTGGAAGGCTATACCGATTCTGCCGCCGGCTGGCTCTACCTGCAGCGTTACGTCAAATTCAGCTACACCAGCCAGCGCATCTCGGCAACCGAGCGTCACTACCGCATCAAGAAATGGGAATCCAGCGCCTCGTCCATCGACGAATCGCCGGATGTCATCTTCGACTATTTCATGCGCGAGATGTCCGACAGCCACGACGGCCTGTTCCTCAATGCGCAAAAGCTTAACGACAAAGCTATCCTGCTGAGCTCAATCAACTCACCGCTCTACATCTGCACGCTGAAGTCCGGCAGCACGCTTAATTAACCCGTCCCCCCTGTACCGCCGCGAGGAAAATGCGCCCTCGCTCACGCTCGAGTATTGCCCCCTTTTCCCTGGATGCTAAAAGCGCACGTTTTGCGTTTAGCTTCGACGCCAAAACTTGAGCATACCCACAATTATAACGTGTCTATATTACCGACTTCTGGCAAGTAATTATCATCTTATTAACATTCATCTTCCGCCGATAAATAGATTAAAAAAGCGCCATACCATCATAAAAATCAATACGCATAGAACAGAACGAAAATATAAAAAGAAGCCTAAAAAAAGCTAAATCACAGAGTAAAAAACTAAAATATTCATCTACACGGATTTAAATTTCATTTACCTCCCCATTCCCTATAGTGAACCCCGAACGCCGCTTCCGCGTGTTGATGCCGTTACGCGGACGGTTTTCCCGAATCACAAAACCTGTTCTGGAGGAGATCACGATGGGTGATGCATTGGGGCTTATCGAAACCAAAGGTCTGGTGGCCTGTATTGAAGCAGCGGACTCGATGTGTAAAGCCGCCAACGTCGAACTGATCGGCTATGAAAACGTCGGCTCCGGCCTGGTCACCGTGATGGTGAAGGGCGACGTCGGCGCGGTAAAAGCGGCGGTGGATTCCGGTGTGGAATCGGCGCAGCGCATCGGAGAAGTGGTGACCTCGCTGGTCATCGCGCGTCCGCATAACGACATCAACAAAATCGTCATTAAACACAAGGCCTGAAGGCCAGGAGAACGCAAATGGGTGATGCATTAGGTCTGATCGAAACCAAAGGTCTGGTGGCCTGCATTGAAGCAGCGGATGCGATGTGTAAAGCCGCCAACGTCGAACTGATCGGCTATGAAAACGTCGGTTCCGGCCTCGTCACCGCGATGGTGAAAGGCGACGTCGGCGCGGTGAAAGCGGCGGTGGATTCCGGCGTCGAATCGGCGCAGCGCATCGGCGAAGTGGTGACCTCGCTGGTCATCGCGCGTCCGCATAACGACATCAACAAAATCGTCTCGCATTACAAAATTGCGGACTAACGGAGAAACCTGATGAAAGAAGCGCTTGGTCTTATCGAAACCAAAGGTCTGGTGGCCTGTATTGAAGCCGCGGACGCGATGTGCAAAGCCGCCAACGTCGAATTGATTGGCTATGAAAACGTCGGCTCCGGCCTGGTCACCGCCATGGTGAAAGGCGACGTCGGCGCGGTCAACGCGGCGGTAGACTCCGGCGTGGAAGCGGCGAAACGCATTGGCGAAGTCGTCAGCTCTCGCGTCATCGCGCGTCCACATAACGACATCGAAAAAATCGCGGCGCAGCACAAAGCATGACCTGACAGGGCACGCCCCGTCCCCACTCTTTTCGTCTGATGAAGGATAGACTCATGATTGAACTGGATAACGATTTGCAGTCCCGGCAGAACGCCCGGGAACTGGTGCGCAACGCCAAAAAGGCGCAGGCAATGCTGGCCACCTTTTCGCAGCAGCAAATCGACGCCATCGTGAAAAACGTGGCCCAGGAAGCAGCGCACCACGCCGAAGCGCTGGCGAAAATGGCCGCGGAAGAGACCGGTTTTGGCAACTGGCAGGACAAAGTGCTGAAAAACCGCTTCGCCTCGCTGCGCGTCTACGACGCCATCAAAGATATGAAGACCGTTGGCATCATTCATGACGACCCGGTAAAAAAAGTGATGGACGTGGGCGTGCCGCTCGGCGTGATTTGCGCGCTGGTCCCCTCAACTAACCCAACCTCTACGGTTATCTACAAAGCGCTGATCGCCCTCAAGGCGGGCAACGCCATTATCTTCTCCCCGCATCCCGGCGCGCGTCAGTGCAGCTGGAAGGCGATTGAGATCGTCAAACGCGCGGCGGAAGCGGCCGGCGCGCCGGAGGGCTGCGTTGACGGCATCACCCAGCTGACCCTCGAAGCCACCTCAGAGCTGATGCACAGCAAAGACGTTTCGCTGATCCTCGCCACCGGCGGCGAGGGCATGGTGCGCGCGGCCTACGCGTCCGGCACCCCGACCATCAGCGGCGGTCCGGGCAACGGCCCGGCATTTATCGAACGCAGTGCCGATATCCACCACGCGGTGAAAGATATCATCACCAGCAAAACCTTCGATAATGGCGTGATCTGCGCCTCCGAGCAGTCGATCATCGTCGAAGGCTGCATTTATGATGAGGTTCACCGCGAGCTGGAAGCGCAGGGCGCTTACTTCATGAATGAAGATGAAGCGGCGAAAATGGCGGCGCTGCTGCTGCGCCCGAACGGCACCATCAACCCGAAAGTGGTCGGTAAAACCGCGTTGTACCTCAGCCAGATGGCCGGCTTCTGCGTCCCGGCCAGCACCAAAGTGCTGATCGCCGAGCAGACCACCGTCTCACCGAAAAACCCCTACTCGCGCGAAAAACTGTGCCCGGTACTCGGTCTGTACGTGGCTGAGGACTGGAAAGCCGCCTGCCACCGCGTGGTAGAGCTGCTGACTAATGAAGGGCTCGGCCATACGCTGGTGATCCACACCCGCAACCAGGACGTCATCCGCCAGTTCAGCCTCGAAAAACCGGTCAACCGCATCCTGATCAACACCCCGGCGGCGCTCGGCGGCATCGGCGCCACCACCAATATCTCCCCGGCGCTGACCCTCGGCTGCGGCGCTGTCGGCGGCGGCTCCAGCTCCGACAACGTCGGCCCGATGAACCTGCTCAATATCCGCAAAGTCGGCTATGGCGTGCGGTCGATTGACGAGCTTCGCGCGCCGGGCAGCCGCCCTGAGCCAAAGCCGACCATCGTCACGCCGGCGAGCGATCCGCAGCGCAGCATTCTTGATGACGTGCGTTTCAACGCTCCGGCCAGCGCTGCGCCAGCACACGCGGCAGGCAGCGATGACCGCTTCGCCAGCCCAGGCGCCGCAGCGAATGCGGAAGGCGCAATCAACGAACAAAACGTGGAACGCGTTATCCGCCAGGTGCTGGAGCGCCTTGCTAAGTAACGCACTGATATAAGGCGATATAACGATGATTCTCGCAAAGGTGACCGGCCATGTTGTCGCCACGCAAAAATGCGATGAGCTGCGCGGCAGCAACCTGCTGTTGATCACTCGCTTAGATGACAAACAGCAGCCGATGAAGGACCAGACCTGGGTCGCCGTCGATAACGTCGGCGCCGGTATGCACGACATCGTGCTGGCGGAAGAGTATTTCGCGCTCAATAAAGACCGCTACAAAGCGATGTCGGTGGTCGCCATTGTTGAGAAGGTGTTTCGGGACGCCGAACAGGAGTGAATAGCCCAATGAGTGAATTTTTACTGAAACCGCGGATTTGCTTCGGTCAGGACGCCCTCTCGGTGCTGAACGAACTTTCCGCCCGCAGCGTGCTGCTGGTGACCGATCAAGCGATGGTGAAGTTTGGCCTCGCCGAGCGCGTCACCGCCCTGCTGCGCCAGCGCGGGATCGCCTGGCAGGTGTGGGACGACGTGGTGGCGGATCCGGATATCGCCACCGTGGTGCGCGGTATGAAGCTGATGGATAACCACTACCCGGATCTGGTTATCGCGCTCGGCGGCGGTTCGGTAATCGATGCCGCCAAAGCGGTTATTTTCTCCCTGGCGCAAACCCGTCCGCTGGCCGACCGTCCCCGTCCGTGCTTCATCGCCATCCCGACCACCAGCGGTACCGGTTCGGAAGTCACCGCCTTTTCGGTGGTGAAAGCCAACGCGGAAAAGCTGGTGCTGGTGGATGCGTCATTGCTGCCGGATATCGCCATTCTGGACCCGGCGCTGGTGGCTTCGGTGCCGCCGGCAATTACCGCCGACACCGGCATGGACGTGCTGTGTCACGCCCTTGAGGCCTACGTCTCCCGCGCCGCCAGCGACTTTTCCGACGCCCTGGCGGAGAAAGTGGTGCAGCAGGTATTTCGCTATCTGCCGACCTGCTGGCGCAGCGGCGACAACCTGCAGGCGCGCGAAAAGATGCACAACGCCTCCTGCATGGCGGGGATGGCCTTCACCAACGCGTCGCTGGGGATAACCCACAGCCTGGCCCACGCCCTCGGCGGCGTCTTCCGCGTGCCCCATGGCCGCGCCAACGCCCTGCTGATGGCGCACGTCGTCGCCTGGAACGCTGATTATCACGGGCTGTGCGATACCGATGCCGCCCGCAAATATGCCCGACTAGCCCATCTGCTGGATCTACCTGCGGCCACTACCCGCCAGGGCGTCACCAGCCTGCTGGTCGCCATTCAGGCACTTAAAGACGAAATGAGCATGCCGGCCGGCATCCGCGATACCGGCGTTCTTGCAGACGAGTTTGAACAACGGCTGGCGGAGATGATCGGCCAGGCGTTACGCGACAGCTGTACTCCGACGAACCCACGCGCGCCGGATGCTCACGCACTGACCGAACTCTATCGCCGGGCATGGACCGGCAACGCCGTTCAGGGCCACTGATAACAAGATTTGGAGAACCTTACCCATGGCACACTACAGCTTAACGCCGCGCGTCAAAGTGCTGGCAGACCGTTTACTCGCCCAGAAAAGCACGCTGTGCACCGAACATGCCACCACGCTGAACGCCCTGGATGGCGATATCGCGGGCGTTCCCGCCGCCGTTAAACCGGCGCGCCGTTTCTATGAACTGATGCGCCAGCTGCCGCTGACCATCAGCCCCGATGAACTCATTGTCGGCAACCAGAGCCGTAAACCGCACGGGGCGATTTTCCATGACGAAAACGCGACCCGTCGCCCATCGGCTTTCCAGTTCCTCAACCTCAATAGCGATCTGGATTCGCCGGACTACAGGCTGGTGGTCGAAAAAGGGGTGCTGGCGATTAAGCACCAGCTGGAAGAGAAAACCCGCGCACTCGGCAGCGCGGTCAGCCGCAGCGGTATGGATGAAGTCAACGGCTGCCGCGCCGCCATCTACGCCTGCGACGCCCTGCTGGCGCTGGCGCAAAATCTGGCCAACAGCGCCGAGCAGCTGGCGGCGGCGGAGACCAATGCTTATCGCAAAGCCGAGCTGCTCGATAGCGCAGCCATTCTCCACCACGTGCCGGCCCATCCAGCGCGTAATTTCAAAGAAGCCTGCCAGGCGTTCTATCTGTTCCAGCTGGCGCTCCAGCTGGATAACGGCAGCTATGCAGTCAACCCGGAAGGGGCGGACAAGGCGCTGCTGCCTTACTTCCAGCGCGATATCAACAGCGGCGCGCTGAATACCCAGCAGGCGTATGAGCTCGTGGAGTGCCTGTGGTTCAAGCTGGCGGAACTGAGCGAAGTCCGCGCCGCCTGCGCCATTGACGGCTATCCGATGCTCGACGCCATGTTGCATGGCGCCGCTTTTGACCATGCCGAGGTGAACGAACTCTCGGCGATGTTCATCAGCGCCCAGCGCAATCTCAGCGCGTTGAATCTGCCGGTGCGTCTGTTTAGCGGCGCACAACAGGTCAGCCATGCGCCGTTCGCCGCCTGCGCCGACACGCCGGTGATGGAAGGGTTAACCCCGCGTATGCAGCGTCTGCGTAACCACTATCTGACGGTACGCCCGAGCGTCTCTATCTATCGCGCGCTGGCCTTTACCGAAGTGGTGAAAGCTAACCCAGGCATGCCGACCATTCTGCTGCGAGCGAAAGCCTTCCGCCACGCCTGCGAAACCGCGCCGATTCTGATTCAGGACGATGAGCTGATCGTCGGCCATCCGTGCGGCAAGCCGCGCGCGGGCGCCTTCTCGCCGGATATCGCCTGGCGCTGGGTGCGCGACGAGCTCGACACCATGAGCACCCGCCCGCAGGATCCGTTTGAGATCAGCGAAGCGGATAAAAAAACCATTCGCGAAGAGATCGTCCCATTCTGGGAAGGCCGTTCGCTGGATGAGATTTGCGAAGCGCAATACCGTGAGGCTGGCGTCTGGGCCTTCAGCGGCGAGACCTTCGTCAGCGACCTCTCCTATCACCAGATTAACGGCGGCGGCGATACCTGCCCGGGCTACGACGTGCTGCTGTTCACCAAAGGGATGAACGGCATTAAAGCCGATGCCGAGGCGCATCTGGCCAGCCTGAGCATGGAAAATCCGGAAGATATCGACCGCATTTACTACTACAAAGCGGCGATTGAAACCTGCGAAGGGGTGGTCAACTACGCTCGCCGCATCGCCGCCCATGCCCGCGAACTGGCGGCTAAAGAGCAAAACGCCCAGCGCCGCGCCGAGCTGCTGACCATCGCCGACGTCAACGAAAACGTGCCGGCCAATCCGCCGAAGACCTTGCAGGAAGCGCTGCAGAGTATCTGGACCGTCGAATCACTGTTTGAAATCGAAGAGAACCAGACCGGGCTGTCGCTGGGGCGCGTCGACCAGTACTGCTATCCGATGTTCGAAGCCGATATCCGCGAAGGCCGCTTGACCCATGACACCGCGCTGGAGCTGCTGCAGGCGTTTATCATCAAATGTGCCGAACTGATGTGGATGTCGAGCGAACTGGGAGCGAAATATTTCGCGGGTTATCAGCCGTTTATCAACCTCACCGTTGGCGGCCAGAAACGTAGCGGCGGCGATGCCTGTAACGATCTGACCTATCTGATTATGGACGCCGTGCGCTTCGTGAAGGTTTACCAGCCGTCGCTGGCCTGCCGTATCCACAACCAGTCGCCGCAGAAATACATGGAAAAAATCGTCGACGTGGTGAAAGCGGGAATGGGCTTCCCGGCCTGCCACTTCGATGACTCCCACATCAAGATGATGCTGCGCAAAGGCTTCGATTTTGAAGACGCCCGCGATTACTGCCTGATGGGCTGCGTTGAACCGCAGAAATCCGGGCGCATCTACCAGTGGACCTCCACCGGCTACACCCAGTGGCCTATCGCTATCGAGTTCGTGCTTAACCGCGGGCGGATGGTGCTGTTCGATAGCTATCAGGGGCTGGACACCGGCGACCTGCGCGACCTGCGCACCTTCGAAGCATTCGACGCGGCGGTAAAACAGCAGATCGCCCATATCGTGCGCCTGTCGGCTATCGGCACCGTCATCAGCCAGCGCGTCCACCGCGATGTGGCGCCGAAGCCGCTGATGTCGCTGCTGGTCGAAGGCTGCATGGAAAGCGGCAAAGATGTCGCCGCCGGCGGCGCGATGGTCAACCACGGTCCGGGGCTGATTTTCTCCGGTCTGGCGACCTACGTCGACTCGATGGCGGCGATCCGCAAGCTGGTGTTCGAAGAGAAGAAATACCCCCTTGAGCAGATCCGCGATGCGCTGCTGGCCAACTTTGAAGGTTACGAAGCGCTGCGTCGCGACTGCCTGAACGCGCCGAAATACGGTAACGACGATAACTATGTCGACCAGTACGCGCTGGATATTACCGAATGGACCGAGAAAGAGTGCCGTAAGTACAAGATGCTCTACTCGACCCTCAGCCACGGCACCCTGTCTATCTCCAACAACACGCCCATCGGCGAGCTGACCAACGCCACGCCGAACGGCCGCCTGGCGTGGATGCCGCTCTCCGACGGCATCAGCCCGACCCAGGGCGCGGATAAGCAAGGCCCAACGGCGATTATCAAGTCGGTCAGCAAGATGAACGTGGAAACCATGAATATCGGCATGGTGCACAACTTCAAATTCCTCAAAGGGCTGCTGGATACCCCGGAAGGTCGCCATGGCCTGATTACCTTGCTGCGTACCGCCTCGATTCTCGGCAATGGCCAGATGCAGTTCAGCTATGTCGATAACGAAGTGCTGAAGAAGGCGCAGCAGGAGCCGGAAAAATACCGCGACCTGATCGTCCGCGTCGCCGGCTACAGCGCCTACTTCGTTGAGCTGTGCAAAGAGGTCCAGGACGAGATCATCAGCCGTACGGTGATTGAGAAGTTCTAGTTCTCTTAAAGAGAATTAAATGAGCTGTATTTGAGAAATAACCGGAAGTTCTCCGTCCCGTAACGGGACGGAGCGGGAGGCAAGCGTGATCGCAAAACAAGAATTAACGGGCCGCATTTTCAATATCCAGAAATATTCGATCTATGACGGCGATGGCATTCGCACGCTGGTGTTTTTTAAGGGCTGCAACATTCGCTGCCCGTGGTGCGCCAACCCGGAAGGGCTGAGCAGCCAATTCCAGGTGATGTTCTCGCACGACAAATGCATTAACTGCGGCGACTGCGTCAGCGTCTGTCCGGCGGGTATTCATTATCGGGCGGAAGAGAATGGCGAAATGAAGCACTTCGTCGATCGCCATAAAGACTGCATCGGCTGCCGCAAATGTGAAGAGATTTGCACCCAGAACGCGCTGGACATTATGGGCAAGGACGTCACCGTCAGCGAGCTGATGGAGATCATCATGCAGGACTATGACTTCTACACCTCCTCCGGCGGCGGCGTCACCATCGGCGGCGGCGAGATGAGCCTGCAGACCGATTTTGCCGTCGCCTTATTCAGCGAATGCAAAAAGATGATGATTAACACCGCCGTCGAAACCCAGGGCACCACACCGCTTGCCAACTACCAGAAGCTGGCGCCGGTCACCGACACCTTCTTATTCGACATTAAGCAGATTAACAGCGAACACCACAAGGCGATGCTCGGCATCGGCAACGAAGGGATTCGCCGCAATCTCGAATGGCTGGTAGATTCCGGCGCCAACGTCATTGTGCGTATGCCGCTCATTCGCGGCTACAACGACTCATTCGACGCCATTACCGGCGCCATTGATTACGTACAGAAGCTGGCGAAGCGCGGGAATATCCGCCGCATCGACATGCTGCCGTACCACCAGCTGGGACGCAAAAAGTACGAACGCCTGGATATGCCCTACCCGATTAGCCAGGACCCGTCTTATTCGCCGGATGAACTGGACCGGCTGGAAGCCTTCTTCCGGCAATTTGATTTTGATATTCGCTTAGTCCGCCATTAACAGGAGCCGACCATGAAAAGTTTAGGCGTAATTGAAACGCGAGGATGGGTCGCCGCCATTCAGGCCGTCGACGCCGCCTGTAAAGCCGCGGGAGTGACCTGCATTGGCTATCGCAAACCAGGCTCCGGGCTGGTGAGCGTCTGCTTTGAAGGGGAAATCAGCGCCATCCACACCGCTATCGAACGCGGCGTGGCGGTTGCCGGCGCCGAGCACACCGTGAAGTCGCTGGTCATTGCCCGTCCGGAGCGCTGCGTGGTTGAAGCCTTAAGCAACCTCAAAGGCAACCCTCCGCGCGAGGAAACAACGGAAGAACCGGTGGTTATCACCGCCCCGGAACCCTTCGTTCCGCCCGCTATCCCGAACGAAGCGGAAGATAAGCACCCAGCGCTGAAGAAAGGGAAGAAGTCATGATCGACACTTTGCTTCGCGAAAAAATCGCCGCCCGCCTGAGCGCAACGGCGCCGGCGATCCCGGTGGGGATCTCCAACCGCCACGTCCATCTCGCGCAACAGGACGTCGAGGCGTTGTTCGGTAAAGGCTACAGCCTGACGCCGTTCAAACCGCTGCGCCAGCCGGGGCAGTTCGCCGCCCAGGAGTGCGTGACCGTCGTCGGGCCGAAGGGCTCGCTGACCAACGTCCGTATCCTCGGGCCGACCCGCCCGCTATCGCAACTGGAAGTGTCGCGCGCCGACTGCTTCACGCTCGGCATTCAAGCGCCAGTTCGTGAGTCCGGTCAACTGGAGAATGCCGGTAGCGCGCTGCTGATTGGCCCCGCCGGTCACGTTGAGCTCCATTCTCAGGTGATCTGCGCCTGGCGGCATATTCATATGTCGCCGCAGGACGCGCGCCAGCTCAACGTCAGCAATGGCCAGAAGGTCAGCGTGCGCAGCAACGGCGAGCGTCAGCTGACTTTCGATGAAGTGGTGGTGCGGGTGCGCGATGACTTCGCGCTGGAATTTCACATCGACACCGAAGAAGCCAATGCCGCCGGGTTAAAAAACGGCGCGCAGGTGACGCTCATCGGCTAACGGAGGCTCGCCATGACCGACGAACAGATTGAAGGTGTAGTTGCGCGGATTTTGCAGCGCCTGCGGCCGCCGGTACTGGTAATGGTCACCGCCGCAGACGGCTACCGCGCGGCAATCCGCCAGCGCCTGGCGGGAAGCGGCTATCTGCTGCGCCTCGCGCTGGAGGAGGGTCTCGCCGACGCCGCCGCCTGGCGAGAGGTGGGCGAGATTATCCCGTCATCGGCCTGGCAGGATGCCTTGCCGTCAGCGCCATGGCGGGCGGTACTGCTGCCGTATCTCGATTATCCGCTGGCTTCAGACCTGCTGAACGGCACCCTGCGCAATCCGGTTTCCCGCTGCGCGCACGAGGCGCTGCTGGCGGGTATTCCGGTTCTGGCCCTGCGCTACCACTGCGATCCGCACAGCGAGCTCAACCAGCTGCGCGGCGCGCAGGCCGGCAGCGCCTATGCCGGGCATCTGCAGGCCACGCTGGCTCGTCTGGAAGCCTGCGGCGTCTTCCTCGGCACCATGAATGAGCTGCTGGCGAAGCTGGACGCACCCACCGCGCCGGCCGCCGCCAGCAGCGAACCGCGCCGTTATCTTACCGTCACAGACGTGGTGAATAATCCGGCGCTGGCGGCGGCCCCGCGCGCTCAGCTGACCGATGCGGCCATTGATTACTTAAAAAACAGAAAGATATGACCTTACCCAACGAAAAACCTGGAGCTTAACGATGTCTTCGAAAACAAAATGCTGGTTATGGATGCTGCTGGTTATCCTCTCCGAAACCTCGGCAACCTCGACGTTAAAAATGTTCGGTAGCAGCGAAGGCGGCAGCAAAATGCTGCTGCTCGGGCTGCTGATTGCGCTTTACTGCACCTGCTATTACTCGCTCTCAAGGGCGGTGAAAGATATACCGGTCGGTCTGGCGTACGCCACCTGGTCCGGCACCGGCATTCTGGTGGTCTCGACGCTGGGAATGGCATTCTACGGCCAGCACCCGGATACCGCCGCCATCATCGGCATGGCGGTGATCGCCAGCGGCATCATTATCATGAACCTGTTCTCGAAAATGGGCTCCGAAGCGAGCGAAGAGGCGGCGCCCGCCGCGCCAGCCGCCGCCATGGATAAGAACATCGCTAACTAACAGGAAAGGAATACCCCCTATGTTTAATCTCGGATTTTTATGGCTGGCGCTGTCTATCGGCTCCGAAATCACCGGCACCTCGATGATCAAAAAGACCAACGGTTTCAGCAAACTGGCCCCTTCGGTGCTGGTGGTCTGCGCCTACGGCCTCTGCTACTTCGCCCTCACCCGCGCAATGAGCACCATCCCGGTGGGCGTGGCCTACTCGCTGTGGTGCGGCTTCGGTATCGTCGGCGTCACCATCTGCTCCATGATCCTCTATAAGCAGAAACCGGACCTGGCGGCCATTATCGCCATGGCGCTGATTATCTCCGGCGGCGTGATCATGAACGTCTTCTCGACCATGTAACAGCGGTCGTTTTATCCTGTTACCCGGCCTGTGCGTGCAGTCCGTAGGCCCGCGCCAGCGCAGCGCCGCCGGGCATTTTACCAAACGGGGTTTACCCCACTATGGTTTCGTGGCAGGATAAAAAGATGAACAGAAACGCGATCGTAACCTATCCCCGCCGTTGGTGGCTGCCTGCATAACAGGCGGCACGATACACGTTTCCATTTTCAAAGCCGCCGGAAGGCGGCTTTGGTGTTTTCAGGACGTCTTTCGGCTGAACAGTCTGATAAGGAGTCCCTGATGAACCATCCGCAAACCATCCTCACTGGCGACCGCCCCACCGGCCAGCTACATCTTGGCCACTACGTCGGCTCGCTGCGCCAGCGCGTCGCGCTGCAGCACGACCACCAGCAGTTTATCCTGATCGCCGACCTGCAAGGGCTCACTGACAACGGCAGCAACCCGCAAAAAATAAGCCATCATATTCTCGAAGTGATGGCCGATTATCTGGCCGTCGGCATTGACCCCAGGCTCACCACGATCTGCCTGCAGTCCGCCCTGCCCGCGCTGGCGGAGCTCAGCGCGCTGTATATGAATATCGTCACCGTCGCCCGTGTGGAACGTAATCCGACGGTCAAAAATGAGATTGCCCAGAAGGGATTCGCCCGTTCGCTGCCGGTGGGCTTTCTCGCCTATCCGATTAGCCAGGCGGCAGATATCACCGCCTTCAAAGCCGAACTGGTGCCAGTGGGCGACGATCAGCTACCGATGATTGAGCAGACCAACGAGATCGTCCACAAGATGAATAGCCTCACCGGCGCGCCAGTGCTGCGCCACTGCAAGGCGCTACTCAGCGAAGTGAGCCGCCTGCCGGGCGTCGACGGCAACGCCAAAATGTCGAAATCGCTGGGCAATACGCTGACGTTATCGGCCAGTGAAGAGGAGATCCACCGCGCGGTCAGCGCGATGTATACCGACCCGACGCACCTGAGAGTCAGCGATCCGGGGCATGTCGACGGCAACGTGGTGTTCACCTATCTCGACGCTTTCCATAGCGATAAGGCACTGGTGGCTGAGATGAAAGCCCACTATCAGCGCGGCGGGCTGGGGGATCGCCAGTGTAAGAATGAACTGGAAACCTGCCTGCAGGCGCTACTGGCGCCGATCCGCGAACGGCGGGCCACCTTTATTCAGGATAAAGGGATGCTGCTGGAGCTGCTGCGTCAGGGCAGCGAGCGCGCCCACCAGTTGACGCAGCAGACGCTGCATGAGGTGAAACGAGGTCTGGGGCTGCCGGTGCTGTTCTGAGGTGATGAAAGGTTTCCGGTAGTGGATATTTTGTTAACGCGCCGACAAGACCATTCCTTTAGTGTGGACAATACCGCCTCGAATGTTACTATCACGTTAACGGTAGCTCTCACTATGCGTGTTTCATTAAGGCCAGGATCGCTGATGATGACCACATAAGTAGTACAGCGTTCGGCTGCGCATCGACGCGGTAGAGCGCTGCGTCAGCGGCCCTTCCCCACTCATTCGTCCTTCGCAAGGAGGACGCTCCGCCCGTCGGAGAAGACACGCGTATCACTTCGCACAGGGAATCAAGCGAGTCGCGTATGGACAAAATAAAGAAACGTTGGACAGGGTATTTTGTCGGCTTACTGGTGGTACTCGCCGCCGCAGCATGGTGGCTGCTGCGCCCGCCGGGCCTCCCGGAGGGTTTTGCCAGTAGCAACGGACGAATCGAAGCCACCGAGGTGGATATTGCCAGCAAAATCGCCGGGCGTATCGACACCATTCTGGTCAAAGAGGGTCAGTTCGTGCACCAGGGAGAGGTGCTGGCGAGAATGGATACCCGTGTACTGAACGAGCAGCGTCTTGAAGCCGCCGCGCAAATCAAGGAAGCAGAAAGCGCGGTCCTGGCCGCCAGAGCCTTGCTCGATCAGCGGCAAAGTGAAATGCGCGCCAGCGAAGCGGTAGTGAAGCAGCGTCAGGCGGAGCTGGATTCCACGTCAAAACGCCATGTTCGCTCAAACACCCTCTCTCAGCGTGGCGCCGTCTCCGCCCAGCAGCTGGATGACGATCGCGCCGCGGCGGAGAGCGCTCGCGCGGCGCTGGAGTCGGCGAAAGCCCAGGTCTCTGCCGCCCGCGCCGCCATCGAGGCCGCCCGCACCAGTATTATTCAGGCGCAAACCCGCGTCGAAGCCGCCCAGGCGACCGAGCGGCGGATCCTGGCCGATATTGACGATAGCGAGCTGAAAGCCCCCCGCGACGGCCGTATTCAGTATCGCGTCGCCGAGCCGGGTGAAGTGCTGGCCGCCGGTGGTCGGGTGCTGAATATGGTCGATCTCGCCGACGTCTATATGACTTTCTTTCTGCCCACCGAACAGGCGGGTCTGCTGGCGCTCGGCAGCGAAGCGCGCTTGATCCTCGATGCCGCTCCGGATCTGGTGATCCCGGCCAATATCAGCTTTGTCGCCAGCGTCGCCCAGTTCACGCCGAAAACGGTGGAGACCCGCGACGAGCGTCTCAAACTGATGTTCCGCGTCAAAGCGCGTATCCCGCCGGAGCTGCTGGCGCAGCACCTGGAGTATGTCAAAACCGGTCTGCCCGGCATGGCTTACGTGCGGCTGGATAACCAGCAGTCCTGGCCTGAAGCCCTGACGGTAAGGTTGCCGCAATGATACTGACGCCACAGGATACCTCGCCCCCCGTCGCCCGGCTGGACAACGTTGGCCAGCGCTTCGGCACCACCGTGGCGCTGCGGGATATCAGTCTGGCGATCCCGGCGCGGCGCATGGTCGGCCTGATTGGCCCGGACGGCGTCGGCAAATCGAGCCTGCTCTCTCTCATCGCCGGGGCGCGGGCTATTGAGCAGGGTAACGTGATGGTGCTCGGCGGGGATATGCGCGACGTTCATCACCGCCGCGAGGTGTGCCCGAAGATTGCCTGGATGCCGCAGGGGCTGGGGAAAAACCTCTATCACACCCTTTCGGTGTATGAAAACGTCGACTTCTTCGCCCGCCTGTTTGGCCACGATAAAGCCGAACGCGAATCTCGTATCAACGAGCTGCTGCAGAGCACCGGGCTGGCGCCGTTTCGCGATCGCCCGGCGGGTAAGCTCTCCGGCGGGATGAAGCAAAAGCTGGGGCTCTGTTGCGCCCTTATCCACGACCCGCAGCTGCTGATCCTCGATGAACCCACCACCGGCGTCGACCCGCTTTCCCGGGCGCAGTTCTGGGAGCTTATCGACAGCATTCGTCAGCGCCAGCCGGAGATGAGCGTACTGGTGGCCACCGCCTACATGGAAGAGGCTGAGCGCTTTGACTGGCTGGTGGCGATGAACGCCGGCGAGGTGCTGGCGACCGGTACCGCTGCGGAGCTGAAAGCGCAGACCGGCAGTCAGACGCTGGAGCAGGCGTTTATCGCCCTGCTGCCGGAAGCGCAGCGCCAGGCGCATAAGGCAGTGGTAATCCCGCCGCGCGACGACCGCGAGGAAGAGATCGCCATCGAAGCCCGTGGGCTGACCATGCGCTTTGGCGACTTCGTCGCCGTCGACCACGTTAACTTCCGCATCGCCCGCGGTGAAATCTTCGGCTTCCTCGGCTCCAACGGCTGCGGCAAATCCACCACCATGAAGATGCTCACCGGCCTGCTGCCCGCCAGCGAAGGCGAAGCCTGGCTGTTCGGCCAGCCGGTCGACCCGAAAGATATCGCTACCCGCCAGCGGGTGGGCTATATGTCGCAGGCTTTCTCGCTCTATAGCGAACTGACCGTCCGGCAAAACCTCGAACTGCACGCCCGCCTGTTTCATATTCCGGACGGCGAGATCTCCGGGCGGGTGGCGGAAATGAGCGAGCGCTTCATGCTCAGCGAGGTGGAAGACGCCCTGCCCACCGCCCTGCCGCTGGGCATCCGTCAGCGTCTGTCGCTGGCGGTGGCGGTCATCCATCGCCCGGAAATGCTGATCCTCGACGAACCCACCTCCGGGGTCGATCCGGTGGCACGGGATATGTTCTGGCAGCTGATGGTCGACCTCGCGCGTCAGGATCGGGTGACCATTTTTATCTCCACCCACTTTATGAATGAGGCAGAACGCTGCGACCGCATCTCGCTGATGCACGCCGGCAAGGTGCTGGCCAGCGATACGCCGCAGGCGCTGGTCGAGCAGCGCGGTGCCGCCAGCCTCGAAGAGGCGTTTATCGCCTGGCTCCAGGAGGCGCAGCCAACCGCCGCAGCTCCTGAGGAACCTGCGCCTGCTGCAGCATCCCATCCAGAACGCGCGGCCCCGCGCCAGGCCTTCAGTCTGCAACGGCTGTTCAGCTACAGCCGCCGCGAGGCGCTTGAGCTGCGCCGCGATCCGGTGCGCTCGACGCTGGCGCTGCTGGGAACGGTGATCCTGATGTTTATCATGGGCTATGGGATCAGCATGGACGTCGAGGATCTGCGCTTGGCGGTACTCGACCGCGATCAAACCCTCAGCAGTCAGGGCTGGTCGCAGAATATCGCTGGCTCACGTTACTTTATCGAACAGGCGCCGCTGCGCAGTTACGATGAGCTCGACCGGCGGATGCGCGACGGCGAGCTGGCGGTGGCGATAGAGATCCCGCCGAACTTTGGCCGCGATATCGCCCGCGGCACGCCGGTGCAAATCGGCGTCTGGGTGGATGGCGCAATGCCAAACCGCGCGGAAACGGTACGCGGCTACGTGCAGGCTATGCATCTGGCCTGGCTGCAGGAGATGGCTGCCCGGCAGAGCAGTCCGCAGCGCGCTACCTCTCTCATCTCCATTGAGACCCGCTATCGCTATAATCCGGACGTGAAGAGCCTGCCGGCCATCGTCCCGGCGGTGATCCCGCTGCTGCTGATGATGATCCCGGCGATGCTCAGCGCCCTGAGCGTGGTACGCGAGAAGGAGCTCGGGTCGATCATCAACCTGTACGTGACGCCGACCACCCGCAGCGAATTCCTGCTCGGCAAGCAGGTGCCTTACATCGTACTGGGAATGTTTAACTTCTTTTTGCTGTGCGCGCTGTCGGTCTTCGTCTTTGGCGTATCACATAAGGGCAGCTTCCTGACGCTGAGCCTGGCGGCGCTGCTCTATGTCACCATCGCCACCGGACTGGGACTGCTGATCTCAACCTTTATGAAGAGCCAAATCGCCGCCATCTTCGGCACCGCCATCATTACGCTCATCCCGGCGACCCAGTTCTCCGGGATGATCGATCCGGTGGCGTCGCTGGAAGGCCCCGGGCGCTGGATTGGACAAATCTACCCGACCAGCCACTTCCTGACTATCGCCCGCGGCACCTTCTCCAAAGCGCTGAATCTCAGCGATTTGTGGGGCTCCTTTATTCCCCTACTGATTGCGGTGCCGCTGGTGCTCGGGCTGAGCGTGTTGCTGCTGAAGAAACAGGAGGGGTGATGCGCGGATTACGTAATATTTATAACCTCGGCGTTAAAGAGCTGCGCAGCCTGCTGGGTGATAAAGCGATGCTGGCGCTGATCGTGTTTGCTTTTACCGTGTCGGTGTACTCCTCAGCTACGGTGATGCCCGGCTCGCTGCACCTGGCGCCGATTGCGGTTGCCGATATGGATAAGTCGCAGCTCTCTTCACGCATCATTAACGCTTTCTACCGCCCCTGGTTTCTCGAACCGGAGCTGATCACCGCTGATGAGATGGACGCCGGCCTGGATGCCGGGCGCTACACTTTCGCCATCAATATTCCGCCAAATTTCCAGCGCGATGTGCTGGCCGGCCGCCAGCCGGAAGTGCAGGTCAACGTCGACGCCACGCGCATGAGCCAGGCCTTTACCGGCAACGGCTATATCCAGAATATTATTAACGGCGAAGTAAACGGCTTCATTGCCCGCTATCGGGAGAACAGCGTGCTGCCGGTAGAGCTGGCGGTAAGAATGCGCTTTAACCCTAACCTGGAACAGGAGCGCTTTGGCGCGGTGATGGCGATCATCAACAACATCACCATGCTGGCTATTGTCCTCACCGGCTCGGCGCTGATCCGCGAGCGCGAGCACGGTACCATCGAGCACCTGCTGGTGATGCCGGTTACGCCATTTGAGATCATGATGGCCAAGATCTGGTCGATGGGGCTGGTGGTGCTGGTGGTCTCCGGGCTGTCGCTGCTGCTGATGGTTCAGGGGATTTTGCAGGTGCCCATTGAGGGGTCGATTCCACTGTTTATGCTGGGGGTGGCGCTCAGCCTGTTCGCCACCACCTCGATCGGCATTTTTATGGGCACCCTCGCCCGCTCGATGCCGCAGCTGGGGCTGCTGATGATCCTGGTGCTGCTGCCGCTGCAGATGCTCTCTGGCGGCTCCACGCCCCGGGAAAGTATGCCGCAGCTGGTTCAGGATATCATGTTGACCATGCCGACCACCCACTTCGTCAGTCTGGCGCAGGCGATTCTGTACCGCGGCGCCAGCTTCAGTATCGTCTGGCCGCAGTTCTTAACCTTGCTGGCTATCGGAGCGGTGTTCTTTACTATCGCCCTGCTGCGTTTTCGCAAAACGATTGGTCAGATGGCGTAAGGGCTTAAGAAGGGCCGTCGACTCCCGGCGGCCCGAATGGTTTATTTGTGGCGATTCATAAAGTGGCGAAGACCCCAGGTGAAGGCCATCGCCATGCTGAAGAGAATGAACAGCAGCACCACCCAGCTGACGGAGATGCGCAGCAGCGTGCCGGGGGTCATAAACGGCTGCAGATAGACAGTGAAGGACTGGGCGGGTGATTTCCCCAGCAGTTCATACAGGTTATCCGTCAGCCACACGCCGACCCGGCAGAACAGCCAGATTATCGCTGGCCAGCAGAGCAGCACCAGAAAGGTAAAGCGCTCCTGAAGGTAGGTGAAGAGCCGGCGCAACGGCGACCAGTTAAGCAGGATTTTCATTTCTATTCTCATATTGCCAGCCGATAACCAGAGCAGATAGCGCAAGGTACGTCGGACAGCATCCATACAGGCAATCATCCCTCTTTGTATATCAAATTTGCTGTCATATAAACCAGATCAAGTTAACAAAGTGTTAATGATATAGCGCATCAAGCCCAAAAACCGGCAAGATGCATACCCATTGTTGCAATAAATGGGGAGTGAAGTCCTCAGCGGCGGAAATAATTTCGTAATTTCGCTAACGCGTTAATATCCCGAAAGAAGAAGCAGCGCTATTATTTCGCAGAGCACAAGATAATAGCGCTGAAATAGAGAGAGATATTTAACCGTAGCCACTGATAATTATTTTTCGACTCGTATCATTGGATAAATTCACGGTACGAGCGACCACACCACGCGCGTAATTCTCAGTATTTTGCGAGGCAAAAAGATAGGTATTTTTCCCGCAGCGTTGCAGAGGTTGTTTATTCACCATACCCGTGTTGCAGGTTTCTGACACCACCCGCCCGGAGAGCGTCAGGTTGGCGGATTAGCGAAGCAGTAGCAGGACTTCAGGCGATATTTTTCCCTGAGTCAGTGCTGCATAGCTTGTCCGCGCCACAGGGGCGTAGCCCCATGTCAGATCCGTAGCCCCGGTAAGCGCAGCGCCACCGGGGAAATATACCCCACACAGCAAAAAACCCCGCACCTTTCGGGACGGGGTTCTTTTTAAACGCAAAAACAAAAAGCTCAGTCTTT
>NZ_JAIJYL010000026.1:0-83420 GCF_019753495.1 Klebsiella sp. TF21-TM | reverse complement strand
GCCGGAAGAATACCGGCTGATGGCTGAAACCCCGGAAATCTCAAAAAGTGCGTGGAACTAAAACGGGTGCGCTTACAATTCAGGCTGACAACATCGCTCCCGGTTAACCGCTGTCGCAATAACTATAAGATTCACCATCACTTGAGGAACCTTCGTATTCTTATACCTGATACAACAGGTTTTAACGTTATTGCTTTTGAGGATTAAAAAGGATTCTGGAAAGGGTATTTAAAAGACTTGTAAAAAGTTGGGATTTAGATTTGACAAATATAAGTTGATTAGATAATACTTTATTTATATTTGTAATCACGTTCTCGTATAACTGATTACAAGACTTAAAAAAGTCAGCGAAAACTTTTTAAGTCCTTTAAAAGTCAGATTTAATATCTGGCTTTTTTTGTATCTTTTCTTTTTATAGATCTTCTATCTAATTAGTCAATAGTAATATAAAAATATTTTACACAATCATTCTTGATTCTGAAATAAATGAAGGCCAGATATACATCTGACCTTTAGTTTGATATGAACTCATTTTTCATAA
Source organism: Klebsiella sp. TF21-TM (assembly GCF_019753495.1). Lineage (NCBI taxonomy): Bacteria > Pseudomonadati > Pseudomonadota > Gammaproteobacteria > Enterobacterales > Enterobacteriaceae > Klebsiella > Klebsiella sp. TF21-TM. The sequence goes on along the minus strand of NZ_JAIJYL010000026.1, from coordinate 82,879 downwards.
ATGGCCCTAAACGCCCCACAAATCAAATCGAGCTGCTTTATTTTACATATAGGACATCATAATAACTTGTGTGTGCATGCACATTATATCCATTCTAACTTTTTCAAAATCAATGTACTTATGTTGGCTTTTATCAATACTCTTCTTTGTTTTCTTAATAATGTCATCATAAACTGTTTCCATATAATATTTATCAGTAAATAAATCAAAAACTTCGCTGGAAGGCTTTGTTAGAGTTCTCTTCGTAAAACGAGAATATTCCAGTAATGCAGCTAAATCCGCTGAAGTCTGACTTGCATGTTTATTTTCTTTTTCCATCTTTTTTTCCTTATTTATTTTTTAAGTAAATATCCCCCTACACTTTCATGTATTATTATTAAAGGGATCGTTATTTTTAAACATCGGTCTATATTTTTATTACTTATAACCTCCTAACTTCATTTATAAAAATATTATCATGCTGCTCTATTACGAGATGCGTAAATCATTTGGTCGATCCATTCATCGACTTCGCTTTCTACGAACCTTATTGCTCGATCACCTAGTTTTATAGGTGCAGGGAATTGACCACGACTAATCAACCGATAAATCCAAGCTTTACAAAATCCGGTTCTTTCCAACACTTCAGGCATACGGATAAATCTCTTTCTTTCTGTCATACATTTCTCCATTGTTGTTTTGATGGATGCAGTATCTTCAGATCGCTTATGGCGATCAACTATCAAAAAGCACGAATTGATCAAGGGATGGTGTTTTTTTAGTCAGATTTATGAAGGGTGTTTTGAAAGCAAGCCAGCATAGGCTTAGGAGGGCTTTTACAAAAAGTGCTATTTTTTTGGTCTATGTAAGATTTTTTAATAAATACTTAATTATCAATTAGTTAAGTTATTTGTGATTTAATTCCGCACTATCCCCCTTTATAATTCTTGTTTAGCACTTTGAGAAGTCTAAGTTAGAGGTAAGATCTTGCATATGGGAAATAGCCTCCGGATCAGCAAGGCTATGTTTCGTGAGTTCAACTCCTCAACGTTAGTAGTATCTAAGATTTTGGCTCTGGAATAAGTAAAATCTGTGCTGCCGTTTTTTAGGACCCTTTATTGAACCCTTAATGAATAAAGTAACAAAAATAACAATAAAAATCATATCATTGAGATATAAAACACAGGGAAGCCAGCCCAAAATTCTCCATCGGTGATTACCAGAGTCATCCGATGAAGTCCTAAGAGCCCGCACGGCGCAAGCCCTGCGGGCTTTTTTGTTACCTGTGCGGTCATATTCTCTGTATAAATCTCGAGCATCATCTATGCTTGTTTTGCACCACGATGCCATATCGTAAAAAACCATGGTGCAAAAAGATACCTAACCAATTGAAATACCAAACTAATACCGAGTAGCAACTACGCGATGGCGACGGGCTGGCGTTGTTGATTAAGCCATTCGGCAGAAAGATCTGGTTCTTCAAATACACTCCCCCGGCGCTGAAAAAAAGGGCCACCATCAGCATTGGACCCCACCCCGCTTGGTGCCAAATGCCAACGCTGCAGCCATAATCTCACCATGGCGTGATGTAACAGATGACGACTGATGGTTATCTTCGTCAGGTACGTGATGTTTCTAAAGACAAAGAAAGGCGAATCATGGGCAGATTTCAAGGTAAACGCATCCTTATCACTGGCGGTACCAGCGGTATGGGATTTGCAGGCGCACTGCGCATTGTTAGTGAGGGCGGCAATGTTGCCATTACGGGCCTCAATGATGAAAGGCTGAAGCGCGCCCGTAGTCTACTGCCTGAATCATCTCTCATTCTGAAAAACGATGCAGCCAGCGAAGCAGATATAAGCGTTCTTCAGGCAGCGATAAGCGACTGGGGTTCACTCGACGGACTATGGCTTAATGCTGGCTTCGCAGAAGTAGGTGCTCCGGAATCGGTGACAGCGGATGCTTTTAACCGCATGATGAATGCTAACGTCCGCGGCCCGATGCTGCAGCTTGCCGCTCTTTCTGGATCCCTCAATTCAGGCGCATCTGTTCTTGTCACCTCATCTTCATCTGTATATGAAGGTGCGGCAATGACCAGCCTCTATGCAGCAACGAAAGGCGCAGTTGTCGCAATGGTTAAAAGCTGGGCCTCTGCGCTGGCTGTGCGGGGTATTCGCGCCAATACGCTGGTACCGGGTCCGATCGAAACGAACTTTAGACATTTCATGCCGGAAGAGTCGCGTCAGCAGTTTGAGGATTTTGTTGTCAGCCAGGTCCCCCTCGGCCGGGCAGGAACCCCGGAAGAAGCCTCTGCTGTCGCACTTTTTCTGCTTTCTGATGACGCATCCTATGTCACCGGCAGTCAGTACGCGGTAGATGGCGGGCTGGTGCATTACTAGATATGGCAACAGCGGCATCATTTCCTGATACAGATCCTCAAAGCCCCACTGTAGAAGTGGTGAAAATAACGGCCCCTGCTTTCATCAATAAACAATCCGTTACTCCAGAATCATCCATTTTTCGCTTAAAACAGCCCGACAACATCCGAACGCAACGAACAGATTCAATGTGCAATATCTCCCGTTACCCAGACTATCCATCAAACCGGTAAACACCAAAATGGTTCATTTGAAAGGATAAACGTGGTATTCAGGCATGTCGGGCGCGTGAAGAATCACTGACTGTTGATGCAGCGATGACATATCAGGCCAGCGACAGCAGTGTTATGTCCCTACCGCAATCTCAACTGGGCGGGGCGTTTATTCGGATGAGAAGGACTCACTCGGGGAGGGAGGCAATAATGGCAGATTCAGAACGCGATAAACCAGCTGCGTTGTCATTAAATATCGGCAGTAAAATAAGACGACTACGGCAGTCCCGGGGGATTTCGTTAAACGATCTGTCTAAATTGTCAGGGGTTTCAAAGGGAGCGTTATCCAAGCTGGAATCAGGATCTTCCAGTCCCCGAGTTGATACGCTGGACGCTATCGCCACCGCGTTACGTTTACCGGTCGGCGATTTGCTAAGCGGCAGCAGGATGTATCCCCGCTTTGAAAAATATCGCCCTGTGCCGGGCGATTATTCGCAAATGATGAAATTCCGCATCGGCCCCGGCAATACCTCCGAGATATGGTTGCTGCAAATGGAACCGCGGGTCACCATCCACAGCCCCGGACATTCAGAGGGGGCGCATGAACATATTCTGGTACACAGCGGAACTCTGCGCCTGCGCTTGAGCCAGTATGAAGTCATCACCCTGGAGCCCGGGGATTTTTATGCCTTCTCTGCAGAGATTGCGCACACGTACAGCGCAACGGAAACGGCGGTTAGCGCGACGGTGGTGATGACTCACCTCGAGCCCGGTTAACTCCGCCGCGCCATTATCGGACCTGGAGACCTGAGATATGGCGCCGGCGTTTCGGGCATCTGTTCACTTAAAGAAACAAAAACGGTCCGCTGAATGCCTGAGGGAAAATTATTTTAAAAATAAAATTAATTAAATTCAGTCGATTGATTGCGAACTGATAAATATCTTCCCCCGTCATCGGGAAACCCGTTGTTCAGTTTGCGGGTTAACTGTATTGTTATTTCGAACAGCAGAGCCGGCCTGCTTGCGCTGTATTTTTCCACAAAGCAAAGCAGGCGTAATAGCCGGAAAGCTGGCCATAATACAGTCACTTTCCTGATGATCCTGGCGTCTTTTTATTAGCGATCAATATCGCCTAACCCGGCTGTGCGCCGTGCGGCCCAATGCCTGCTCTTTTTTATGACGAAATCAACCCACCCGCATTAAATATGTGTGACGGAGAAGATGAATGCGTAAAGTTAATTTAAAAGACAGTTTTGCTCTGTTCAGCGATTACTGGAGCCCGAAAATTGTCGGCGAAATGAATAACGAATATGTCAAACTGGCTAAATTATCCGGAAAATTTGACTGGCATCATCATGAACAGGAGGACGAGCTTTTTCTTGTGATCAGCGGCCGCTTGCGAATGGGCTTAAGAACAGGCGATATCATTCTTGATGCCGGTGAGTTTATTATTGTGCCGAAAGGAACTGAGCATTGTCCTGAAGCGTTAACCGAAGAGTGCTGCGTCGTTTTACTGGAGCCAAAATCGACCCTGAATACGGGTAATATCGTCAATGAACGTACGGTGCGTGAACTGGATAAACTCTAATTGTCTGGCGGTGCGGAACAAACCGGGCCAGGGGAAGTTTTAGCGTTACCGGTTACCCGGCCCCCCTCTAAGGATAAAACCACCCATAACATCTCGCGCAACCCTTACACACTCCGGCCGCGTCAGCGGCCGGAGGGATAGATTTACTCCTTGTCAGAATAGGCGTCCAGCATGGCAAAGACCGCCCACCGCGCCGCATCGTCTGCAATATTGTCAGGCAGCGCATCAGCCCGCAGATTGACATAAGCGTCGGCAGCCCTTCGGATGGCAATCCCGACAGAGTGACGATCGTGCGTTGCCAGAGTGGAAGTCAGCAGGCCATCGGGATCAATGCCGAGGGCTTCTATTCGGCGAACCCCGCGTTGCGGTAGATTGGCGCGACGGAACAGCATCGGTCCCAGCACTTGTTCGCGGAAGAAGGACAGCATCCCCAGCGCTTCGAAGAGTTCGCCCCTGCCCAGTTTAACCCCGGCATAATGCAGCCAGATCCAGGCTCGGGACTCAAACCACTCCGGCGTCATGTTCGGCCAGTGCGCGCTAAATTTTGCCAGCTGGCGCTCGAGAGCATCGCTATCACGGGTAAATAGCACGGCAGGCTCCTCAACGCGCTGAGTGAGCATGTCCAGGGTGATAAATTTGAGATCGACATGTAGAAGTTGCGGGCCAAACAGACAGATCAGCAGCCGAGGCTCGCCGACGTGTTCCCCGGTGAAAGCATGTAGCAGATGGCCGAGGGTTCCGGCGAACGCCATACGCTGAGCCATGATTTCGTCATAATAGAGAGGGTCGACCACCACCACGAAATCGAGATCGGAGTATTGATCAAACCCGCCATGGATAAACGATCCGCCGGCGAGAAGGGCGTGGATCCGCGGGTCAGACTGTAATTTAAGCTTCAGTTGCTCTGCAAAACTTCTGTGTAAATCGGGGAGCGTATTAAACATACTTTTTCCTGTTCACAAAAAAGACAAAGCATTACAGAATATCGAGTGATTGATCGGCAGACCAGATATTTCTGCAGGAGCCCTCCCCTCCCTGGCGGGGCTCCCGACGCGCTATATCGGAAGCAATACCTCCCTCAAACCACCTCGCTCATCCACTCAGCAAACGCCCGCACGGCGGGAGAGAGAAAGCGCTGGTGCGGATAGAGCAACGTGACGGGTACCGGGGGCGGCTGCCAGTCCGCCAGCACTTCCACCAGCCTCCCCTCCCGCAGGTGGTCAGCCACGATATTCTCCGCCAGCTGCGCCAGCCCAAATCCTGCCAGGCACATTTTTATATAAAGCCCCGTTTCATTCACCGCGGCGGTGCCGCTGACGGGTACAGAAAAAGTCTCGCCGTGGCGAAGGAAGCGGAACTCATCGGCCCGCCTCGCCTGGCCGGAGAAATAATGCACGGCCCGGTGCTGAGAGAGCGCCTCCGGTGATGGCGGCACGCCATATTCCCTGAGATAGTCCGGTGACCCGCAGGTGACCCAGCGAAAGCGGCCCATAGGCCGGGCCACCAGGCTGGAGTTGTTCAGCTCTCCCGTGCGTATCACGCAGTCGACGCCTTCCTGAATGAGATCGACCTGCCGATCGCTGACCCCAATCATCAGGTAGATATCAGGGTAGCGTCGGTAAAAGTCTTGCAGATGGGGCATGACGATGAAATGCGCGATGCCCGCGGGCATATCAACCCGCAGGCGCCCCTGAGGCCGCGCGACAGACTCGCTCAGGCTGGATTCGCTATGTTCGATGAGGGCGAGAATTTCCCGGCACTGCGCCAGATACTGCATCCCTTCCGGAGTCAGGCTCACCCGCCTTGTGGTCCGGTTCAGCAGCCGCACCTTCAGGTATTTCTCAAGGTTTTTAATGGTACTGGTGACAGTGGAGGCCGGCAGGGAAAGGGTTTCCGCAGCACGCACGAAGCTCCCTGCCTCCGCGACGCGCATAAACATCTGCATAGCCTGGATACGATCCACCTTCTTTCTCCCCTGTAGCAAGCAGCCTACCGACAGGCGGCATGATTATTCGTTGATTATGAATAATGAAAACAATTTACGCATCTTTTTGCGCTTAATCGCCTGGCGTATCGTTGCGCTGTGGATATCGCGTGAGGGGCCAAAAATGACCATGCCCTCAATAAATATCCAGAGAATCACCACGTTAAATAACACGCATAAAGGAAAAATAATGTCCGTTCAGCCTGTCGAATTACGTAAGGCGTATCGTTTATTGCAGGTCGGGTCCACCACCATGATTTCCGCAAAATATGATGGCGTCGAAAATGTCATGTCAGCCGCCTGGGTTGGGCTGGCAGGCGAGCGAAAAGTGGTGGCCTATATCGGCCCCCAGGCCTTCACTCGTCAGCTGGTGGAAAAGAGCGGCTATTTCGTCGTGCAGATCCCCGTAGTCAGCCAGATGGCAACCGTCCTCTACGCTGGCGGGCGCAGCTATGCCGACGCGCCGGATAAAAACGACACCATCCCCTTCTTTTATCAGCCGGGGTTCGATCTCCCCCTTGTCGCCGGCTGCGCGGGCTGGCTGGTGTGCAAAGTGATGCCTTACCCGGACATCCAGCAACAGCACAATCTGTTTATGGGTGACATCGTCGCCGCCTGGAGCGATGACCGGGTATTCCGCAACGGACACTGGATCTTTGATGATGCGCCGGACGAGCTGCGGACCGTTCACTATGTCGCAGGCGGGCAGTTCTATGCCATCGGCAAAGGCAGCAAATTCGATCATGGACCGGGTAAGGACTGACCCTCCCCGGTCATGAGCATCACTGACGAGATGTCTGCGCGGCAGAGCGGCTGATACTCCGGCGCCAGACGCCGGGCGCCTGGCCAAACTGGCGCTTGAAGCTGCGGTTGAAGGACTGCTGGGAGTCAAAGCCGAGGGCGATCGCCACGTTGAGGATCGGCTCGTTGCTGTGGGCTAAGCGTTCGACCGATTTTTGCAGCTTTTGCGCCCGGATATACTCCCCGAGGGGGTGCCCGGTATGTTCTTTGAAGATCCGCTGCAGGTGCCACTTCGAATAGCCGGCTCGCCGGGCAACGGTATCAATATCCAGACGGCTATCAAGATGGTTGTCGATCCAGTCGATCAGATCCTGAATGATGGCGCCAGTGTTCATCATATTTCCCCCTCGCGGCCGGTTAAAAGCATCTTTAGCAGTTGCATTAAAAGGTGGCCTGGTTTTACACAAAATGCAAGTTTTATTGTTGCATTTAAAACCCTGCCAGGATCGCGCCTTTTTTCTCCGGTGAGGATCGCACATAAAGTGCAACAATTATTCTTGCACTTAGTTAAGCGCCTTCCTACAATCGCCGCGATAGTGTATTCGAAATTGTTACAATTTTGTGGCGATGATCGACACAAATGGCCTTAAGCCAGCCCGGACAAAGGAAGTGGCGCAGCCTCTCAGGCTGCGTCTTGCCCGGCGGCTACAATGACTGGAATAAAAATAATGAGCCTGCAAAAAACCTGGGGAAACATTCACCTGACCGCGCTCGGCGCGATGATGCTCTCCTTTCTGCTCGTCGGCTGCGACGACAGCGTCGCGCAAAACGCCGCGCCGCCCGCGCCTGCCGTCAGCGCCGCTAAGGTGTTGGTGAAGTCGATCAGTCAGTGGGATAGTTTCAACGGTCGCATTGAAGCGGTGGAGAGCGTTCAGCTCCGCCCCCGCGTCTCGGGATATATTGATAAAGTGAATTACACCGACGGCCAGGAGGTGAAAAAGGGCCAGGTGCTGTTCACGATAGACGACAGAACCTATCGCGCCGCGCTGGAGCAGGCGCAGGCGACGCTGGCGAGAGCCAAAACGCAGGCCAGCCTGGCGCAAAGCGAGGCGAACCGCACCGATAAATTAGTTCATACCAACCTCGTCTCCCGTGAAGAGTGGGAGCAGCGCCGGTCAGCCGCGGTACAGGCGCAGGCCGATATTCGCGCCGCGCAGGCGGCGGTGGATGCCGCGCAGCTTAACCTCGACTTCACCAAAGTGACCGCCCCTATCGACGGCCGCGCCAGCCGCGCGCTGATCACCAGCGGCAACCTGGTCACGGCGGGCGACACCGCCAGCGTGCTCACTACCCTGGTCTCGCAGAAGACGGTGTACGTCTACTTTGACGTCGACGAGTCAACCTACCTCCACTATCAAAATCTCGCCCGCCGCGGGCAAGGCGCGTCCAGCGATAATCAGGCGCTCCCGGTGGAGATTGGCCTGGTTGGCGAGGAAGGCTATCCCCATCAAGGCAAAGTGGATTTTCTCGATAATCAGTTAACGCCGAGCACCGGCACCATCCGCATGCGCGCCCTGCTGGATAACTCGCAGCGGCTGTTCACGCCGGGTCTGTTTGCCCGCGTGCGTCTGCCGGGCAGCGCGGCGTTCCAGGCTACGCTTATCGACGACAAAGCGGTGCTCACCGATCAGGATCGTAAATATGTCTATATCGTTGATAAAGATGGCAAAGCGCAGCGACGTGATATCACGCCGGGGCGGCTGGCCGACGGTTTACGCGTCGTGAAGCAGGGTCTGAAGCCTGGGGATAGCGTCATCGTCGACGGCTTACAAAAAGTGTTTATGCCGGGTATGCCGGTTAACGCCAAAACCGTTGCCATGACCCCCAGCGCCGCCCTCAACTGATCCCTAATCAGAGAATCCAAGACATGGACTTTTCCCGCTTTTTTATCGACAGGCCAATTTTCGCCGCGGTGCTGTCGATTTTAATTTTTATCACCGGGTTAATCGCCATCCCGCTGCTGCCGGTGAGCGAATATCCTGACGTCGTGCCCCCCAGCGTGCAGGTGCGCGCGGAGTATCCCGGCGCCAACCCGAAAGTGATTGCCGAGACCGTGGCGACGCCGCTGGAGGAAGCGATCAACGGCGTTGAAAACATGATGTACATGAAATCGGTCGCCGGCTCCGACGGCGTGCTGGTGACCACCGTGACCTTCCGCCCGGGTACCGACCCGGATCAGGCGCAGGTTCAGGTGCAGAACCGGGTCGCGCAGGCGGAGGAGCGTCTGCCGGAGGATGTGCGCCGTCTGGGGATCACCACCCAGAAACAGTCCCCGACGCTGACCCTGGTGGTGCATCTGTTTTCGCCAAACGGTAAGTACGACTCGCTGTATATGCGCAACTACGCCACGCTGAAGGTGAAGGATGAGCTGGCGCGCCTGCCCGGCGTCGGCCAGATCCAGATATTTGGTTCCGGCGAATATGCGATGCGCGTCTGGTTGGATCCCAATAAGGTGGCGGCGCGCGGGCTGACCGCCTCGGACGTGGTCACGGCGATGCAGGAGCAAAACGTCCAGGTCTCCGCCGGGCAGCTTGGCGCCGAGCCGCTGCCGCAGGAGAGCGACTTCCTGATCTCCATTAACGCCCAGGGCCGTCTGCATACCGAAGAAGAGTTTGGCAATATCATTCTGAAAACAGCGCAGGACGGCTCGCTGGTCCGCCTGCGCGACGTGGCGCGCATCGAGATGGGTTCCGGTAGCTATGCGCTGCGCTCCCAGCTCAACAACAAGGACGCGGTCGGGATCGGTATCTTCCAGTCCCCGGGGGCTAACGCCATCGATTTGTCGAACGCCGTGCGCGCCAAAATGGCCGAGCTGGCCACCCGCTTCCCGGAAGATATGAAATGGGCGGCGCCGTACGACCCAACGGTGTTCGTGCGCGACTCCATCCGCGCGGTGGTGCAGACGCTGCTGGAGGCGGTGGTGCTGGTGGTGCTGGTGGTGATCCTGTTCCTGCAGACCTGGCGCGCGTCGATTATCCCGCTGATCGCGGTGCCGGTATCGGTGGTCGGTACCTTCAGCATTCTCTATCTGCTGGGCTTCTCGCTGAATACCCTGAGCCTGTTCGGGCTGGTACTGGCGATTGGTATCGTGGTGGATGACGCCATCGTGGTGGTGGAAAACGTCGAGCGCAATATCGAAGAGGGGCTTGCGCCGCTTGCCGCGGCGCATCAGGCGATGCGAGAGGTCTCCGGGCCGATTATCGCTATTGCGCTGGTGCTGTGCGCGGTGTTCGTGCCGATGGCGTTTCTCTCGGGCGTGACCGGTCAGTTCTACAAGCAGTTTGCGGTGACCATCGCCATCTCCACGGTGATCTCGGCCATCAACTCGCTGACGCTCTCCCCGGCGCTGGCGGCCCTGCTGTTAAAGCCGCACGGCGCGAAAAAAGACCTCCCTACCCGGCTGATCGATCGTCTGTTCGGCTGGATTTTCCGTCCGTTTAACCGCTTTTTCCTGCGCAGTTCGAACGGCTATCAGGGGCTGGTGAGTAAAACCCTCGGCCGCCGTGGCGCGGTGTTTGTGGTGTACCTGCTGCTGCTCTGCGCCGCAGGGGTGATGTTTAAAGTCGTCCCCGGCGGGTTTATTCCCACCCAGGACAAACTGTACCTGATTGGCGGCGTGAAGATGCCGGAAGGTTCGTCGCTGGCGCGCACCGATGCAGTGATCCGCAAAATGAGCGAGATCGGGATGAATACCGAAGGGGTCGATTATGCGGTCGCCTTCCCCGGTCTTAACGCGCTGCAGTTCACCAACACGCCGAATACCGGGACGGTCTTTTTTGGCCTAAAACCGTTCGACCAGCGCAAACACTCGGCGGCGGAAATCAACGCGGAGATCAACGCCAAAATTGCGCAAATCCAGCAGGGATTTGGCTTCTCCATCCTGCCGCCGCCGATTTTAGGATTGGGTCAGGGCTCCGGCTACTCCCTTTACATCCAGGATCGCGGTGGGCTGGGCTATGGCGCGCTGCAAAGCGCGGTGAATGCCATGTCCGGGACGATTATGCAGACGCCGGGGATGCACTTCCCGATCTCGACCTACCAGGCTAACGTGCCGCAGCTGGATGTCCAGGTCGATCGCGATAAGGCGAAAGCGCAGGGGGTATCGCTGACCGATCTGTTCGGCACGCTGCAGACCTATCTCGGCTCGTCTTATGTCAATGACTTTAACCAGTTCGGGCGTACCTGGCGCGTGATGGCCCAGGCTGACGGGCCGTACCGCGAGAGCGTGGAAGATATCGCCAATCTGCGCACCCGCAATAATCAGGGCGAAATGGTGCCGATCGGCAGTATGGTGAATATCAGTACCACCTACGGGCCGGATCCAGTGATCCGCTACAACGGTTATCCGGCGGCGGACCTGATTGGCGATGCCGATCCGCGCGTCCTCTCCTCCTCGCAGGCGATGACGCTGCTGGATGCCATGTCTAAACAGGTGTTGCCGAATGGGATGAATATTGAGTGGACGGATCTGAGCTTCCAGCAAGCCACCCAGGGCAATACGGCGCTGATCGTCTTCCCGGTGGCGGTGCTGCTGGCGTTCCTCGTGCTGGCGGCGCTGTATGAAAGCTGGACCCTGCCGCTGGCGGTGATCCTTATCGTGCCGATGACGATGCTCTCCGCGCTGTTTGGCGTCTGGCTGACCGGGGGCGATAACAACGTCTTCGTGCAGGTGGGGCTGGTGGTCCTGATGGGCCTGGCCTGTAAAAACGCCATTCTGATCGTCGAGTTTGCCCGCGAGCTGGAGATTCAGGGCAAAGGCATCATGGAAGCCGCGCTGGAGGCGTGCCGCCTGCGACTGCGCCCGATTGTCATGACCTCCATCGCCTTTATCGCCGGGACCATTCCGCTGATCCTCGGCCACGGCGCAGGGGCGGAAGTCCGCGGCGTCACCGGGATCACGGTGTTCTCCGGGATGCTGGGGGTGACGCTGTTCGGTCTGTTCCTGACGCCGGTGTTTTACGTGACGCTACGGAAACTGGTGACCCGCAGTAAGCCGGTCGAGGAGGATCTGCCCGCCTAGCCTGCGGCAAATAACAAAAAACCGTCTTCAAGCTGAAGGCGGTTTTTTTTCGTCAGGACCAGGATTAATGCGCTTTTTTAAAGCGGGCGATCATTTCCGGTACCGGGTCGCAGCCGCTGGTATCGGCGTTTTTAAGCGCCTCCAGCGCGCTGGCCACGGTATGGCGAGCGAGGACGTTTAGCGAAGCCTGCTCCGCTTCGTCAGCGACCGATTTGAAGTACCAGCAGGCGTTGGCGCTGACCACGCAGCGGGCCGGGACGTCAGGGCGCGACGCCCACAGTTTTTTATCTTCGATAACGGAAAGATAGATATCACGCAGAGTGATTTTGTCCGCCGGGCGGCCAAGATGAATAGAGCCGTTGCGGCCAAGCGTGGAGACAATGATGCCGTCACGGGTGAGCGGAACCATTAATTTGCGGATAAAGCTCGGGTTGGCTTCCAGGCCGTAGGCCAGAATCGCACTCGTCGAACGTTCACCCATCTGCTCCGCCATTGCTACGCTGAGAACCATCTGCAAAGCTGTCGGGAAGCGGTAATCTAACATGGTATTGTCCTGGGTTGCGGTGAATCTTGTTCTTTTTGGCACCGCAGAGGTGAGTAATCAATGAACAACAATATAACAAATACGGGAATTTTTTTGAAGCAATCTGCGGTTAGCCTGCGAAGTAAATTTTCTGATTTCACGGTCAAAAGCGGGGCAAACACAGATTCCCTTTCGTACCGTTTTATTAAACGCAAACGCCATCGTTTATTCCGCTAGCCGCGCCCACCGCCCGGCGACCTGTCCACATCAGCGGTCCCTAACCCTGTGGATAACCTGGAGGCAGTTGCCCGGCAGCCCCAGCACAAGCGGGCTACCGGCCGCCGTTCGTTTTTTGAACGGGAAAACACCCCCGCCGGACCGCGCGCTGAGCGCGAACCCCGCCACCACGGCGGAGGGAAGCGTCCGCCCCGCTTAATAATTCCACTTCGGCCGCGCCACCGTGTTTTTCTTCAGCAGATCGCGGAACGCTTTCAGATAGGGTTCATTACTGCGCCCGCGCTTACAGATGGCCGAGAACGGCGACTGAAAGCCAAACTCGTTGGGCAACAGCACCCGCAGGCGGTTCTCTTTGATCCACGGCCAGGCGTAATGCTCCGGCAGATAGCCAATATATTTCCCCGAGAGGATCAGCAACAGCTGGGCGTCGACGGTCTCAACAGTGGCGCTGCCTTTGCTGAAGCCCCGACGGCGGAGATCGCTGGTGTTCCAGTAGCTGCGGGTCACCAGCGGACACTGGCTGATCTGCTCTTTATCGAGCTGGCGGCTGAAGAACATCGGGTGCAGATCGCTGCAATAGAGCCAGTGCTGCTCGCGGTACAGCGGCTCGCTGATGATGTTATGCACCTGCGAGTTGTAGCTGCCGATGGCCAGGTCGATATGGTTGTTCAGCACCCCGTTCAGTTGCTCCGCCGGGGTGCGAATAATCAGTTTGATATGCACATGGGGAAATTTGTCGCTGAAGCTGCGCAAGACCACCGGCAGCGAGAGCGCCGTTTCGGTCTCGATGGAGTCGAGCGTCGAAATGCACAGGGTGCCGCTGTGCTCCCCTTTGAGCAGGGCCGACTGCCGCTCCAGCTCATTGAGTTCGCTCAGCACGCGGATCGCCTGCTGTAAAAACTGCTGTCCTTTTTCCGTTAAGGAAAAGCCGCCGCGCCCACGCTGACAGAGGGTGAAGCCGAGCTGCCCCTCCAGTTGCGACATCGCATTGCTGATGGCGGAGACCGAAATGCCCAGCTCCTGCTGGGCCCGGCTGTAGCTCTCCAGGCGGGCCACCGCCTCGAAAACCTGCAGCTGACGAATATTGAGGCTGGCGTCGTGATGCATCGTATTTAGTTCACCAATAAATGAACTGAGTATTTACGCCAGACGATGTAAAGTCCAGCGCGGGTTGCGCACTATCTCTCCTGTTACGTTTCATCCGTCAGATTCAGGAGCAGACATGGATAACCTCTTTCACCAACCGCAGGGTGGCAATGAGATGCCACGCTTCGCCGGCCGCGCCACGATGATGCGCCTGCCGTTTATCGAAGATTTACAGGGACTTGATGCGGCATTTGTCGGCATTCCGCTGGATATCGGCACCTCGCAGCGCTCAGGCACGCGCTACGGACCGCGCTATATTCGCGCCGAATCGGTGATGATCCGTCCGTACAATATGGCGACCGGCGCCGCGCCGTTCGACTCGCTGTCGGTAGCCGACATCGGCGATGTGCCGATCAATACCTACAGTTTGCTCAAATCGGTGCAAATTATTGAAGATTACTACACCGGTTTGAATAGTTATCCGCTGATCCCCCTCACCCTCGGCGGGGACCACACCATTACCCTGCCCATCCTGCGGGCGCTGACCAAAAAACATGGGCCGGTGGGGCTCATCCACGTCGACGCCCATACCGACACCAATGATGAGATGTTCGGTGAGAAAATCGCCCACGGCACCACCTTCCGCCGCGCCGTTGAGGAGGGACTACTCGACCTCAAGCGGGTGGTGCAGATTGGCCAGCGCGCCCAGGGCTATGCCGCCGGGGACTTCCAGTGGGGCGTCGACCAGGGCTTTCGCCTGGTGCAGGCGGAGCAGTGCTGGCATACCTCGCTGGCGCCGCTGATGGCCGAAGTCCGCCAGCAGATGGGCGACGGGCCGGTGTATCTCAGCTTTGATATCGACAGCCTCGATCCTATCTGGGCCCCGGGAACCGGGACGCCGGAAGTCGGCGGCCTGACCTCCATTCAGGCGCTGGAGATCGTCCGCGGCTGCCGCGGCCTGAACCTGATTGGCGCCGATCTGGTTGAAGTCTCGCCCCCCTATGACGTGAGCGGTAATACCTCCCAGCTGGCGGCCAACCTGCTGTACGAGATGCTCTGCGTCCTGCCCGGCGTGAAGTACGCCTGAGGAAGCCGCCATGGAGCTGAAATGCTTTCGCACCCTCTGGGGAGTGACGACCCCCTGGCCGCAAACGCTGGATGAACTGCAGCGCGTCGGCTGCTGCGGTATCGAAGCCCGCGTCCCGTTAACGGCGGAGGAGCGGCGGCAGCTCGCCGACCGCCTGCAGGCGTCGGGGCTAGAGTATATCGCCATTCTCTTCAGCGGCGGCGGGGTGCTCCCCGCTCAGCATGAAACGCCGGAGCAGCATCTGGCGCGCCTGCGGATCCGCTTCGCCGAGGCCAGCGGCCTCAACCCGCGCTTTGTCAATCTGCTGGCGGGCAACGATCGCTGGCCGCTGGCGCAGCAGGTCGATTTTCTCGGCAAGGCGCACGAGCTGGCCGCCGGGTTTGGGTTGACCTGCAGCTTTGAAACCCATCGCGCCACCTCGCTGTACAGCCCGTGGCTCACCCTGGAGATCATTCAGCAGCTCCCCCAGCTGCGCTTTACCGCCGACATCAGCCACTGGGTGGTGGTCAGCGAGCGCCTGCTGGATGACCCCTGCGATGACTTCAGCGCCTTTATCGACCGCGTGCATCACGTGCAGGCCCGGGTGGGCTACGACCAGGGGCCGCAGGTGCCGCACCCGGCGGCGCCGGAGTATCAGCCGGCGCTGGCCTTTGCCGAGCGCTTCTGGGAGCAAATCTGGCATTCGCAGCGCCGGCGCGGCTACCCGCAGACCACCCTGACGCCGGAGTTTGGCGCCGACGGCTATCTGCACCATCTGCCGTTCACCAACGTTCCGGTGGCCGACCTCTGGTCGCTCAACGCCTGGATGGCCGCGCGCCAGCAGGCCCACTTTCAGCAGTTTTTAACGCTCACTGAACAGGAACCGCTGCCATGACCGCCGTGAAGCACGCTTTTACTGAACTCCCGACCATCGATATCCGCGATCTGGCCGGCGACGATCTCGCCAGGCGCCAGGCGGTGGCCGACGCCATCGGCCGCGCGGCGCGCGAGGTGGGCTTTTTCTACATCACCGGCCACGGCATCGACCCGGCGCTGATCGCCGGCGTCCGCGAGGCGGCGAAGCAGATCTTCGCTCTGCCGATGGCGGAGAAGATGAACTATTACATCGGCCGCTCCAAAAGCCATAAGGGCTACGTCCCGGAAGGAGAAGAGATCTACGGCGCCGGCAAGCCGGACCATAAAGAGGCCTTCGATATTGGCTTCCAGGCGGCGGACGACCATCCGCTGGTGCTCGCCGGTACGCCGCTGATCGGCGCCAACGAGTGGCCCGACCTGCCGGATTTCCGCGCGCGGGTGCTGGCCTACTACGACGCGGTCTTCGCCCTCGGCCACCGCCTGTTCGACGCTTTCGCCCTCGCGCTCGGTCTGCCGGAAGGGTATTTCAAACCGATGGTGACCTGCCCGCCGGCCAAGCTGCGGCTCATCCATTACCCGTTCGACGCCAGCGTCGAAGATGTTCCCGGAATTGGTGCACACACCGACTATGAGTGCTTCACCCTGCTGCTCGCCGACCAGCCCGGGCTTGAAGTCCTCAATGAAGAAAGCGTGTGGATCGACGCGCCTCCCGTCACGAACGCCGCCGGAGAAGAGGCGTTCGTGATCAATATCGGCGACATGCTGGAAGTGCTCAGCGCTGGCACATTTGTTGCTACAGCCCACCGGGTGCGCAAAGTGCCGCAGGAGCGGTACTCCTTCCCGCTGTTTTTCGCCTGCGATTACCACACGCTGATCCGCCCGCTGCCGACCTTTCTCGCCGCCGGCGAAGCCAGCGAATATCAGGAGCTGAGCATCGGCGAGCATATGTGGAGCCAGGCGCTGCAAACCTATCGCTATCTGCGCGAGAAGGTCAATCGCGGCGAGCTCCAGCTGCCGGCGCGCGCGCGCGGCACCCATACCTTTGGCCATCTGAAAAAACAGGCACAGCAAAAAAAACCCTAACCACCCGTGAGGATCCATGATGACTAGCACCCTGAAAAAAATCTCGCGCCGCGTCGCGCTTACCCTCGCCGTCAGCGCCTGTTTCTCCTCTGTCACCCAGGCGGCGGAACTGCTGACCGAGGGCGTCTTTAAGGTGGGGATGGAGGTCACCTACCCGCCGTTTGAGTCCTATGACAGCAATAACAACATCGTCGGTCTCGACCCGGAGTTCGCGACGCTGATTGCCGAGCATCTGCAGGCCAAACCGCAGCTGATCGACACCAAGTTCACCAGCCTGATCCTCGGCATCGGCAAGAAATATGATGCGGTGATCTCCGGGATGTACGTGACGCCGGAGCGCCAGAAGCAGGCCGACGCCATCCCTTACGCCCTCTCCGGCGCGTCGATCATTGCCCTGAAGGGCGGCGCGGTGCAGCCGAAAACCGAAGATGAGCTGTGCGGCGTGAAGGTCGGCCTGCAGGCAGGCACCACCTGGGTGACCAGCCTGAAAAAACACTCCGATGAGTGGTGCCTGAAAAACGGCAAACCGGCCATCACTATTCAGGAGTTCCCGACGGCGCCGGAAGCCTCCCAGGCGCTGCTGTCGAAGAACATCGACGCCCAGCTTGAGATAGCCCCGGCGGCGCAGATTATCGTCGATAAGAGCCGCGGTCGCCTGGGGATAAGCTCGACGCGCCTCGTCTACCCGCTGCCGCTGGGGATCTATGTCGCCAAAGGCAACACCGAGCTGGCGGAGGCGATCAAGGCCACCCTCGCCACGCTCAAAGCCAACGGCAAATATGCCGCGCTGATCAAAAAATACAACTTAGAAAGCATCGATTAAGACAATAAGCACTGCGCAACAGGAGTCAGTATGGCGTTCGATTGGGGATACTTTTTTTCATTATTTAGCATTGGGGCATTCTGGCAGGCGTGCGTGACGGTTATCGTAATCAGCACCTTGTCCTGGGGGATCGGCCTGGTGGTCGGTTTTCTGCTAGCCTGCGCGAAGCTCTCGGCGCCGCGCTGGATCAAGATCCCCGTCGAACTCTATATCTGGTTTTTCCGCAGCGTGCCGCTGATGGTGCTGCTGGTGTTTGTCTACAACCTGCCGCAGCTGTTTCCGGTGACCCAGCCGCTGCTCGGGGTGCCGTTTATCGCCGGGCTGGTGTCGATGACCGTCACCGAAGCGGCCTATATGGCGGAGATCCACCGCGGCGGGCTGTTGTCGGTGGCCAAAGGGCAAAGCGAGGCGGGCCATGCGCTGAGCTTCAGCTTTATCGGCATCCAGCGGCTGATTGTTATTCCTCAGGCGTTTCGCATCTCGTTGCCGACGCTGATCAATGAATACATCACCATCATTAAGCTGAGCTCGATTTTATCGGTGGTCTCCTTACCCGAGCTGCTGCTCACCGGCCAGCGCTTGTATGCGCAAAATTTCCTCGTGATGGAGACGCTGCTGGCGGTGGCGGTGTACTACGTCATGGTGGTTACCGTCTTCACCTGGCTGTTCCGGGCGCTGGAGAATAGCCTCGATATTCAGCGCAAGCGTCCGCAAACGCTCAGCGAGGCGGAATGCCAGGCGCTGCGCCAGAGCCTGCCGGCGATGACGGAAGCGATCAACACCCCGGCCGTCAACGGCGCGCCGCCGGCGCTGGATCTGCGGGGCATCCGCAAATCCTGGGGCCAGCATGAGGTGCTGAAAGGCATCGACCTGCAGGTAGATAACGGGGAGGTGATCAGCATCATCGGCCCGTCCGGCTCCGGCAAAACAACCCTGATCCGCACCATCAACGCCCTCGAAAGCATTGATGACGGGGAGATCATTCTCTACGGCGAGGACTATCTGAAAGGCGGAGCCATCGTCGATAAGCGCCAGATGCGCGCCGGGGTGCGGCGCATCGGCATGGTCTTCCAGAGCTTCAACCTGTTCCCCCACCGCACGGTGCTCGACAACGTGATGCTGGCCCCGCGCTACCACCAGCTGCTGGATCAGCCGGTCGCCCGCGAGCAGGCCCTGGCGCTGCTCGACCGCGTCGGTCTGCTGGCCCATGCCCACAAGTACCCCGGACAGCTCTCCGGCGGCCAGCAGCAGCGCGTGGCGATCGCCCGGGCGCTGGCGCTGAAGCCGGACATCATGCTGTTTGACGAACCGACCTCGGCGTTGGATCCCGAGCTGGTGGGCGAGGTGCTGAAGGTTATTCAGTCGCTGGCCCGCGAAGGTATGACCATGCTGATTGTCACCCACGAGATGGACTTCGCCCTGTCGATTTCCGACCGCGTGGTGCTGATGGAGAACGGCGTGGTGCAGGCCGACATCGCCCCGCAGGTGATCCGCAGCCCGCTGGAGGCCCCTTCTCTGCAACGAATCCGTGAATTTATGGGAGTGCACTAAATGGCAACTGAGCAACACCTGCGCCAGCAGCTGGCCGCCGCCTACCGTCTGGCGGCGCTGTTCGGCTGGGAGGATACCCTCTACACCCACTTCTCCGTGCGCCTGCCCGGCGACGGCGAGCCGCGCTTTTTAATTAATCCCTTCGGCATGATGTTTGATGAGGTCACCGCCAGCAATCTGATCGTGGTGGATATGCAGGGCAAGGTCGTAGAGGGCGAGGCGCCGGCTAACTCGGCGGGCTTCACCATCCACAGCGCGGTGCATATGGCCCGGGAAGACGCCCACTGCGTGATCCACACCCACACCCTGCCGGGGATGGCGGTGGCCGCCTGCGAGGACGGCCTGCTGCAGCTCAACCAGATCAGCACCGAGTTTTACCAGCGCGTCGGCTACCACCCCTATGAAGGGGTGGCCTTTGACCTCGACGAACGGGCGCGCATTCAGCGCTCGCTGGGGAATAACATCGCCATGATCCTGCAGAGCCACGGCCTGCTGTCGGTGGGCCGTACCGTGGCTGACGCCTTTTACATCATGTTCTACCTCAATCGTGCCTGCGAGATCCAGATGGCCGCCGCCCAGCTGGCGGCCCTCAGCCCGATCCACACCATCGTCCCGCACCTCAGCCAGCACGCCTGCGAGCAGCTGATGGGCGTGGAGCATGAACGTCAACAGGTCTGGCAGGCGTGGTTGCGCCGTCTTGACCGTCTCGATACTTCTTACAAAGACTAACGCCTATGTCCGATATCACTATCGTGGTGGATTGTAACGACGCGGATTTCGCCCGCGATATCTGCGCCGCCCTGCAGCAGTTTCCCGACGTCACCGCGCTCCTGCCCCATCACCAGGCGGCGCGCGACGCGCAGTACGCCAGCTGCTGGTTCCCTAGCCCGCAGCTGTTGACCCGCTCGCCAGGGCTGAAGCTGATCCAGGCCGCGTCCGCCGGGGTCGATCATCTGCCGCCCGCGCTGTTCGCCAGCGATATCCCGCTGTGCCGGGTGATCGATGAGGACTTTCGTCACGGCATGTTCGAATATGCCCTGTGGGGCGTGCTGTGGTTCCAGCGTTATTTTGACCGGGCGCTGGCCCACCAGCGGACCCAAACCTGGAAGCTCTATCCCCAGCGCGCCGCCGCCGACTTCCATATCGGCATTATGGGACTCGGCGAAATTGGCGGCTATATCGCCGACCAGCTGGCCCGCCTTGGCTATCGGGTCTCCGGCTGGTCGCGCAGTGAAAAGCAGCTGGCTGGCGTCACCTGCTACCGCGGCGAGGAGGCGCTCGACAGCTTCCTCGGGTCGCTTGACGGGCTGATTAACCTCCTGCCGCTCACCGCGCAGACCCGGGGTATTCTCGCCGCGCCGCTCTTCAGCCGGCTTCCCGCCGGGGCGGTGTTAATCAACTGCGGGCGTGGAGAACATATGGTCAATGAGGATGTGCTGGCGGCGCTGGAGAGCGGCCAGCTCGCCGGAGCGGTGCTCGACGTCTTCCCGCAGGAGCCATTGCCGGCGGACGATCCGCTGTGGCGCCATCCGCAGGTGGTGATCACCCCGCATATGGCCTCTGCGGCCCCCGCCGAGGTGATCGCCCGTCAGCTGCTGGAGAACATTCAGCGCCAGCGTCGCGGGCTGCCGCTCAAAAACCTGGTCAATAAGCACGCCGGTTACTGATCCTCACCGATACCGCCGCTGCTACGCTTAATGGGAGATCCACAACCAGAAGGCAGGAACATGAAGATTGATTTATCGGGGAAAGTCGCGCTGGTCACCGCCTCCACGGCGGGTATTGGCTTTGCTATCGCCAAAGGCCTGGCGGAGAGCGGCGCAGAGATCATCCTTAACGGGCGCAGCGAGCAGAGTGTGAACGCCGCGATCGCCCGGTTGCAAAATGAGGTGCCGGGGGCGAAAGCGCGCCCCGCCGTCGCCGACCTCAGCGGCGCCGACGGCGCGGCACAGCTGCTGCAGGCCGTGACCGGCGTCGATATTCTGGTCAATAACGCCGGGATCTACGGTCCGCAGGATTTTTACGCCACCGATGACGCGACCTGGGAAAACTACTGGCAGACCAACGTCATGTCCGGCGTGCGCCTGTCGCGGGGGCTGCTGCCGGCGATGGTCAGTAAAGGCTGGGGGCGGGTGGTGTTTATCTCCTCGGAATCGGCGCGCAATATCCCGGCGGATATGATCCACTATGGCGTCACCAAGACCGCCCAGCTGTCGCTGGCCCGCGGCCTGGCGAAATATGTCGCCGGCAGCGGAGTGACCGTTAACAGCGTTCTGCCGGGGCCGACGATTTCCGACGGCTTTGCCGAAATGCTGAAAGACGAAGTGGCGAAAACCGGCCAGTCGCTGGAGGAACTGGCGAAAGCGTTTGTCATGACCCATCGTCCGAGTTCGGTGATCCAGCGGGCGGCCTCGGTGGAAGAGGTCGCCAATATGGTGGTTTACGTCTGCTCGCCGCAGGCGTCGGCCACCTCCGGCGCCGCGCTGCGCGTTGACGGCGGCGTGGTGGATGATATTCTCTGACGTCCTCTCATTCAGGGGAGTCCCCCTCCCCTGTCGTCTTTCCCGGTGCTAAAAAGCGCAAAACGTTAAAAAACCGCCGCAAAGTCGCACAAAGTGAACAGGAACATGTATTCCCAAAACTTATGATATTTGTTTTAAATATAAGTTGTGGTGTTAATGTCTCTGTTACGAAGCTTGCTTTTCTTTCTCGGCGCGGCGGTCGCGGCCGCCATCGCGGTACTCTGCCTGTGGGTGGATATTCGGGTATTTGGCAACGACATCCCGGAGGTGTCGCTCACCGAAGTGGTTCAGGAGAGCGTGCTGGCCGTCATCGTGCTGGTTCATCTTCTGCTGGCGCGCAAATATGCCCACCTGCGCTATAGCAATATCCTCATCGGCGGCTTCTTCCTCGCCATGCTGATCCGCGAACTGGATGGCCTGTTTGATTTACTCTCCCATGGCAGCTGGGTGTGGTTTGCCCTGCTGGCTACCGCAGGGTCCCTGCTGATGCCGCTGCGACATTTGCGCCAGACCCTGTCGCAGCTGGCGGATTATACCCGCACCCCGTATTACGGGATGATGATCAGCGGCCTGCTGGCGATTCTGGTCTTCTCGCGGCTGTTCGGTATGCACGGCCTGTGGTACGCCGTGCTGGATGAGAACTACGCACGGGTGGTGAAAAATACGGTGGAGGAAGGCAGCGAGTCGTTTGGCTATATGCTGTGCCTGACCGCCACCCTCGGCTACGCCTGCTACTTCCGCGACCTGGCGCGACAGACGCTGTCGCCGCAGCGCTGACCGCGGCCGACAACCACCGCCGGACGCGCCCGTCGGCGGTGGGGCGCCTCAGCGCTTAACCGCGAATTTTCCACTTCCGTTTGAGAACCTCTTTATCCTGGCTATCCAGCCACTGGTTCACTTTCTCCAGCAGCGCCGGATTATCTTTACTCATCATGTACACCTTGTCGCTGGCGGTGCCGGCGAACGGCGTCTCGTTGGCGACGCAGAACACGCCGGGCTCTTTGCTCTGGTAATAGTCGCCTTCGATCAGATCGGTCACCATCATATCGGCCGTTTTCTGCCGCAGAGCCTCCAGGTTATCGACGTTGTTCTTCACGCGAATGATCTGCGCCTGCTTAATATGCTCATCGACAAAGCTCTGGTTGGTGCCGCCAGGGTTGACGACAACCTTCACCTCCGGACGGTCTATCTTCGCCAGCGATCCAAGCCGGGGGGCGGCCTGACAGTTGGCTAAGGCGATTTTACCGTTCGCCACCACCGGGTGGCTGAGGGCGAACTCCTTCGCCCGCGCCGGGGTCTGCGTCACGCCGCCCATCGCAATATCAAACTTGTCCGCCTGCAGATCGGCGGCGAGCGCCGGCCAGCTGGTGTAGACGAAGCTCACCTTCAGCCCCAGCGTGCGCCCGAGATCGCGGGCCATGTCCACGTCATAGCCCTGCAGCTCGCCGGCGGCATTGCGAAACGCCAGCGGGGCGTAGTCGCCCGGCACGCCGACCTTCAGTTCACCGCTGCGCTCGATGGTTTGCATATCGCGCGCCTGGGCGCCGCAGGTCATTATCGCCAGCGTCAGCGCCAGCCCCACCGTCAGTTTCATCTCGCCATCCTTATTGTTATCGGGTTTTCGCGCCGGGGTGGCCGGCCGCTTCTCAGTCAACATCATCCGCAGCGCGTAACAGGGAATTCATCCTATTTTTAAACATCGGGACATACAACCCGACGATCGGGTTGCCGATCGCAAATCTGACAACGAAACAGGGCTATCGCCCGGTGAATGATTTCTCATCCGCCGGGCGTAGCTTTACGCCAGCGATCGTATTTTCCAGACTGAAACCGTGCC
Source organism: Klebsiella sp. TF21-TM (assembly GCF_019753495.1). Classification (NCBI taxonomy): domain Bacteria; kingdom Pseudomonadati; phylum Pseudomonadota; class Gammaproteobacteria; order Enterobacterales; family Enterobacteriaceae; genus Klebsiella; species Klebsiella sp. TF21-TM. Next base: position 59,313 of record NZ_JAIJYL010000026.1, on the reverse strand, counting down.
GAATTAAGCACAAAAAACAGCAGCAAGAGAGAAGCAACCAATTGAATTAATGAATAATTTATTTAAATGCACGATATTTCGCGTTCAGACACCGATAACTACCGTCTTATTTACTCCAGCATTCCTCCACAGTACTATCCCGGAAAACGCAGGTAATAAATAACAAGCATATATTAATTCCAGGCGACAATATATTTGCCAAATAAATGAATTAATAAAAAACATGCCCGATTAAAGTCATTTTGTGCCGTATCTGACCCGCAAAATAATGACCCTGGCGCCAGGTTTACCGGCACGACAGGAGGAATGAACATGAAAATAACCACCCTGGGTCTGGCGATGCTCTTCGTCGGACTGGCCGCCGGCCCGGTTTACGCGGCCGACGGCACGCTAAATTTCATCGGCAGGGTCGTGAACGGCGCCTGCAAACTCGAAGGGGCGGGCAATAACGGGGTCATCGACATCAGCATGGGCGATATTCCGCTGGCGAGACTGAAAAACAGCCAGTCGGGTACCGGGCCAGCGGTCAGCGTCGATATTCGCGTCAAAGATTGCGAGAAAGGCACCTACTACATTGTGGTGGATGGCCCCTCTCCCACCGCCACGCCTGAAAATCATGTGCTGGCCCTCAACGATAGCGGTAAGCCGGCCGGCAGCGTGGGTATTCTGCTCACCGACCGTACGGGGACGCCAATCGGCCTCGATGCACACCTCGATCCACAGCACGATCCCCGCATCGAGATCCCGGTGGACGGCGGCTCCGGCACCTTCAGTCTGAAAGCCTTCTATTACACCTGGGATAAAGCCCACGTACTCCCCGGCGACGGCAACGCAACGGCCCGGTTTACCATTATGCAGGAATAGCTTCCCGGTCAGGGAGGAGACGTAAAGGGAGCGAAGATGAAAATACGGCTGGCTGTGCTGTTGAGCGCCATGACCTTTCAGGCCTGCGCCGGGATCACCATCGATGCCACGCGGGTGGTCTACTCAGGAAAAGACAAAGCCGCCACCCTGAACATTCATAACCGCAGCCGCACACCTTATAAAGTGCAGATCTGGCTGGACGCCGGGCTCAACAGGTCGCGCGTCGGCCTGCCGATGGTGGCGACCCCGCCGCTGGTCTATTTATCCCCCCAGCAAACCGCCCAGCTGCGCTTTATCTATCTCGGCGGCGGGCTCCCCGCCGATCGGGAAAGCCTGTACTGGGTCAATATTCAGGAGAATCCGCCGCCGTCAGACGGTAACCATACGCTGCAGTTTATCGTCCGCACCCGCCTGAAGCTCTTTTATCGTCCTCCCGCCATCGCCACCACCCTCGCCAGAGAGGTGCGAAAGCTGCAGTGGCAGCAGAGCGGCAATAACCTGCGCTTAACTAACTCAGGCCCACTGCATATCACCCTGGTCAACGGGGCGCTGATCGATAATAAAGGCCACATTTCGCCGATGAGAAACGTGATGCTCCGGCCGTACAGCAGCTATACCGTGTCAACGACCGACAGCGCTCGCCTGTACAAGCTGAACTATATCGACGATGACGGCGCGGTGGTGGCGATCCCCCTTCAGGCGGCCTATGCTCCGGCCCCACGCTAGTTATACTCGAGGGCGAAGGTCACCATGCTGTCGGCTGTGCCCGCCGTCACCGTGGCGTCAGTTTGCACATACTGGGCGTTAAAATTAATGGCCTCAGCCGTGCCGGCGTTACTGCCGGTTACCCTTTTCAGGATCGGCAAGTTGCTGGCCTCATTGATTTTAACGCTGGCGCCATCGGACACTGCCGCGCCGGGGTTATTGCCGTAGGTCAGCTTCACGCCGACGCCGCTGGCGCTGTTGCTGGCCTTGCTTAGCGCCAGGGTATCACTCTCCACGCTGACGCCGAAAAAGCCGATGCGCACATCGGTCGGCGACGGACAGAACACCGGGATCGAAAAGCGCTTCGCCTGGCCGCCGGTGCTCCCTTTACCGTGAAACTCCGCCCGGTTTACCGTGCCCAGACTGACCTGGATCGTTGAGGTCGCCACCTGGCAGCTGCCGCTGCTGCCAATGTCCACGTTCAGGGCGGCGATATCAATGCTGACCGGCGCGCTGGCGACAAAGCCGGCGTTCCCGTTGGCCTGCTGTTCAATGGTCACCTCCCCCACCTGCGGCAGCGGCGACGAGTTGGTATGCGTCCCGTCCGCCAACTGTACCGTACCGGTCTTATAGAAGGTTACCGCGATCCTGACCGTCGTCTGCTGCTGCGTCATGAGCGCCGGGAGCATCGTGCTGTCGCAGACCACCACCGACTCGCCGCCAGCGGAGTGGCTGCCGTCGATAGCGCGCATCGGGCCGCCGGCGCACTGGAAGCTAAGCGAGTAGCCGATGCCGTCGATGGCGCTGGGGTAGACGTGCTGTCCGTTAATCACCACCGGCGAGCCGCCGGTTTTCAGCTGTTTGTAGACAATGCGTTTGGCGCTCGCCGTCGGCAGCTGCAGGTCGCAGGAAAAGGGGATCCCGCTGCCGTTATCCGCCATCGCGCTGGTCATCTGGGTATTGACCGGCAGCGTGGGCAAATACTTGATATTGGGAATATTGACGGTGGTCTGGCCGATATTCGCGCGGCAGTTTTCAGCCCGCGCGCCGGGAAGATAGCCGCTCAACGCCAGCAAAAAGAGAAAAGGAAGTAGACGAAAAACAGATTTCATAGCCGCCTCAGCGTGACTGGCACAGCCCGGAGACGGTTTTCACCGTATTCAGACTCTGCTGTGGGTTATCCGCAAGATGAAAATGCATCGTGCAACTCTGCGACTGGTTATTGACGACCCAGCTCACCGCCAGGGTTCCCTCCTGCGGCACGCCGCTGAGGTACACCTGACCGCCGTCGGCTACCATGCCGCCCGGCGCATTGCCGCTCTCCTCCGTCCCGACCAACCGTGCGCTGGCGCCAAAGGGTAACGGCCCCTGCGCGTTGCGCAGGGTAAATAGCACCCGGTTGCCTATGCGGGTCCGGTAGTTGGCCATCACCACCGCGCCGCCGCCGGGGATCACCGTCTGACCCTGCTGGTCGACGTCGGTATCATCCGCCATCGACTCCGTGTCGAGGGTAATGACATTTTTCCGGTAGGTGGTCAGAGACGGCACCACGGCATAGCCGCGCCAGTCGGTGTGCACATTGTTGCCGTTTTGCACCGCCACGCCGGCAGCCCCCGGCGCGCGGACGATGGCGAAGCTCTCGCCCACCGTCTGACCGAAGGTCACGCCGTGCGGATGCGCGACCACCGAGCCGGCGCCTCCCCAGGTCAGCTGATTACTGGCGGCGTCATGGCGATAGCCGAGCTGCGCGTTGCCGAAGCCGCCGTGGTAGTCCAGGGCGACGCTGCTGTTGGTGCCCCGCCCCTGGTTGCCGTAGCCCTGCTGAACCGAGTAGAACAGATTCGGCCGCGTCGGCACCGCGCCATACAGCGACACCTGCTGCGAGGTATAGCCATTGCTGTCCGAGGTGGTGTTGTAGCTCACCGCGCTGTCGGACAGCGGACCGCCCAGCGGAATATTGATATTGAAAGACCAGGAGCGGTCATTTTTTTGCTGGCCGCTGGCGCGGGTGTAGTAATAGCCCACGCCCCAGGAGATCCCTTTCCAGGCGCTGTAGAACCCGAGATGCACCGTCTCATCCCGACTCTGCCGGTGCCAGTATTCCTGCGACCAGGCGGAAACCGCCAGACTGCCCAGACCGCCGAGGCGTTGTGACACCGACACTTCCTCCCGGCGGCGCCGGTTGTCCACCTGCCCCTGCGCGCTTTCGAGGGCGCTGGCTTCGGCAAAATCGTAATAGCCGCTGGAGGAGTAGCGATAGCTGGCGAGGCTGAACGTGGTGCCCGAGCTGACGAAATCTTTCTGATACTGAGCGCGCAGCGAATGGCCCGCATAGCGCTTGCCCGACGGCGTACGGGTGACGGCCTGGGTGACGTCGCCTCCCAGCGAACCGAACTCGCCAAAGCCGCGGCCGAGGCCCAGCGCCCACGACTGATAGTCCTGGGCCAGCTGCGTGCCGCCGTAGAGGGTAAATCCCGCCGACAGACCATAGAACAGGGTGCCCTGCAGGAATTCCGGCGAGCGCACCGAATCCGCCCCGGAGTGGTAGCGACCGGCGCTGAGGCTGAATTTGCCGCGCCCTTCGCGCAGCATATACGGCACGGCGGAATAGGGCTGGGTAAAGGTGCGCACCGAACCATTGCTCTCGGTCACCTTCACCTCCAGATCGCCGCTCTGCGAGGTGGGATAAAGATCGCTGATGGCGAACGCCCCCGGCGACACGAAGGTTTCGTAGATCACATACCCGTGCTGGGAGACGGTCACTTTGGCATTGCTGTGCGCCACGCCGCGGATGGTAGGGGCAAAGCCGCGCTGGCTGTCCGGGAGCATCTCATCGTCAGACATCAGTTGGACGCCGCGAAACGGGATGCTGTCAAACACATCGCCGGTGGTGTAAGTATCGCCGATCCGCAGCAGACTCTTCAGCGAGCGGACGTCGCGCTGCAGCCAGGTGCTCTGTGAATCCCAGTGCCGGCGCTGCTGGTCGTACTGCATTGAGGAGATATTGCGCAGCCGCCAGGCGCCCAGGTTCACGCCGCTGCGTAAATTGAGATAGTTTGAGCGGCTGCTCTCCCCTTCATCGGCATTCTTTATCTGCGCGCCGGAAAAATAGTAATCGACAAACGCGGCCGGCACGCCATCGTCCCAGCGCGAGGGATCGACATAGCCGCGGCTTTGCACGTTCATCGCCGCCTGGGGAATGCTCAGCGTCAGGCGCTGGTTAGCGAAGGTGAAGCGGCTGCTGGCGTCGGGAATAAACTTCTCGATCCGGGTGAAGGTCTCACCTTCATGCAGCGTTTGAAAAGTCGGAAACGCGCTGACGTTGACCCCATAATCCGCCAGCTGCCCGGGCGTCAGCACCGGCTGCAGCTGCCCGCCATCGTCAACAAAGGTGATATTGGCCTGGCCCAGCTCCTGGTCGTTAACCACCACGGTGACAGGATAAGTCCCCGGCTGCTGCCCGCCGGGTTTGGCGAAGTAGTGCAGATCGGAGGTTTGCTGCTGCGGGTCGGCAAACTCCAGCGCCGCCGGATCAAAATAGTCGTCGGCCAGCGCCCGGCTCAGCGGGCTGAGACAGCACATCATCGTCGGCAGCGTCGCCAGCGCCAGCGCCCGTCCGGCGGTGACGGGCAACGCGGCATACTCCCGCACCCTGGCTGTTGTTATTCTTTTCATGCTGGCGCCGTCCGGTAAGCTCATCACAAAGGGGAATTACTGCTGGGCGTAATCGCTGACGCCGCCGTAGTCGTTAATCGCCCGCCATTTGACGGTGCCGTGCCCGCTCACCGGCCACGTTTTCTCGCCAAAGGGGGCCACCATGCCAGGCTCGTCGATTGCCTGCCCGCCCACCTCGACGGCGTAAAAAGAGACAAAATAGGGAGTGGGGTTTGCCACCGTCAGATGACCGCCGGACTGGCTAAACTTCAGCTGCTGCCAGGCTTTAGCCGGGTCGCCCGCCAGGCCGTTGGGGCGATAAAAGATTTTGAATTTCGACTTAATATTGACCTGCAGCTTGTTCACCTCGCCCTTGGGCGTCGGGGCGATACTCTTGACGTTCAGCCAGTAGACCGATTCACGGTCGCTGGGCAGCGAGGCGCCAATAAAGTTAATGCGCAGGACGTTATTTTGCTCCGGATCGAGACGGAATAAGGGCGGCGTAACAATAAAGGGCACCTTGGCCTTATCGTTTTCCGCATAATTTTCCACCCACGACTGCACCAGATAGGGCGTATGGGTATCGGCATTAGTGACTGAAATAGCGGCTTCACGCTTCCCTTCCTGATAAATCACACGGGTTCCACCCATGACAACACCGGCCTGCGCTGCCGTGGAGCACAGCAGAAAGGCCGCAACGGCAATTATTTTCTTCATCATGACTTACCATCAGGTAAAGGTTGAACAAACAGTAAAATAAAGCAGGGAATATCAGAGCCAGTACCCGTCGGGATAATTAGCAAAAACAACTATACCGTCACGAATATATTTCGTGACTTTATGACAATTATCACTTTAGCTATCTGCAATTAATCAGGACGCAGTGGACTGACTCTGAATAGCGCGCAATATGATTAGTTATAAATCATATTGAAATTAGCCGTACCGTTGGCATCGCCAGCCGTCACCGCACCGGTGGAGATATAGTCGGCGAAAAACTCGAGGTCGGCAGTGCCGGTGCCGGCAGTCGCGCCCGCAACGACATTTTTGGCTTTCGACACTTTGCCGAGGCTGACCGCCGTAGACTTGTCATCTTCATACAGCTTGATCGCCACGCCAGCGGCGCCGCCGGTGGTCGCCAACAGCGTGTTATCAGACGGATCGCGCGCGCCGTCAAACAGCACCGCGACATTTGTCACGCTGGCAGGGCAATCTTTTACTTTGATATGGAAAGGGGTTTTGGTGGTTTCAAAACCTGTGCTGGTAAAATAGGTGCTGGCCCATTTGCCCAGATCCACCGTCTGGCTGGTGGATGCGCTGTCGATATTGCAGGAGCTGTCGGTGATTGATCCATTGAAAATAACCTGTCCGCCGGTACCCTGGGTACCCGCGTTGGAGCCTGGGTTAACGTTAATGGTTGGCGTAGTAACAGAAATTGCAGCGCCAGAAACCAGCGCTCCCATGAGAATTGCCATAATACGAAGTTGCGTTTTCATTATTTATCTCATCGTTAACGAATATATTTTCCCGTCATCGACAATAGCCCCATGGCTATCGCGAAACGGCTCGTCCGTTCCTCCCTGTAAATGTTCATTGCGTTCCTTCCGCAGGATAATCGGCACACGTCCTTTAACTCCGCTTTATTTCGCCGAAAGGTGGCCATGAATAACAAGCAGAAGAAAAAGAGTTATTTTGATGTGCGAAATAAATATATTACCCGATGTAAAAAAAGGCAACCTGATGAAATGTTACATACAGGTTAATGACTATAATCGGCATAAAGTTATTTTTTGAAATGGCATTTCAATGTTAATTTACATATCTATACAAAAGAAAATTAAATACCTCTCAACAACAATACGTCCATTTTATTAACAAATTTAAAGGTAATTGCTCAAAAAAACGTCTTGTTTTATTGTGCTCAAACCCGGTGCCACTAAAAAATTAGGAATTTTCCTGGTATTAATCTTCATCATTTCTACACAAATTAAGGCAAAGCGCTCCTGAGCTGCGCTGTAATTTCTTGTTCTGGAAGTATTTTTATTTTCAAATGAAAGCCATTACTTCATTAACCCAAATGTATTGCCGTTATCCGCCACCGTAACCGCTCCCTTTCACAGGGTTATTTTGACGCAAAAAAAATCCGCAACCCGAACGGATTGCGGACTGAGGATCAATCAGTAATGAGATGGGCTTCAGAACAGGCCCAGCGGCGCGGTGCCGTAGCTCACCAGCAGGTTTTTGGTTTGCTGATAGGCATCCAGCGCCATCTTATGCGTTTCCCGCCCGACGCCGGACTGTTTATAGCCGCCGAACGCCGCATGTGCCGGGTAGACATGATAACAGTTGGTCCATACGCGACCGGCCTGAATACCGCGCCCCATGCGATAGGCGAGATTGGTATCGCGCGTCCACACCCCAGCGCCGAGGCCAAACTGGGTCTCATTGGCGATAGCCAGCGCTTCCGCTTCGTCCTTAAAGGTGGTCACTCCGATCACCGGCCCAAAGATCTCCTCCTGGAAGGAGCGCATATCGTTGCGACCTTTAATCAGCGTGGGCTGAATATAAAAACCATTATCCAGCGCCGGCGCGATCGCCGCCCGCTCGCCGCCGGTGAGGATTTGTCCGCCCTCTTCCCGGGCAATCTGAATATAAGAGAGGATCTTGTCGAACTGCTGGCGGGAAGCCTGGGCGCCGATCATGGTGTCGGTATCTAACGGATCGCCGCGACGGATCTGCGCCACCTTCTCCATGACCCGCGCCATAAAGGGCTCATAGATGGATTCATGGATCAGCGCCCGCGACGGGCAAGTACAGACCTCACCCTGGTTGAAGAAACCGAGCACCAGCCCCTCCACCGCCTTCTCAATAAACTCCTCTTCACCCTCCATCACGTCGGCGAAGTAAATATTGGGTGATTTGCCCCCCAGCTCGACGGTGCAGGGGATAATATTCTCCGCCGCGCAGGCGAGAATATGTCGCCCGACCGGCGTGGAGCCGGTAAACGCCAGCTTGGCGATACGCTTGCTGGTGGCCAGCGCCTCGCCCGCCTCTTTGCCGAAGCCCTGCACCACGTTCAGCACCCCCGCCGGGAACAGATCGCCGATCAGCTCCAGCAGCAGGGTAATACTCAGCGGCGTCTGTTCCGCCGGCTTGAGCACCACGCAGTTCCCCGCCGCCAGGGCCGGGGCCAGCTTCCACGCGGCCATCAGCAGCGGGAAGTTCCACGGGATAATCTGACCGACCACCCCCAGCGGTTCATGGAAATGGTAGGCCACCGTGGTTTCGTCAATTTCGGCAGTGCTTCCCTCCTGGGCGCGCAGGCAGCCGGCGAAGTAGCGAAAGTGATCCACCGCCAGCGGCAGGTCGGCATTCAGCGTTTCGCGGATCGGTTTTCCGTTGTCCCAGCTCTCCGCCACCGCCAGATATTCCAGATGCTGTTCAATACGGTCGGCGACCTGCAGCAGCAGCCTGGAGCGCTGTTGCACTGAGGTTTTGCCCCACGCCGGCGCCGCACGGTGGGCGGCGTCGAGGGCGAAGTCAATGTCTCTGGCATCCGACCGGGGAAACTGCGCAATGTTGCTGCCGTCTACCGGGGAGGTATTCATAAAGAATTCACCGCTCAGCGGCTCGACAAATTTACCGTCAATAAAGTTGCCGTAAGCGGATTTCAATGAAACCAGGGCGCCGGGCTGGCCAGGGTGTGCATAACGCATCGCAAATCTCCTTCTGTAGGGTTGAGACGCAGCGGCATATTGATTTTTTAAACTTGCCGCCGAACGCATCTCACTTTGCAGGGGTTATGCCAGTTTTTCATTTTCTCTAAATAGGTTTATTTATTAACAGGTTGCATTTACTAACTGGGCAGATGGTCAGCCACTGTCGCACGGGTTTCCACTTATGTGTTGCAAATCGCAACACCAAATAAACCAAATAGCTACAATATTGCAACACAGCAACATCGACCCAGAGGTGCCCTGTGCCAGGCAATCCCTTTCTTCTCGCCCCAGAGGTTAACGCCAATCCCCTGCTGAGCGATTCATGGTCTCGCTGCCAGCGCTACGGCCTGGATCCCGCCACCGAGGATTTTCCCCGCCTCGACGCCGGCGAGCTGGCGGACCGGCTCGCCAGCCACCGCAGCCTGCAGCAGCTGGCGCAGCCGGTGGTGGAAGCCCTGTCGCGCCAGGTAGCGGACCTGCAGTCGGTGGTGATCCTCTCCGACCCCGGTGGTCTGGTGCTCCATACCGTCGGCGATACCCAGGCGATGCAGAAGGCTCAGCGCGTCGCGCTGGCGCCGGGCAATCTGTGGAGCGAAAGCGGACGCGGGACCAACGCCATCGGCACCGCGCTGGCGATTGACGACGGCTGCGAAATCGATGGGCGTCAGCACTTTCTCACCCGCAACCAGAATTTGTACTGCGCGGCGATGCCGCTCCAGCGGCCGGACGGAAGCATCGCCGGCGTGCTGGATATCTCCGGCCCGGCGGATTTTCCCCACCAGCACACCTTTGGCTGGGTGAAAGCGGCGGCAAAGCAGATTGAGTATCTGTGGGTGAAGCAGAGCCTGCATCCTGAGCAGTGGCTGATGAGCCTCCACCGGCAGGTGGACAAACTCGACAGCGTGGAGGAACTGCTGCTGGTCTTTTCCGACAACGTCCTTACCGCCGGCAACCGGCTGGCGATGCGCGAGTTCGGCCTGAGCGCGGCGCAGTTTGGCCAGCTCACCTTTGCGTCGCTTTTTCCGACGCTGACGCAAACGGCGGTCAGCGTTCCCCTGCCCCTGACCACCCCGCAGGGCCGCTATCACTATCGCCTGCGCGAGCCCACCCGCCGCCGGGTGGCGGTGAGCGCCCCGCCGGCCATGCAGCTCCCCTTCACCAGCCCGCGGGAAGGCGAAAAGCTGCTCCGGCTGCTTAACGCCAGCATCGCGCTCTGTATTGAGGGGGAAACCGGCAGCGGCAAAGAGTATGTCAGCCGCACGCTGCACCAGCACAGCCGCTGGCGCAGCGGTAAATTCGTCGCCATTAACTGCGCCGCCATCCCGGAATCGCTGATCGAGTCCGAGCTTTTCGGCTACCAGCCAGGGGCGTTTACCGGCGCCAGCAAAAACGGCTATATCGGCAAAATCCGCGAGGCCGAGGGCGGGGTGCTGTTTCTTGATGAGATCGGCGATATGCCGCTGGCGCTGCAGACCCGCCTTCTGCGAGTACTGCAGGAGAAAGAGGTCGCCCCGCTCGGCGCCAGCCGCAGCGTGCCGGTGAACTTCGCCCTGATCTGCGCCACGCACCGCAACCTGACCCAGCGGGTCAGCGCCGGCGAATTCCGCGAAGATCTGCTGTGGCGCCTGCGGGAGTACGCCCTGGCGCTGCCTCCGCTACGCGAGTGGCCGGCGCTGGAAACCTTTATCGCCACCCTGTGGCGCGACCTGGGCGGCGCTTCGCGCCGGGTGACGCTGTCCACCGCGCTGCTGACCCACCTCAGCCAACTGCCGTGGCCGGGAAACGTGCGCCAGCTGCAGAGCGTCCTGAAGGTGATGCTGGCTCTGGCCGATGAGGGCGACACGCTGACGCCCGATGCGCTGCCGGACGCATACCGCGCTGCGCCTGCACCGCTGCCGCGCGGGGGGTTACAGGCCCATGACGAGCAGTTGATTGTCGATACCCTCGCCAGGGTCAACGGCAACGTCAGCCGGGCGGCGCAGATGCTGGGTATCGCCCGCAGCACGCTATACCGCCGCGCCGCCCGTGCCGGACGGCCACGCCGCTGAGGCGATGGCGTAAAGCGCGCCGGCCGCGGACGCTACGCCAGACCCAGCCCCGCCCGCAGGGCATCGATCGTCACCCGCGTTTTTTGCGGCAGCCACGGCCCTTCCGGCCACACCGCGTGGATGGCGAAACGCACACGGTCGCTGGGCGCCAGAACCTGCTGCAGCGTCCCGTCGGCGAGCGCCTGCGCCACCAGCCAGTCCGGCAGCCAGGCGATGCCCATTCCCTGCTGCGCCGCCGCGGCGATGGCGGCAAAGTCATCCTGCACCAGCCACGCCTCCGGGGTGAAGCGCACTTCGCCCTGCTGCGGGTCGTAAAGTTGCCATTTTTGCAGCTGACCGTTATGCAGATAGCCGAGGGTGCGGTGCTCGCTCAGCCCGGCGATGGTCTGCGGCGCCGGCTGGCGACGCAGGTACTCCGCCGCCGCGCACAGCACCATGCCATGCTCCCCCAGCGCCCGCGCCCGTAGCGACCCGGTGTCGGCCAGGCTCCCGATACGCACCGCGAGATCAAACCCCTCTTCCAGCAGATTGACCTGCCGGTCGCTGTAGTGGAGCTCGAGCTTCAGCAATGGATAGCGCTGGCTCAGGCGGAACAGCAGCGGCGCCACGCAGCGCTGGCCAAACAGCACCGGCAGCGAAATCCGCAGCCGTCCCTGCACCTCGCCTTTGCCGCGCTGCAGCGCTTCTTCGGCCTCGCGAATGCGTCCCAGCGCCTCCCGACACTGGTGATAAAATTGCTCTCCCTCTTCCGTCAGCAGTTGCCTGCGGGTGGTGCGCTGGAATAACGCCACGCCGAGACGCGCTTCCAGCCGGGCAATGGTTTTTCCCACCGCCGAACGCGTCACGTGGAGGATCGTCGCCGCGCTGGCAAAGTTACCGCTCTCGACCACAGTGACAAACACGGGGATCGCATTCAGATCGTCGCGCACAGATTGGTTCCTTACGGGATACAATAGAGGAAAATAATGTCACTCCAGAGAGAAAAAAGACAGTGTTAGTCTCTGCTTCTATCCTTCACTTGAGGCACTCATCATGGCTAACGTTCTGGTATTAAAGTCCAGTATTAATGGCGAAACTTCCCTGACCAATCAGCTGATTAACGAATTTCTCGCGGCGCGCCAGGCGGCGGGCCGCCACGATCGGATCCGCGAACACGATCTCAGCGCTATGGCGCTGCCGACGCTGGATGGCGCGCTGTTTGCCGCCCTGCGCGGGGCGGCGGATCCGCGGCCGGCCATTCGCGCGGCGGTAGCGCTCTCCGACCAGTTTATCGCCGAGTTAAAAGCCAGCGACCTGCTGGTGATCGGCGCCCCGATGTATAACCTCAACGTCCCGACCGATCTGAAGAAATGGTTCGACCTCGTGGCGCGGGCGCGGGAAACCTTTCGCTACACCGACAGCTGGCCGCAGGGGCTGGTCGAGGGCGTCCGGGCGGTGGTCGTCAGCAGCCGCGGCGGTGTTCACCAGGGAGAAACCACCGACGCCGTCACCCCCTATCTGCGCGCGGTGCTGGGGCTGATGGGGATCCATGAGGTGGAATTTATCTATGCCGAAGGGCTGGATAACCGCCCGCACGGTCGCGACGCCGGGATCGCCAGCGCCCGGGCGCAGATAGCCGATCTCGCCGTTCCGGCCTGAGTCGCGGGGAAAAAGGGGCTGGCGCTGGCGGCTTTTTTATTTTAGAGTTATCTAAATTTAGAAAAAGCTAAAATATATGACCACACCCGAAGACCTGCAGGCCCGCGCCGGCGAAGCCGCCGCGCTGATGAAAGCGATGAGTAATCCTCACCGCTTGCTGATCCTGTGCATGCTATGCGACGCGCCGCGGGCCAGCGCCGGTGAACTGGCCCGCGCTACCGGCCTGAGCCCTTCCGCCACCTCGCAGCACCTCGCGCGGATGCGTGACGAGGGGCTGATCGACAGCGAACGCGACGCTCAGCGCATCCACTATTTCATCACCCATCCTGCGGTACAGCAGGTGATCAACACGCTGAAAACGCTCTATTGCCCGTGAGGATCCTATGACCATCGCCACCTTAACCCCTGTCGAAGCCCGGGTGCAGATTGCCCAGGGCGCCAGACTGATAGATATCCGCGATGCGGATGAATACGCGCGCGAACATATTCCCGATGCCGAGCTGGTGCCGCTCGCCACCCTGAACGGCGGCGCGACCCTAAACGCCCGGGCCGGCGAGCGCGTGATCTTCCACTGCCAGGCCGGCTCCCGGACGCAGAACAACGCCATTCGTCTGGCCGCCGCCGCCGCGCCGGCGCAGGTCAGCCTGCTGGCGGGCGGGATTCAGGCATGGAAAGCCGCGGGGCTCCCGGTTGAGGAAGATAAATCGCAACCGCTGCCGCTGATGCGCCAGGTGCAAATCGCCGCTGGCGTTCTGATCTTACTGGGGGTCCTGCTGGGCTATACCGTGAACGGCGGCTTTTTCCTGCTCAGCGGCGCGGTCGGCGCCGGGCTCACTTTCGCCGGGATAACCGGCTTTTGCGGCATGGCGCGCCTGCTGGCGATCATGCCGTGGAACCGGCGCCAGGGGAGTTAAAACGCACTCCAGATAAGCCAGGCAATGCCGCCGAAAAGCAGCCATTTGACGACGTAATAGACCGTCTTATTCCATTTTTTCAGCCGCTTGCCGACAATGCGGATCTGGTAGATATAGCGAAACGCCCGGTTAATTCCGCCAGTGCGATCGCTGGCGTCGTTGGGCGCCGAGGCGGCGCTCATCAGATTGCGCCCCAGCCAGTGGTTGACCTTCTGCGCCCAGCGGTAGCGCATCGGCCGTTCAATATCACAGAACAGAATCAGCCGATTCTCACCGCTGGTATTTTCCGCATAGTGGATATAGGTCTCGTCAAACAGCACGCCTTCCCCGTCGCGCCAGCTGTAGCGCTGACCATCCACCTCGATAAAGCAGCGGTCATCGTTCGGCGTCGCCAGGCCAAGATGAAAGCGCAGGGAACCGGCGTAGGGGTCGCGATGGCGCGGCAGACGGCTGCCGTCCGGCAGGGTGGCGAACATGGCCGCTTTCACCGACGGAATATCCCGCAGCAGCGCGGTAGTTTGTGGGCAAAGCTGGCTGGCGGAGGGATGGGCATCCTCATACCATTTCAGATAAAAGCGTTTCCAGCCGGTTTTAAAAAATGAGTTAAATCCGGCATCGTTATATTTATCGGCCGCTTTAATCTGCTCCAGCTGCTGGAGGCGGATGCCTTCTTCGCGAATAACCAGCCAGTTTTGTTGCAATATCGCCAGCTCGGGAAACATCTCCGGGCGCAGATAAGGCGTATTCGGCACGCGGGAAAATAAATACATAAATCCATTCAACGGCGCGGTAAATGTGGAATGGTCGGAGAGCTGTCGCCAGAAACGATAGCGCACCCGTCCGCGGTAATGGACATACAGCACAGCAATAACAATGATCAACAGAATGATATACTTCATGGTGTCTTTCCTGACCTGATTGATGGTAACCCTACCCTCGCCGTCCCCCTTGTCAGCAGCGGTATGGCGCCAGCAAAACATTAACAACATTAATACATATACCTCCAAATTGTTTTAACAAAAAAGAGCACACCCGGTGTTCAGTGCGCGGGCGTTGAGCTATGGTTTAGGTTCATCCGTGGTATTAACAGTGAGGAGTGAATGATGTTTTCTGTCGGCGATCTGGTACAACCGCGTGCGGGCGGGCCAAAACTGAAAGTGGTCGAAGTGCAGGGCGAGGATCTGGTGGTGGTTCAGGCCGCGCAGGAGCAGGGAGAACGCTATACGCTGAAGTCAGACGAGGTGACGTCCTATCAGGAAGAGGGGGACTTCGGCGTCTGCTGAAGCCCCTCGCTGCAGATCATAAGGCCAGGCCGGGCGGTGGGTCTTTCCGCCGTCGCGGCGCTGGCCGCATCGGTTTTAAATTAAAAAGCTGTCCAGCGATTTCCCCTCGGCGACCGCCTGGGCAATCGGCTTCGGCATTCTTCCCTGGCCGGTCCAGGTTTTCTCGGCGCCGGTATGATCGGTATAACGATATTTCGCCGGGCGCGGTTTCCGCTTTTTACCTCCCGCCATCGGCGGCTGAATATCGGCCACCAGCTCGTCAGGAGAAATACCGTCGGCGCGCATCAGCTCAAGCCAGGTATTCACTTTTTCCTGATATTCCGCCTGCTGCTGCGCCGCCAGCTGCTGTTGCGTACGTATTTCTTCAGTGACGATCCTGAGCTTTTCCAGCATCTCTTCAAGCACGTCAATGGAGAATTCACGGGACAGCGCGCGCAGTGAACGGATATTATTCAGTTTGTGTAACATTGAAGACATAAAATTAAAAATTTCCAAATAGCAAATTAAAAGACACAACGCGGCAAGTGTAATAGAAACGTTTATTTATTTCCAGCCTTCGGTTATCCAGATAAATATATTATGCAGAGAGTAAACCTTTTCCGCCTACCTTATATCGGGAAATCCCCGGTTCTTTTTCGCCAGCGCAGGCCAATAAGACCCTGAATAAATAAAAACGGCGGATGGTGAGATAGGGAAATATATCAAGAAGGCGATATTACCTTTATGGTCAGCGGGTTATCCTCTTATCATCGGTGAATGCGCAGGTCCTCGCCGCGCGGCCAAATGAATAGTTACTCAGCCATTCAGAATAAAACGCCACATATCGTTTTAGAATTTTTCACCACAAAAACCGGCATAATGGCATAAAAACATCTAAACATGACCCTCATCACAGGCTAACGCGATTTTGCGCCACAGCGGGCGGTCAGATACCGACCCCCTGGTCAGATATCATGGTGCAAAACAACACAACTATTTGAAAGTAAAAGAATTTAATAAAACCAGCAATAAAAGTAGCGTAACGGGCAAAAAACCGACCTTCGCAGAGTATTTTATCGACAAAAAGGCAATAAATAAAAATTTATAGCTAGTTGCCACTTTTAATGCAGAGATATACTCTACGCACATCAAAACAGGCAGCCCAAAAACGCTATACCAACGCGCATTTTTCGGCGTTATTGACTTCATTTTCGAGGAGCACTCCGATGTTCTCTGCGCACTCCCGCTTGCGGCATGCGGTTGCAGACACCTTTGCGATGGTGGTTTACTGCACCGTCGTCAACATGATGATCGAAATTTTTCTCTCTGGTATGACGTTTGAGCAGTCGTTATCGTCGCGCCTGGTGGCGATCCCGGTCAACATTATTATCGCTGTCCCTTACGGGATTTATCGCGACTTTGCGATGCGTCAGGCCCGGCGCATCACTCCGGCCGGCTGGATGAAAAATATGGCCGACGTGCTGGCCTACGTGACCTTTCAGTCGCCGGTTTATGTCGCCATTCTGTGGAGCGTGGGTGCGGACTGGCACCAAATTGTCGCTGCGGTGAGCTCGAACCTGGCGGTTTCAATGATGATGGGCGCCGCTTACGGCTACTTCCTCGACTATTGCCGCCGCCTGTTCCGCGTGGCGCCCTACCAGCAGGCAAAAGCCTGACCGACACGTTAACAGCGACTGGCTCTGCCAGTCGCTTCCTCCCGCCAGCCAGCTTCTCCCGGGTCTTTATCCAGCGAATTAATTCGTCGACATGGCCGGCTGGGCTTCGCCAAACAGACCATTAAGAAAACGCTCAAGCGCCATGCGTGAGCTAAAGCCGTGCGGAATACCATAATGCTGCTGCGCATCCCCGGCTAAATACAGCGGAAACTGTTCATAATGGTCGCAGGTTTTGATATCTGAAGCCGGTTCAGCCAGCATATTGCTGCGCTCTTTTAACGCTGGATGAATAACTAACGCTGTTCGCCCCATGCGCGCTTCGCGGTTCACATAAACATAATTATCGCCGCGGCGATAGCCGTACGCTTTTTGCGTCACAACATCCATGGTGAAGCCGGCTTTTTCAAGAACACGCGCCACCTCATCGGGTCTTAAATACATACTGATTCCTCGTTATCTTTTACCGCACATTGACCTTACCTTATTCATTAAGGACAGTGCTTTCGGAATATTCCAGAAACCACAGCAGTAAGCATAATTCAAAATCTTGTCCTACACTTACTCACTCGATGGAATTAAGGGAGATAACGATGGCTAACCATGTGAACCGCAACAATTTTGACGAGAACGCCGAAGATATTCATAACGATGTCAGCCAATTAGCGGACACGCTGGAAGAGGTGCTGAAATCGTGGGGCAGTGACGCGAAAGAGGAAGCGGAAGCGGCGCGTGCCAAAGCGCAGTCGCTGTTAAAAGAGACCCGCGCCCGCCTTAATGGCCACAACCGGGTGCAGCAGGCGGCGCTGGATGCGCGCCAGGCAGCGTGCGATGCGCTGGGCTGCGCCGACACCTACGTGCGCAATAAACCGTGGCACAGCGTGGGCGCCGCCGCCGCCGTCGGGGTATTTATTGGCGTATTGCTCAATTTACGTCGATAATAGCTATAGCGTTTGCTGCCGCCGCGCGATAAGCGCGCGGAAGCCCGCCTGCTTCACGGAAAGCAATGAAGATAACAAATACGCGTCAGCCCCTGCGCGCCTCTGGCCGCAGGGGTTTTTTATGCGCCAGCGGGCGTGACGCCGCCGACGCCAATCGCCTCCCTCAGCCGCCGGGCCAGCGCGCCAGCCATTGCCGGCGAGCGAATATTGGTAAAACTCATCAGTAATCCCCCCTCGCCGGTATGGCGCATCCGCCAGTCGCTCAACGCCTGTACCGCCAGCCCGGCCGCCACCGCCCGTTGGGCCAGCAGGCGATCGTCGCCGCTGACCGGCATGACCAGCTGAATCCCCCCCTGCTGCGGCGTGACCTGAAAGCCCTGCGCCTGCAGAGCCGACTCCAGCCACTCCCTGCGCTGGCTGTAGCTGGCGCGCATTTTTTTCAGATGACGCCAGAAATGGCCCTGCTGGATAAAATCCGCCAGCGTCTGCTGCCACAGGGTGGGAACGGTGCAGGGCTGGCGCTCCACGGTCTGGTGAAAGCGCGCCGCCAGCGCGGTCGGCACTACCAGCCAGGCGGTGCGCAGCGCCGGAAACATCGACTTACTGAAGGTGCCCGCGTAGATGACCCGCTGTGGCGCATCAAGGCTTTTCAGCGGCGGCAGCGGTTTGCCGCGATAGCGAAACTCGCTATCGTAATCATCCTCAATGATCCAGGCGTCACGCTCCGCGGCCCATGCCAACAGCTGGCGACGCCGGGGCAGCGAGAGCGCCACTCCCAGCGGACTCTGATGCGCCGGGGTGAGCAGGGCAAACCGCGCCTGCGGGTGATGGCGCTGGCCCCAGGCGATATCCATCCCTTCGTCGTCCACCGGGATCGCATCCACCACCAGCTGCCCGGCCTCGACCACCGGGCGGATAAAGGGATATCCCGGATCCTCCATCCACATATGCTGCCCCGGCTGCGCCAGGGTACGCAGGATCAGGTTCATGGCGGTGGCATAGTTGCCGGCGATCAGGACCTGCTCCGGCTGGCAGTCGATACTGCGCGACAGGCGCAGATAGTCGACGATCGCCTGACGCAGAAGCGGGTCGCCGCCGGGATCGCCGGGCGCCAGATCGAACCGCGACTGCGTCCGCAGCCGGCGCCCCATCACCCGCGCCCACAGCCCGCGCGGAAAGAGATCCAGCGCCGGGAGCCCCATCTGAAACGGCAACGGCTCCGCCGGCGCGGCAGGCTGCGCTGGCGGCACAGGCGCCAGCTGGCGCGGACTGAGCCGCTCGCTGACAAAGGTTCCCGCCTGCCCGCGTCGCTCGAGCCAGCCCTGGGCGACCAGTTCGCCCCAGGCGTTTTCGATGGTCGCCCGGGAGACGCCCTGCTCCTGGGCAAACACCCGGCTGGCGGGCAGACGGCTGCCCGGAGCCAGTTCGCCACGTTCAATGGCGGATTTCAGCTGGCGGGCGATGCGTTGATAGAGAGGGAGGTGGCTGGCTTCCATTATGGTCTGCTTTTTTCATCACAATATGGCTATCTTTTGCAGTCCATTATAGTGCTATTTTGGCTGCCGTCTTAGAGAGGAGAACACCATGAGCCAATTACGTCAGCCATTCAGTGAACTGAGCCCGGAAGTCTATAAAGGGCTGGTGCAGGCCAGCCTCGCGCTGGAGAAAAGCGAGCTGGGCAGCGCCCTGGTGGAGCTGGTCTATTTACGCGTGTCGCAGATCAACGGCTGCGCCTTCTGCCTTGAGAAGCACAGCCAGGCGCTGCGCAAAGGCGGCATGGCGCAGAGCAAGCTGGATGCCCTGGCCGGCTGGCGGGTGAGCGACCATTTTACCCCTGGCGAACGCGCGGCGCTTGCCTGGGCCGAGTCGGTCACCGACATCGCCGCCAGCCATGCGGAAGATGAGGTTTACCTGCCGCTGCGCGAACATTTTACCCCACGTCAGATAAGCGATCTCACCTTCGCCATCAGCCTGATGAACGCCTTTAACCGCCTCGCCGTCGCCATGCGTCTGTAGTTTCGCGCAGCCTTCCCCCTCCTCCGCCTGTCCACCCCGGCGGGGGAACGCTTTGCTAAAAACGCTATATATTGAGTGGTTGAAGTTTTAAATAACTACATCTAGTATTTCCTTATCGAATGGCCCACAACGTTCGACGCTACGTTTAGCGCCGTGCTGTTATCTTAAATGGAAATACGAATCATGCGCATTACTATTTACACTCGAAATGACTGCGTGCAGTGCCATGCCACCCGACGAGCCATGGAGAGCCGGGGGCTGGCCTTTGAAATGGTCAACGTCGACCAGCAGCCGGATGCCGCCGACACCCTGCGCGAGCAGGGGTTTCGCCAGCTGCCGGTGGTGATCGCCGGCGACCTGCGCTGGAGCGGCTTCCGCCCGGATATGATCAATCGCCTGCGCCCCTCCGTCGCGGCGGCCAGCGCATGAGCCTCATCGTCTACTTCTCCAGCCGTTCGGAGAACACCCATCGCTTTGTGCAGCGCCTGGGGCTGCCGGCGGTGCGCATCCCGCTGAACGAGCGTGAACCTCTGCAGGTAGACGAGCCCTATATTCTCATCGTTCCCAGCTATGGCGGCGGCGGTACCGCCGGCGCCGTGCCGCGTCAGGCGATCCGCTTTTTAAACGACGTACATAACCGTCGGCTGATCCGCGGGGTGATTGCCGCCGGCAATCGCAACTTTGGCGACGCCTGGGGGCGCGCCGGGGATGTCATCGCGCAGAAATGCGCCGTGCCCTATCTCTACCGCTTCGAGCTGATGGGAACCCCCGACGATATCGATAACGTGCGTAAAGGAGTCAGCGAATTTTGGCAACGACAACCGCAGAACGTATAACCGCCGCCGTGGATTTTCACGCCCTCAATGCGATGCTGAATTTGTACGACAGCGAGGGCCGCATCCCGTTTGAGAAAGATCGCCAGGCGGTTGAGGCTTTTATGGCGACCCAGGTTCAGCCCAACACCCTCGCCTTTGCCAGCCAGGAGGATAAACTCAGCTGGCTCGTCCGCGAGGGCTATTACGATCCCCAGCTGCTGGCCGGCTATGATCGCGGGTTTGTGCTGGCGCTGTTCGCCCATGCCCGGCGCGCCGCGTTTCGCTTCCAGACCTTCCTCGGCGCCTGGAAGTTCTATACCAGCTACGCGCTGAAGAGCTTTGACGGCAAGCACTACCTCGAGGATTTCGCGGAACGCAGCGTAATGGTGGCCCTGACGCTGGCCCGGGGCGATGAACAGCAGGCGCGGCAGCTGACGGAGGAGATACTCAGCGGCCGCTTCCAGCCGGCCACGCCCACCTTCCTTAACGCCGGCAAACAGCAGCGCGGGGAGCTGATCTCCTGCTTCCTGCTGCGCATTGAAGATAATATGGAGTCCATCGGCCGGGCGGTGAACTCGGCGCTGCAGCTGTCGAAGCGCGGCGGCGGCGTGGCCTTTTTACTCTCCAATCTGCGCGAGGCCGGGGCGCCGATCAAGCGCATCGAAAATCAGTCCTCCGGCGTAGTGCCGGTGATGAAGATGCTGGAGGACGCCTTCTCCTATGCCAACCAGCTCGGCGCCCGCCAGGGGGCGGGGGCGGTCTGGCTGCACGCTCACCATCCCGATATTTTGCGCTTCCTTGATACCCGGCGTGAAAATGCCGATGAGAAAATCCGCATCAAAACCCTGTCGCTGGGGGTGGTGATCCCTGACATCACCTTCCAGCTGGCGAAAGAAGACGCGCAGATGGCGCTCTTCTCGCCGTATGATGTCGAACGGCTGTACGGCAAACCCTTCGCCGACTGCGCCATCGGCGACCTCTATCCACAGCTGGTAGCCGACGATCGGGTTCGCAAACGCTGGATCCGCGCCCGCGATCTGTTCCAGCGCCTGGCGGAGATCCAGTTTGAATCCGGCTACCCGTACATCATGTTTGAAGACACGGTGAACCGCGCCAGTCCGGTGGCCGGGCGGGTCACCATGAGCAATCTGTGTTCCGAGATCCTGCAGGTCAGTACGCCGTCCGCCTATAATGAAGACCTTAGCTATGCCCATATCGGGGAAGATATTTCCTGCAACCTCGGCTCGCTGAACATCGCCCACACCATGGACTCGCCGGATTTCGGCCTCACTATCGCCACCGCGGTGCGCGCCCTGACCGCCGTGTCCGACATGAGCCACATTCAGTCGGTCCCCTCCGTAGCGGCCGGCAACGCCGCCTCCCACGCCATCGGCCTGGGGCAGATGAATCTTCACGGCTACCTGGCGCGGGAAGGCATTGCCTACGGCAGCCCGGAGGGGCTGGACTTCACCAATATCTACTTCTACACCGTGACCTGGCACGCGCTGCACACCTCGATGCTGTTGGCCCGCGAGCGCGGCCAGCGCTTCGCCGGCTTCCGGCAGTCGCGCTACGCCAGCGGGGAATACTTCGACAAATATCTGCAGGAGTCGTGGCAGCCGAAAACCGAACGGGTCCGCGCGCTGTTCGCCCGCGCCGGCATCTCCCTGCCCGACCGGGAAAGCTGGCGCCAGCTGCGCGACGACGTCATGCGCTATGGCATTTACAACCGCTATCTGCAGGCGGTGCCGCCCACCGGCTCGATCTCGTACATCAATCATGCCACCTCCAGCATTCACCCGATCGTCTCGAAGATTGAGATCCGCAAAGAGGGGAAAACCGGACGGGTGTACTACCCCGCGCCGTTTATGAATAACGATAATCTGGCCCTCTACCAGGATGCGTACGAGATAGGCCCCCGGAAGATCATCGACACCTACGCCGAGGCGACGCGCCACGTCGATCAGGGCCTGTCGCTGACCCTGTTCTTCCCGGATACCGCCACCACCCGCGATATCAACAAGGCGCAAATCTACGCCTGGAAGAAAGGCATTAAAACGCTGTACTACATCCGACTGCGCCAGCTGGCGCTGGAAGGCACTGAAATTGAAGGCTGCGTGTCCTGCGCGCTGTAAGGAGAACAGGATGACCCATTTAACGCGCGTCAGCGCGATCAACTGGAACCGCATCGATGACGATAAAGATCTGGAGGTGTGGAATCGTCTCACCAGCAACTTCTGGCTGCCGGAGAAAGTGCCGCTGTCGAACGATATTCCCGCCTGGCAAACCCTCAGCGCGGCGGAGCAACAGTTGACCATTCGCGTTTTTACCGGGCTGACCCTGCTCGACACCATTCAGAACACCATCGGCGCGCCGGCGCTGATGGCGGACGCTCTGACCCCGCATGAGGAGGCGGTGCTGTCGAACATCAGCTTTATGGAAGCGGTTCATGCCCGCTCTTACAGCTCCATCTTTTCCACGCTGTGCCACAGCAAAGAGGTGGATGCCGCCTTCGCCTGGAGCGAAAGCTGCGAACCCCTGCAGCGCAAAGCGCAGCTGATGCTGGGCTACTATCAGGCCGACGAGCCGCTGAAGAAAAAAATCGCCAGCGTGTTCCTCGAATCCTTTCTCTTCTATTCCGGCTTCTGGCTGCCGATGCACTTCTCCAGTCGGGGAAAACTGACCAACACCGCGGATCTGATCCGCCTGATCATTCGCGATGAAGCGGTGCATGGCTATTACATCGGCTACAAGTATCAGAAAGGGCTGGAGATCGTCAGCCCCGGTAAGCGCGAAGAATTAAAAAACTTCGCCCTCGATCTGCTGATGGATCTGTACGACAACGAGCTGGCCTACAGCCGGGAACTGTACGGCGAGAGCGGCTGGTTCGACGACGTCAGCGCCTTCCTGTGCTACAACGCCAACAAAGCGCTGATGAACCTCGGCTACGAGGCGCTGTTCCCGGCGGAGATGGCGGCGGTTAACCCGGCGATCCTCGCGGCGCTGTCACCCAACGCCGATGAAAACCACGACTTTTTCTCCGGCTCCGGCTCCTCCTACGTGATAGGAAAAATGGAAGAGACCGCCGACGACGACTGGGACTTTTAACCGTACTTTCACCAGGAATATCGCCCGCATATTCCTGGTGATCAATTTCACAGAATCGCGATTAATCCACCAAATATTCTCTCCATGGTCTAACCGTCATCACTTGGTCATATTTAGCAGAAAACCGGCCCATTTCAGTCTAATTACCCAAAGATAATCAAAAAATATTACCCACAACAAATTACCGCTCAGCCCTTATATCACGGGGGCTGTGCCGCCATGTCCCTCCCTCCATTTTGCCGAGAGTTCGCCATTGAGGGTTGTCACAGAATCTGAGTATGTTAGGGTGTAAAAAGATCATTATCACCATTGGGTACCATATCGCAATAAACAAATAACAGGAACTTCTCTATTGCATGGCAATTAAATTAGAAATTAAAAATCTTTATAAGATATTTGGCGAGCACCCTCACCGTGCTTTCAAATATATTGAGAAAGGACTCAACAAAGCGCAAATACTGGAAAAAACGGGGCTGTCGCTTGGCGTCAAAGACGCCAGTCTGGCCATTGAAGAAGGCGAGATATTCGTCATCATGGGGCTCTCCGGCTCGGGGAAATCCACCATGGTTCGCCTTCTCAATCGCCTGATTGAACCCACCCGCGGCCAGGTGCTGATTGACGGGGTCGATATCGCCAAAATGTCGGACGCCGAGCTGCGCGAGGTGCGTCGTAAAAAAATTGCGATGGTTTTTCAGTCCTTTGCGCTGATGCCGCACATGAGCGTGCTCGACAATACGGCGTTTGGCATGGCGCTTGCCGGCGTCCCGGCCGCTGAGCGAGAGCAAAAAGCTCGGGAAGCGCTGCGTCAGGTGGGGCTGGAGAATTATGCCCACGCCTGGCCGGATGAACTCTCCGGCGGGATGCGTCAGCGCGTCGGTTTAGCCCGCGCCCTGGCGATTAATCCCGATATTCTCTTAATGGATGAAGCCTTCTCCGCGCTCGATCCGCTCATTCGCACCGAAATGCAGGATGAGCTGATCAAATTACAGGCTAAGCATCAGCGTACTATTGTCTTTATTTCCCATGACCTTGATGAAGCCATGCGAATTGGCGATCGTATCGCCATTATGCAAAATGGCGAAGTGGTTCAGGTCGGCACTCCGGATGAAATATTGAATAATCCGGCCAATGATTATGTCCGCACCTTCTTCCGCGGCGTCGATATTAGCCAGGTCTTCAGCGCGAAAGATATTGCCCGTCGTAGCCCGGTCGGCCTGATTCGTAAAACGCCAGGTTTTGGCCCCCGCTCTGCGCTGAAATTATTACAGGATGAAGACCGGGAATATGGCTATGTCATTGAGCGCGGTAATCGCTTTGTCGGGATTGTCTCGATCGATTCTCTGAAAACCGCGCTCAGCGCCGGCCAGGGGATCGAGGCGGCGCTGATTGACGCCCCGCTGGCGGTGGAGGCGCAAACGCCGCTCAGCGATCTGCTCTCCCACGTCGGCCACGCCCCGTGCGCCGTCCCGGTGGTGGATGAAGAACAACAATATATCGGCATCATTTCCAAACGAATGTTGCTCCAGGCTTTAGATCGCGAGGGGGTGAATCATGGCTGATCAAACCAATCCGTGGGACAGCGCCCCGGCAACCGACAGCGCCGCTCAGGCTGCAGACGCCTGGGGTGGCGCCTCAACTGCCGCGCCGACTAATGGCGGCGGCGCCGACTGGCTGCACAGCGCCCCGGCGCCGCAGCCGGAACAGTTCAATATCATGGATCCGTTCCATAAGACCCTGATCCCGCTCGACAGCTGGGTGACCCACGCCATCGACTGGATCGTGCTGCACTTCCGCCCGCTGTTCCAGGGGATCCGCGTGCCGATCGACTACATCCTCAGCGCCTTCCAGCAGCTGCTGTTGGGGATGCCGGCGCCGGTGGCGATTATCGTCTTCGCGCTGATCGCCTGGCAGATCTCCAGCCTCGGCATGGGGGTCGCCACCCTGGTCTCGCTGATTGCCATCGGCGCCATCGGCGCGTGGTCGCAGGCGATGGTCACCCTGGCGCTGGTCCTCACCGCCCTGCTGTTCTGCATGATCATCGGCCTGCCGCTGGGGATCTGGCTGGCGCGCAGTCCGCGAGCGGCGAAAATTATCCGCCCGCTGCTGGATGCCATGCAGACCACGCCGGCCTTCGTCTACCTGGTGCCGATCGTGATGCTGTTCGGCATCGGCAACGTGCCCGGCGTGGTGGTGACGATTATCTTCGCCCTGCCGCCGATCGTCCGTCTGACCATCCTCGGGATAAACCAGGTGCCTGCGGATCTGATCGAAGCGTCGCGCTCGTTTGGCGCCAGCCCGCGCCAGCTGCTGTTTAAAGTTCAGCTGCCGCTGGCGATGCCCACCATTATGGCCGGGGTTAACCAAACGCTGATGCTGGCCCTGTCGATGGTGGTGATCGCCTCGATGATCGCCGTCGGCGGTCTTGGCCAGATGGTGCTGCGCGGCATTGGCCGCCTGGATATGGGCCTGGCCACCGTCGGCGGCGTGGGGATCGTGATCCTGGCGATTATTCTTGACCGCCTCACCCAGGCCGTCGGCCGCGACGCCCGCAGTCGCGGCAACCGCCGCTGGTACACCACCGGCCCGCTGGGGCTTCTCACTCGCCCTTTCTGTCGATAAGTCGATAACAGCGCCGCACCCCGGCACCAGCCGATGCCGGGGAGCCGCCTTCCCGTTAAACAATAAGAGGAACCACCATGCGACATAGCACGATGATGGCCACCGCCGCCTTTGCCACCCTGATCGCCACCAGCGCCTTCGCCGCCGACCTGCCGGGCAAAGGAATTACCGTCAAGCCGGCGCAGAGCACTATCTCCGAAGAGAGCTTCCAGACCCTGCTGGTCAGCCGCGCGCTGGAGAAGCTTGGCTACACCGTCGAAAAACCGAGCGAAGTGGACTATAACGTTGCCTATACCTCGATTGCCGCCGGGGATACTACCTTTATCGCCACCAACTGGCAGCCGCTGCACGATGACATGTACGCCGCGGCGGGCGGTGATAACAAATTTTACCGCAAGGGGGTGTACGTCTCAGGCGCCGCCCAGGGCTATCTGATCGATAAAAAAACCGCCGAGCAGTACCACATCACCTCTATCGATCAGCTCAAAGATCCGCAGATCGCCAAACTGTTTGATACTAACAACGACGGTAAAGCGGACCTCACCGGCTGCACCCCGGGCTGGGGCTGCGAAGCGGTGATTAACCACCAGATTGACGCCTATGGCCTGAGCAAAACCGTTACCCATAACCAGGGCAACTACGCGGCGATGATGGCCGACACCATCGCCCGCTATAAAGAGGGTAAACCGGTGCTCTACTACACCTGGACGCCGTACTGGGTTAGCGACGTGCTGAAGCCTGGCAAAGACGTCGTCTGGCTGCAGGTGCCGTTCTCCTCCCTGCCGGGCGAGCAGAAAAACATCGATACCAAACTGGCCAACGGCGCCAACTATGGCTTCCCGGTCAACACCATGCACATTGTCGCCAACAAAGCCTGGGCGGAGAAAAATCCGGCCGCCGCCACTCTGTTTAGCGTCATGAAGCTGCCGATCGCCGACATCAACGCCGAGAATGCGATGATGCACGAAGGCCATGCTTCCGAAGCCGACATTAACGGTCATGTTGATGGTTGGATCAAAGCCCACCAGCCGCTGTTCGACAGCTGGGTGAAAGCCGCGCTCGCCGCGCAGCAGTAACCCGCCCCCGGATAAGGCCCGGCGCCTTATCCGGGCCCCTTCCCCGCCTTTCATCCCGTCAGGGTCATGGAAAAGCGGATTGCGGGCATTTTCATAGTGTTAAGGCGCGTCGCGCTCTGTTAAGGTGGGGACATCGGTCAATTTGCCACCTTCACATGGATCCAGCGATAAGTTATTCATATGGAAAACCCCGCGCCCTTAACCTGTGCCTTATCTGAACGTGTCGCTACCGTCGGCGAAGGCATTAAAGACAGTCTCCCCATCGTCATCAGCTACCTTCCGGTGGCATTCGCCTTCGGACTGAACGCCACCCGGCTGGGGTTCACCCCGCTGGAAAGCCTGTTTTTCTCCTGCATTATTTACGCCGGCGCCAGCCAGTTTGTGATCACCGCCATGCTGGCCGCCGGCAGTTCGCTGTGGGTCGCCGCCCTGACGGTGATGGCGATGGACGTCCGCCACGTGCTGTATGGCCCCTCGCTGCGCAGCCGCATTCATACCGCGCTGGACAAAAAGAAGACCGCCCTCTGGGCCTTCGGCCTGACCGATGAGGTTTTCGCCGCCGCCACCGCCAGGCTGGTACGCGACAACCGACGCTGGAGCGAAAACTGGATGCTCGGTCTCGCGTTTACCTCGTGGGCATCGTGGGTGTGCGGCACGCTGGCTGGCGCCTGGTCCGGCAACGGCCTGCTGGTGGATTATCCGGCGGTGGAAGCCGCGCTCGGCTTTATGCTGCCGGCGCTATTTATGAGCTTCCTGCTGGCCTCTTTCCAGCGCCAGCAATCGCTGTGCGTCACGGCGGCGCTGGCGGGCGCGCTGGGCGGCATTCTGTTATTTTCCATTCCGGCGGCGATCCTCGCCGGGATTGTCTGCGGGTGTCTGACGGCGCTGGTCCAGGCCATGCTGAAGGGGATGCCGGATGAACAGTGAGGTCCTTCTGCTCGGAGTGATTGTCGGCGGCGTCAACTATCTGTTTCGTTATCTTCCCCTGCGTCTGCGCGCGGGTCATGCCCGGCCTGCCCGTCGTGGCCCGGTCAGCGTGCTGCTGGATACCATCGGCATCGCCTCGATTTGCGCGCTGCTGGTGGTCTCCAGCGTGCCGGAGATCCTCGCCGATGCCCATCGCCTGGCGCCGACGCTGATCGGCTTTCTGGTGCTGGGGGGCGCCTTCTGGAAAACCCGCAGCATTATTATCCCGACCCTGCTGTCGGCGTTGGCCTACGGTCTGGCCTGGAAAATCGCCAGCGGGCTCTAAGCTTTGCGTATCAATTTTGGTCAATAATTCATTTGATTTATTTGTCACAATAGTTATTATATCGGCTGTAATTAATGAGGTCATACCCAAATGGATAGTTCGTTTACTCCCATTGAGCAAATGCTCAAGTTCCGCGCCAGCCGCCATGAAGATTTCCCGTTCCAGGAGATTCTGTTAACTCGTCTTTGCATGCATATGCAAGGTAAGCTGCTGGAAAATCGCAATAAAATGCTCAAAGCGCAGGGAATTAACGAGACATTATTTATGGCGCTGATTACGCTGGAGTCGCAGGAAAACCACAGCATTCAGCCGTCCGAGCTGAGCTGTGCGCTGGGCTCGTCGCGTACCAACGCCACCCGTATCGCTGATGAACTGGAAAAACGCGGCTGGATTGAACGCCGCGAGAGCGATAACGATCGTCGCTGTCTGCATCTGCAGCTGACCGAAAAGGGCCATCAGTTTTTGCGTGAAGTCCTGCCGCCGCAGCATAACTGCCTGCACCAGCTGTGGTCTTCACTCAGCACCAGCGAAAAAGATCAGCTCGAACACATTACCCGCAAACTCCTGAGCCGCCTTGACCAGATGGAAGAAGAAGGCGTGCTGGCGGACTCTCTACGCTAAGGGCGGCGTCGCTCAGCCCATTTTTACGTTGCAAGGAAAACAGCCAGGCCAGCAGATCTCTGCTGGCCTTTCTGATAAACAGGTCGGCTCAGCCGATGTGAAATAATAAGATCGTGGAGAATAACATGAGCGCAAATGCGGAGAGCCAAACCCCGCAGCAACCAGGCAGCAAAAAAGGGAAGCGTAAAGGCGCCCTTCTGTTGCTGACATTGCTCTTCATTATTATTGCCGTGGCATATGGGATTTACTGGTTTCTGGTACTGCGTCACTACGAAGAGACCGACGATGCCTACGTGGCAGGGAACCAGGTACAAATTATGGCCCAGGTCTCGGGCAGCGTGACCAAAGTCTGGGCAGACAACACGGACTATGTGCAGAAAGGCGATCCGCTGGTCACTCTCGATCAGACCGATGCCCAACAGGCGTTTGAGAAAGCCAAAACGCAGCTGGCCGCCAGCGTGCGTCAAACCCGTCAGCAGATGATCAACAGCAAGCAGCTGCAGGCGAATATTGACGTCAAAAAGACCGCCCTCGCCCAGGCGCAGGCTGACCTGAACCGCCGCATCCCGCTGGGCGCCGCGAACCTCATCGGCCGCGAAGAGCTGCAGCACGCCCGCGACACCGTCGCCAGCGCGCAGGCCGAGCTTGACGTGGCTATCCAGCAGTACAACGCCAACCAGGCGATCGTGCTGGGTACCAAACTGGAACAGCAGCCGGCGGTGCTGCAGGCGGCGACCGAAGTGCGTAACGCCTGGCTGGCCCTGCAGCGTACGCAGATCGTCAGCCCGATTAGCGGCTACGTTTCCCGCCGCTCGGTACAGCCTGGGGCGCAGATCGGCACCACCACGCCGCTGATGGCGGTGGTTCCGGCGACCAACCTGTGGATCGACGCTAACTTTAAAGAGACCCAGCTGGCGCATATGCGCATCGGCCAGCCGGCCACCGTAATCAGCGACATCTATGGCGATGACGTGAAATACACCGGCAAGGTGGTTGGTCTGGATATGGGAACCGGGAGCGCCTTCTCCCTGCTGCCGGCGCAGAACGCCACCGGCAACTGGATCAAAGTGGTACAGCGCTTGCCGGTCCGCATCGAGCTGGATGAAAAACAGCTGGCGGAACATCCGCTGCGCATCGGCCTCTCGACGCTGGTGGAAGTTAACACCACCGATCGCGATGGCGAAATGCTGGCAAGCCAGGTGCGGAGCTCCCCGGTCTACGAGAGCAATGCCCGCGAAATCGCTCTCGATCCGGTCAATAAACTGATAGACGAGATCATTCAGGCCAACGCCGGATAATTCGGGGTGAGTGTAATGCAACAGCAAAAACCGCTGGAAGGCGCGCAGCTGGTCATCATGACCATTGCGCTGTCGCTCGCGACGTTCATGCAGGTGCTGGATTCCACTATCGCCAACGTGGCGATCCCGACCATCGCCGGTAACCTTGGCTCATCGCTGAGCCAGGGGACCTGGGTCATCACCTCGTTCGGGGTCGCTAACGCCATCTCCATTCCGATCACCGGGTGGTTGGCCAAGCGCGTGGGCGAGGTGAAGCTGTTCCTGTGGTCCACCACCGCTTTCGCCATCGCCTCCTGGGCCTGCGGCGTCTCCAACAGCCTGACGATGCTGATCTTCTTCCGCGTCATTCAGGGGATTGTTGCCGGGCCGCTGATCCCGCTGTCGCAAAGTCTGTTGCTCAGCAACTATCCGCCGGCGAAACGCTCTATCGCCCTGGCGCTGTGGTCGATGACGGTGATCGTCGCTCCCATCTGCGGCCCGATCCTCGGCGGCTATATCAGCGATAACTACCACTGGGGATGGATCTTCTTTATCAACGTGCCCATTGGCGTGGCGGTGGTGCTGATGACCCTGCAGACCCTGCGCAACCGGGAAACCAAAACCGAACAGCGGCGTATCGACGGCGTCGGCCTGGCGCTGCTGATCATCGGTATCGGTAGCCTGCAGGTGATGCTGGACCGGGGTAAAGAGCTGGACTGGTTCTCCTCCAATGAAATTATCATTCTGACCATCGTGGCGGTGGTGGCGATAAGCTTCCTGATCGTCTGGGAGCTGACCGACGATAACCCGATTGTCGATCTGTCGCTGTTTAAGTCGCGCAACTTCACCATCGGCTGCCTCTGTATCAGCCTGGCCTACATGCTCTACTTCGGGGCCATCGTGCTGCTGCCGCAGCTGTTGCAGGAGGTCTACGGCTACACCGCGACCTGGGCCGGCCTGGCGTCAGCGCCGGTGGGGGTGATCCCGGTCATTCTGTCGCCGATTATCGGCCGCTTTGCGCATAAGCTCGATATGCGACGGCTGGTCACCTTCAGCTTTATCATGTACGCCGTCTGCTTCTACTGGCGCGCCTGGACCTTCGAACCGGGGATGGACTTTGGCGCCTCGGCGTGGCCGCAGTTTATCCAGGGCTTCGCGGTAGCCTGCTTCTTCATGCCGTTGACCACCATCACCCTCTCCGGCCTGCCGCCGGAACGGCTGGCGGCGGCGTCGAGCTTGTCGAACTTCACCCGTACCCTTGCCGGCTCCATCGGGACCTCGATCACCACCACCCTGTGGACCAACCGCGAGGCGCTGCACCATGCGCAGCTCACCGAATCGGTGACGCCGTTCAACCCCAATGCGCAGCAGATCTACGATCAGCTGCAGGGGATGGGAATGACGCAGCAGCAGGCGTCCGGCTGGATAGCGCAGCAGATAACCAACCAGGGGCTGATTATCTCCGCCAACGAAATCTTCTGGATCTCAGCGGCCATTTTCATCCTGCTGTTGGGACTGGTGTGGTTCGCCAGACCCCCGTTCAGCGCCGGCGGCGGCGGCGGCGGCGGCGGCGCGCACTAAGCCTCACATTAAGGGACCTGCGGGTCCCTTTTTTACGGCGTCAGGTTGTCCAGTTCTCGCTAGTTTCTGTCTCGTTTGCGAAAGCCCGCCAGCCGGCGCTCGGGCAGGATAGAGGCTGACTATTAAGGAGAACACTATGCTGAGCCATCCTGCTGAAAAGTACCGTCCCTATCCGCCGATTACCCTGCCCGACCGCCGCTGGCCGGACCGGCAAATCAGCCACGCCCCGCGCTGGCTGTCGACCGACCTGCGCGACGGCAACCAGGCGCTGGCGGAGCCCATGGACAGCGCCCGCAAACTGCAGTTCTGGGATCTGCTGCTGGAGTGCGGCTTTAAAGAGATTGAGGTCGCCTTCCCTTCCGCCTCGCAAACCGATTTCAACTTTGTCCGCCAGCTGATTGACGAACAGCGCATCCCGGAGGAGGTCACCATCCAGGTGCTGACCCAGGCGCGGGACCCGCTGATCCTGCGCACCTTTGAAGCGCTGCGCGGCGCCCGCCGGGCCACCGTCCACCTCTACAACGCCACCGCGCCGCTGTTCCGCGAACTGGTTTTCGGCATGGACAAGGCCGAGGTGATCGCCCTCGCGACCCGCGCCACCCGGCTTATCCGCCAGCAGTGCGAACAACAGCCGGAGACCCGCTGGCAATATGAATATTCGCCTGAAACGTTCTGCTTCACCGAACCGGAGTTTGCGCTCGAGATTTGCGAAGCGGTGGCGGACGTCTGGCAGCCCTGCGCCGAGCGACCGATGATCGTCAATCTGCCGGCGACGGTGGAGGTCAACACCCCCAACGTCTATGCCGATCAGATCGAGTACTTTTGCCGCCATTTCTCCCGCCGCGGCGAGGTCTGCATCAGCGTGCATCCTCACAATGACCGCGGTACCGGCGTCGCCAGCGCCGAGCTGGCGGTGATGGCCGGCGCCGACCGGGTGGAAGGCTGCCTGTTCGGCAACGGCGAACGCACCGGCAACGTCTGCCTGGTGACGCTGGCGATGAACCTCTACAGCCAGGGCGTCGACCCTGAGCTTCGCTTCGAGCAGATGAACCGGGTGGTGGAAGTGGTGGAAAACTGCAATCAGATCCCCGTGCACCCGCGCCACCCGTGGGCGGGAAGTCTGGCCTATACTGCCTTCTCCGGTTCCCATCAGGATGCGATCAAAAAAGGGTTTGATGCCCGTCAGCCTGGCGACCCATGGCGGATGCCCTACCTGCCCATTGACCCGCAGGATATTGGCTGCAGCTATGAGGCGGTGATCCGCGTCAACAGCCAGTCGGGGAAAAGCGGCAGCGCCTGGCTTATCGAACAAAATCATGGTCTGAAGCTGCCCCGCGGGCTGCAGCAGGACTTCAGCCAGCACGTTCAGCAGGCCACCGATAGCGACGGCAAAGAGATGACCCACCATGCGCTGTGGCAGCTGTTCCGCACGCGCTACGGGCTGCAGGCGCAGCCTGCGCTGACGCTGGTCGATTATCAGAGCGCCAGCCAGCAGGATGGCCAGCTGTCCCTGCAGGCGACGCTGCGTCACCACGGCGAAACCCGACGCCTGCAGGGCCAGGGCAACGGCCTGCTCTCCGCCGCCGCCCGCGGCCTCAGCGCGCTGTTTCGGCAGCCGTTTATGATCAAGGACTATCATGAGCATACCCTCGGCGCGCGCAGCGACAGCCGGTCGGTGGCCTATATCCGCTGCGTTTTTCCGCAAGGAGAGAGCTACTGGGGCGTGGGTATCGATAATGACGTGGCGCGCGCCTCGCTGCAGGCGCTGTGCAATGCGCTCAGCGCCGCCGATCAGGCCGGCGGACGAAAATAGTCGCTGGGGGCGACGCCCATCACCCGACGAAACATGGCGCTGAAGGCGCTGTGGCTGCCGTAGCCCAGCTCCAGCGCCACCCGCAGGACGGAGTGGCCCTGCGCCAGGCGAATCAACGCTTCCATTAGCTTCGCCCGGCGCACCCACTCGCGCCACGTCAGGCTAGTCTGCTGCTGAAAATGGCGGTTCAGGGTTCGCTCGCTCATGCTGCACGCCTTCGCCGCCTGGCTGCTGCTCCAGACGTCGCCCGGCGCCTCGCGCACCTGCTGACACAGCCGGCGCAGCGTTTCGCTTTGCGGCTCCGGCAGGCCAAACGGCAGGATCGCCATCCCGCGGATCTCATCGAGGATCAGCTCATAAATCCGTTCGTCGCGGCTGGCGGGGGCATAGCGCTCGGCCAGCGCCAGGGAAGAGACGATCAGTTCCCGCAGCAGGGGCGTGATCTGTACGATCTGGCTGCCCGCCGGAAGATCGGCGCGCGCCAGCGGATCGATAAACAACGTGCGCGCCGCGACGTTGCCGGTCATGCGCAGCGCGTGGGGCGTTCCCGCCGGCAGCCAGACGCCGCGCCCGGGCGGCACCACCCAGTAGCCTGCCGGCGTCGCCACCCGCACCACGCCGCTTAAAATATGCAGCAGCTGGGCGCAGTCATGCTGATGCCAGTCTTCCTGGTCACCGTGAGCATAATCATGGGCAAAGGGCACCAGCGGGCGGTGCTGAAAGGAGAAGGTGGTGGTCGTCGTCATGGCGGCGTCGGGAGAGCGGCCCGGCGACAGGCGTCGGGCCGCGGCGGAAGCACTAGATGTGCAGTTCCTGCAGTTTTTCTTTCGGCAACGCCAGTTCGTCGTTGCTGTTGATGCGCACATCGCGCTCAATGATATGACGAGCGATCTCCTGCGCCTCTTCCAGCGAGTGCATGGTATAGGTCCCGCACTGGTAGACGTTCAGCTCCGGGATCTGGTTCTGATCTTGCACCTTCAGCACGTCGGCCATCGCCGCTTTCCAGGCGTCGGCGACGCGCTGCTCGTCCGGCGTACCAATCAGGCTCATATAGAACCCGGTGCGGCAGCCCATCGGCGAAATGTCGATAATTTCCACGCCATTCCCGTTCAGGTGATCGCGCATAAAGCCGGCGAACAGGTGCTCCAGGGTGTGGATACCGCGCTCCGGCATCACTTCCTGGTTCGGCACGCAGAAGCGCAGATCGAATACGGTGATTTCATCGCCATGCGGCGTGTTCATTTTCTTCGCGACACGCACCGCTGGGGCTTCCATTCGGGTATGGTCGACTGTGAAACTATCTAACAACGGCATTCGTCACCTCCGGGAGTGAATTTTTTTAAAATAAAATGAACTCTTTGTTCAGCCGCGAGTCTCAGTATATGAAAGACGCGCATTTATTATCATCATCATCCCTGAATCAGAGATGAAAGTTTGGCCACAGTGATGTGGCCTTTTTCTTTTCCAGCGCTTCGACCGCTACGCGTGCCGCGCCAACAGCGCCTCAAACGGCTCGCTGTCTTCCGCTTCTACTTTCTTCTGTCGCGCCACCGACGCGTCGCGCTCGGCGATGAAATCTTCTTCGCTCAGGATCTCCAGCGGCTCTTCACGCAGCTGGGTCCGGTAACGATCGGCCAGCGCACGGCCGGTTCCGCCAATCCCTTCTTCAATCATAGAACGCAGAATGCGGGCTGAGAAGGTTAATTCCGGATCGTCAAAACAGGCCAGCAGCTCATCGCAGACCTGTTGATAGGCCTCGCCGCCGTGAATGCTATCCAGCGTCTGCGCCACGCGGCGTAAATCGCGGAACAGATCTTTACCTACCTGCGCCAGCGGGAACTGCGCGCTTTCGCAGCCGATGCCCAACGTTAAGCCCGGCTTACGGCCTTCCAGAATCACCCGATTCCAGTTGGTGCGGGTGCACAGCAGCTCATCGCTGCTCATCTCCGGCGCGTCGGCCAGCGCGCACCAAACCATAAACAGATCGAGGAAACGCACCTGCTGAGCGTCAACGCCGATCGGCGAGAACGGGTTGATATCCAGCGAACGCACTTCAATGTACTCAATGCCGCCGCGCAGCAGCGCATCGGACGGGGTTTCGCCCCGACGGGTGACGCGTTTCGGGCGGATCGGCGCATAGAGTTCGTTTTCAATCTGCAGGATATTGCTGTTGATCTGCAGATACTTACCGTCTTTTTCCAGCCCGATTTTGGCGTACTCTTCCGACGGCGTTTTAATCGCGCGCTTCAATCCTGCCACATACTCGTGCAGATCGTTAAACGTAATTCCGAGATTGCTTTGCGACTTATTGGTATAACCGAGGTCGCTGAGGCGCAGCGAGGTGGCGTACGGCAGGTAGTACATGCCGTTGCCCGTCTCCTCAAAGGGCAGCGTCGTCGGCTTTCCTTGCAGGAATGAAGAGCAAATCGCCGGCGAGGCGCCGAACAGATACGGGATCACCCAG
Organism: Klebsiella sp. TF21-TM; assembly: GCF_019753495.1. Classification (NCBI taxonomy): domain Bacteria; kingdom Pseudomonadati; phylum Pseudomonadota; class Gammaproteobacteria; order Enterobacterales; family Enterobacteriaceae; genus Klebsiella; species Klebsiella sp. TF21-TM. The sequence goes on along the minus strand of NZ_JAIJYL010000026.1, from coordinate 23,253 downwards.
CCAAAGCGATAGTAGTTACGAATCGTGCGGAAATAGCCTGCCGAAATGGCCTCTTTCCCGCTTTCAGCGTCTTCCACACCGCACTTCGCCTGCCAGAACGTCATCGGCAGCGAGAAGTTATAGTGCACGCCGGAGATAGTCTGCATCAGCGCGCCGTAGCGGTTCTTCAGCCCCTCGCGATACAGCGTTTTCAGGCGTCCCACGTTAGAGGTGCCGTACTGCGCCAGCTCAATATCCTGACCGGGGGCGATATAGCAGGGCATGCTCAGCGGCCACATCCGCTCGTCACCAAGCTGACGCGCGGTATAGCGATGGACATCGCGCATAAAGGTCAGCATATGCTCAATATCGCCGTCCACCGGCGTAATAAACTCGAGTAAAGCTTCGGCAAAATCGGTGGTAATCCATTTATGCGTCAGCGCTGAGCCTAACGCCAGAGGGTGACCGGTCGTCGCCAGCGTACCGTCTGCGTTCACGCGCAGCGTCTCCCGCTCCAGACCACGTTGAATACCCTGCAGGGCCTGCGGATGTTTTTCCAGCCAGGCCAGCGCCTGTGATACGTCCGGGATCAATTTGACCTCCCGCCTGTCGAAATCGTTTGAATAAGCATAATTGTAATGGATGAACTATCAGTCCAATTAGTGCCACCACGTCATGCCCTGAAGCGTCGCTGCCGCAATGACGATATAGCGCAGCGCCTTTCCAAGGCATAAGAAAAAGAGTACCGGTCCCCAGGAAATGCGCATCCATCCCGCCAGCAAACACAGTAAATCGCCGACAACCGGCGCCCAGCTTAGCAACAGCGTCACCGCGCCGTAGCGCTTAAGCCAGCCGGCCGCCCGCTCCTGCCAGCGCGAGGTTTTACGCAGCGGAAACAGGCGCCCCAGAATAACGTTAGTTACCCCTCCAAGGCTATTGCCGATTGTTGCTATTAATACTAACCACCACGGATGACTAACCCCCGTAAGAAGCATCGCAACCAGCACAACCTCCGAATTGCCGGGAAGCAGCGTGGCGCTTAAAAAGCTACTGGCAAACAGCGAGAGGAGTGACAGCGCGTCGCTCACAGCAAACGCACGTCTACTGCGTCCATTCCCGCGCGCTTCGCCGCCTGCAGACCAAAGTCGGCATCTTCGAAGACCACGCATTTTTCCGGCGCGACGCCCATGCGCTCGGCGCACAGCAGGAAGGTATCGGGCGCGGGTTTATGGTTGACCACATGATCGGCCGCCACCACCGCGGAGAAGTAATGACGCAGGCCCAGGTGCGCCAGCAGCGCTTCGGCGACGGCGCTTTCACTACCGGTGCCGACCGACATCGGGCGACGGCCGTGCCACGCTTTGACCACCTCGATCAGCGGCAATGGGCGTACGCTATCCAGCAGCATCGCCTTAACGGCCAGGGTTTTTTCCTGCGCCAGGCGATGTGGATCGAGATCCGCCTGGTTGAGTTCAATAATCGCCTGGGCAATCCGCCAGGTCGGTGAGCCATTGAGGGCGACCATCGCCTGTTCGTCGAAACGCATACCGTAGCGGCCCAGCACCTCGTTCCATGCCTGACGGTGGGTCGGCTCGGTATCGAGGATGGTGCCATCCATATCAAAGATCAGTCCTGCGTAACCTTCGTACATCGTCTTCTCACCAACCGGTTAATGAATGGTTACTGTAACGCAAAAGCCGGTCGTTGTCGCGGCCAGCGGCGCAGACGACAAAGGCGCCCACAGGCGCCTTCAGGCATCAGACCGGATAGACGGCCTTATTTAATACGCAGATCGTTTTCGACCATTCGCACACCCTGCACCCGACGGGTGACTTCCACCGCCCGTTTAGCGCTTTCCGCGGAGGAGACAAATCCGCTCAGCTGGACGCGGCCTTTAAAGGTCTGGACGCTGATTTCAGAGGACTTGATGTCTTTATCGTTAAAGAGCGCCGTTTTCACCTTAGTGGTCACCACGGTATCGTCAATGTAACCGCCGGTACTTTCTTTGGTGGACGAACCGGCACAGCCAGCGAGGACCGTCGCCACCAGCAGCGTCGCGCAAAAAGCAGGTATTGCTTTGAACCATTTCATGGATTTCTCTCCTTGCATTTATCTCAGCCTGATAACGCTGATATACAAGGATAAATTATAGTGGAAAGCGCGGCTTGCCAATAAAAAAGTCGGATGAAACTGGGATGAAAAACGCGGTTATCGGGATGGCGAGGGAAGCGTGAAGAGGGTGCCGTTGCTTACGCAACGTTATCCTCCCTGGTGCTGGCGATAATTTCGCAGACCATGAAACAACATTTTCGCTGTTACTAAGGAGAAGGCTGTTGCTAAGGAGAATATGGTGCATCCGGGAGGATGACTCGGCTGCGCCTCGCCCTTCGGGCCGTTGCTTACGCAACGTTATCCTCCCTGGTACTGACGATAAATTCGCAGACCATGAAACAACATTTTCGCTGTTGCTAAGGAGAATATGGTGCATCCGGGAGGATTCGAACCTCCGACCGCTCGGTTCGTAGCCGAGTACTCTATCCAGCTGAGCTACGGATGCATCGGGAAAGCGATTGTACTGCGGGGTTACTCTCCTGGCACTTACGATGGTTTCGCAAACCAGATAACAACAATGTTGCTGTTACTAAGGAGAATATGGTGCATCCGGGAGGATTCGAACCTCCGACCGCTCGGTTCGTAGCCGAGTACTCTATCCAGCTGAGCTACGGATGCATCGGAATAACTAGTTTACTACAGAATTCATCTGAACAATCAGAATCAGGCAAGAATGGTGCATCCGGGAGGATGACTCGTCTACGCCTCGCCCTACGGGCCGTTGCTTACGCAACGTTATCCTCCCTGGTGCTGGCGAAAATTTCGCAGACCATGTAACAACGATATTGCTGTTACTAAGGAGAATATGGTGCATCCGGGAGGATTCGAACCTCCGACCGCTCGGTTCGTAGCCGAGTACTCTATCCAGCTGAGCTACGGATGCATCGGGAAACTTGCTTTACTACGCGTCAGTGTCACAACTAACACATGCCACACTGAGTATGACGGCCTAATCGGTAGAGTGACTCGATTATGCCTCGCACTGCGGGCCGCTGCTTTCACAGCGCTCTTCTCTCTTCATTCAGAAAGAATGATGGTGCATCCGGGAGGATTCGAACCTCCGACCGCTCGGTTCGTAGCCGAGTACTCTATCCAGCTGAGCTACGGATGCAAAATGGCGGTGAGGCGGGGATTCGAACCCCGGATGCAGCTTTTGACCGCATACTCCCTTAGCAGGGGAGCGCCTTCAGCCTCTCGGCCACCTCACCACACACGCCTCTTTCGAGTGCTTCGAAGAACTTGTTTCTGCTCTTCGTCGCTGCGATGGCGCACATATTACTTTCTGGTACTTATAAGTCAAACACTTTTTCGAGACCTTTTTTCGTTTGCACACTTCGCACGCAATTCGCGTGCAAAAACGGCAAAAAGGGCAATTTATCAACAGGAAATCAGCCCTGACGCAGGCATAACGCCAAACGACCAAAGCAGCAAAGGGTGATGAAAAGCGGTATGGCGCAGGGGAAAAAACAGAAAAAGAGAAAAAGAGAAAAAGCGGCGGTAAGTGATGCGCCTCACTGAACAGCGAGGCGCGGAAACCTTAGTAACTGGACTGCTGGGATTTTTCAGCCTGAATACGCTGGTAGATCTCTTCACGGTGAACAGATACTTCTTTAGGGGCGTTTACGCCAATACGAACCTGGTTACCCTTCACCCCTAAAACTGTCACAGTGACCTCATCTCCAATCATGAGGGTCTCACCAACTCGACGAGTCAGAATCAGCATTCTTTGCTCCTTGAAAGATTAAAAGAGTCGGGTCTCTCGTATCCCGGCATTATCCATCATATAACGCCAAAAAGTAAGCGATGACAAATACCTTACGGTATAAGCAGTCATGGCATCACATTCTGTTAAACCTAAGTTTAGCCGATATACACAATTTCAACCCGACTTTATCGTTATCGGTGTTTCTCGCGCAAGGTGCCATTTCCCTGAGGTTACGGCACCTATACCCGTCATACTTCAGGTTGCATGTGTGTTGGCTTTCCTCGCTCCCCCCAGTCACTTACTTGAGTAAGCTCCCGGGGATTCGCTGCGTCGCCGCCTTCCTGCAACTCGAATTATTTAGGGTATATGCGCTTATAGTTATTACAGTTTTGCGCTGACCCAGCCTTTCACACTGGCTAACGCTGCAGGGAGAGCAGACGCATCGGTACCACCGGCCTGCGCCATATCCGGACGACCGCCCCCTTTACCGCCCACCTGCTGAGCGACCATACCAACCAGCTCCCCTGCCTTCACGCGATCTGTCACATCCTTAGACACACCGGCAATCAGGGAAACTTTACCGTCTGCGACCGTAGCCAACACCACAACCGTCGAACCCAGCTGGTTCTTCAGGTCGTCAACCATGGTACGCAGCATCTTCGGCTCCACGCCGGCCAGTTCGCTGACCAGCAGCTTAACGCCGTTAATCTCTTCCGCTTTGCTGGAGAGGTTTGCGCTCTCTTGCGCCGCAGCCTGCTCTTTCAGCTGCTGCAGCTCTTTTTCCAGCTGACGGGTACGCTCCAGCGCGGCGCGAACTTTCTCGCCGAGATTGTGGCTGTCGCCCTTCAGCAGCTGTGCGATATCGCTGAGCTGATCGCTCTGCGCGTGCAGCATGGCTATCGCGCCCTCACCGGTCACCGCTTCGATACGGCGCACGCCAGCGGCGGTACCGGACTCAGACGTGATGCGGAACAGGCCGATATCACCGGTACGCGCCGCGTGAGTCCCGCCGCACAGTTCAGTGGAGAAGTCGCCCATCTGCAGCACGCGGACGCGGTCATCGTATTTCTCGCCGAACAGCGCCATGGCGCCGGATGCGCGCGCGGCATCGATATCCATAATGTTGGTTTCGATAGCCAGGTTACGACGGATCTGCGCGTTGACCAGATCTTCCACTGCACGAATCTCTTCCGGCTTCATCGCTTCGAAATGCGAGAAGTCAAAGCGCAGCGCTTTATCGTTGACCAGCGAGCCTTTCTGCGCCACATGGGTGCCGAGCACCTGGCGCAGCGCCGCGTGCATCAGGTGCGTCGCGGAGTGGTTCAGACGGATACGCTGACGGCGAGCCTCGTCCACATCGGCCTGCACCGCGTCGCCCACTTTCAGGGAGCCGCTGGCGACTTTACCGATATGACCAATGGCCTGGCCGTACTTCTGCGTGTCGCTGACCGCGAAGGAGAAGCCCGCGCCTTTCAGTTCGCCTTTATCGCCCACCTGGCCGCCGGACTCCGCATAGAACGGGGTCTGGTCGAGGATCACCACCGCTTCCTGACCCGCGCTGACGCTATCCACCGCTTTGCCGTCGATAAACAGCGCCGTCACTTTGCCGTTCAGCTCCAGACGATCGTAACCTTTAAATTCAGAGGCGCCGTCAACGCGGATCATCGCGTTGTAGTCCGCGCCGAAACCGCTGGACTCGCGCGCGCGGCGGCGCTGCTCTTCCATGGCGGCCTCAAAGCCGGCTTCGTCAACCTTGATGTTGCGCTCGCGGCAGACGTCCGCGGTCAGGTCGACCGGGAAGCCGTAGGTGTCGTACAGACGGAAGGCGGTTTCGCCATCCAGGGTGTCGCCTTTCAGCTTCGACAGCTCTTCATCCAGCAGCGCCAGTCCGCGCTCCAGAGTACGGGCGAACTGCTCTTCTTCGGTTTTCAGCACCTGCTCAACCTGAGCCTGCTGCTGCTTCAGCTCTTCGCCGGCGGAGCCCATCACGGCAATCAGCGGGGCAACCAGTTTCCAGAAGAAGGTGTCCTTCGCGCCCAGCATGTTGCCGTGACGGATCGCGCGGCGAATGATGCGACGCAGCACGTAGCCGCGGTTTTCATTCGACGGGATAACGCCGTCAGCGATCAGGAAGGCGCAGGAGCGAATGTGGTCGGCGATTACGCGCAGCGACTTGTTCGTCAGATCGGTGGCGCCGGTGACTTTCGCCACGCTGGCGATCAGATCGCGGAACAGGTCGATGTCATAGTTGGAGTTAACGTGCTGCAGCACCGCGGCAATACGCTCCAGGCCCATACCGGTGTCGACGGACGGCTTCGGCAGCGGCTCCATGGTGCCGTCAGCCTGACGGTTGAACTGCATGAAGACGATGTTCCAGATCTCAATGTAGCGGTCGCCGTCTTCTTCCGGGCTTCCCGGAGGGCCGCCCCAGATGTGATCGCCGTGGTCAAAGAAGATTTCGGTGCACGGGCCGCACGGACCGGTGTCGCCCATCTGCCAGAAGTTGTCTGAAGCAAACGGCGCGCCTTTGTTGTCGCCGATGCGGATGATTCGCTCGCGCGGGACGCCTACTTCATTGGCCCAGATGTCGAATGCTTCGTCATCGGTCTCGTAAACGGTGACCCACAGCTTCTCTTTCGGCAGCGCGAACCAGTTCTCACCGGTCAGCAGTTCCCACGCGTATTTGATGGCATCCTGCTTGAAGTAGTCGCCGAAGCTAAAGTTACCCAGCATTTCAAAGAAGGTGTGGTGACGCGCGGTGTAACCGACGTTTTCCAGATCGTTGTGTTTACCACCCGCACGCACGCAACGCTGCGCGGTGGTCGCACGCGAATAATTACGTTTGTCGAGACCAAGGAAGACATCCTTGAACTGGTTCATCCCTGCGTTGGTAAACAGCAGGGTCGGATCGTTGTGCGGCACCAGGGAGCTGCTGGCAACTACCTGATGTCCCTTGCTATGGAAAAAGTCGAGAAACGCCTGACGGATCTCAGCGGTGCTCTTGCTCATAATTATCCTGAAATCAAGCTACACGTCATCCTTCAAGTCGCCTCTGTCCTGGCTGCGCTTGCTCTTCCGGCACCGAACTGACGTGCGCTGCGGAAGATAGTCTCTCTTGCCGCCCTGATGCAGCTTGAATGATTTTGTGTAAAGGAATAATCGCCCAGGACGCTGCCTGCACTGTCACAACCAGCGGCCCGACGGAATAAAGTGGGAATAAGATAAGTTTTCTTTACGGCGAAGTAAAATCCCGGATGGGTCAATCTGCAAAATTTCGCCAGATTTCCTGGATATCTTCCATCAGGTAGCCACGGTACAGCAGGAATCGCTGGATTTTCACTTTTTCAGTAAAGGCGGATGGTAACGGTTCACCGTATTTACGCTGCGCCTGCGCCCTGGCAAGGCTCACCCAGTCGATATCGCATTCGCGCATCGCCTGTTCAACGGCCTGGCGCGCAATGCCTTTCTGGCTGAGCTCCTGACGAATGCGCGCGGGGCCATAGCCTTTGCGGCTCCGGCTGGCGATGAACTGGCCGACAAAACGATTATCGTCGAGATAGCGGTTTTCGATACACCAGGCCACCACCTGCTCCAGCTCTTCAGGGGTGACGTCCAGCGCCTCGGGGCCGTTTTTGCTCATCACCGGAGCGGCCAGTTTGCGCCGTAGTTCCTGTTCGCTGTGGTCGCGCATCGCCAGGATACGGATAGCGCGGTCCAGCAGACGAGCATAGCCGGATCGGCGTGATGAAGGTTCAGTCACAGGCACCTCAATAATCTAAGAAAAGCAAAAGGGCCGCATAAGCAGCCCTTTATCACTCTGTTAGACGATATCAGAAATCTTGTTCCGTTTCTTCTGCGTCGTTGCCGTCAACGGCGAAGTCCGGCGTAGAGTCCTGGTTGTTGAGCAGCAGTTCGCGCACTTTCTTCTCAATCTCTTTCGCCGCCGCCGGGTTCTCTTTCAGCCAGGTGATAGCGTTCGCTTTACCCTGACCAATTTTGTCGCCGTTGTAGCTGTACCAGGCGCCCGCTTTCTCAATCAGCTTCTCTTTCACGCCGAGGTCAACCAGCTCGCCGAAGAAGTTGATGCCTTCGCCGTAGAGGATCTGGAATTCAGCCTGTTTGAACGGCGCCGCAATCTTGTTCTTCACTACTTTGACGCGGGTTTCGCTGCCGACGACGTTATCGCCCTCTTTCACCGCGCCGATGCGACGGATATCCAGACGCACGGAGGCGTAGAACTTCAGCGCGTTACCGCCGGTGGTGGTTTCCGGGTTACCGAACATCACGCCGATTTTCATACGGATCTGGTTGATAAAGATCAGCAGCGTGTTGGACTGCTTCAGGTTACCCGCCAGTTTACGCATCGCCTGGCTCATCATACGCGCCGCGAGGCCCATGTGAGAGTCGCCGATTTCGCCTTCGATTTCCGCTTTCGGCGTCAGCGCCGCGACGGAGTCGACGACGATAACGTCAACCGCGCCAGAGCGCGCCAGCGCGTCACAGATTTCCAGCGCCTGCTCGCCGGTATCCGGCTGAGAACACAGCAGGTTGTCGATATCCACGCCCAGTTTGCGCGCATAAACCGGATCCAGCGCGTGTTCCGCATCGATGAACGCACAGGTTTTACCTTCGCGCTGCGCTGCGGCGATAACCTGCAGCGTCAGGGTGGTTTTACCGGAGGATTCCGGCCCGTAGATCTCGACGATACGGCCCATTGGCAGACCGCCGGCGCCCAGCGCGATATCCAGAGAAAGCGAGCCGGTGGAGATGGTTTCTACGTCCATAGAACGGTCTTCACCCAGGCGCATGATGGAGCCTTTACCGAATTGCTTTTCGATCTGGCCCAGTGCAGCCGCCAACGCTTTCTGTTTGTTTTCGTCGATCGCCATTGTTACTCCTAATCATGCAGGGTGAAGCCTGTTCGCTTCGCCGTTAATATTTGTTCAGTTGAGGCAATTATACTGTATAGTCATACAGTATCAAGTCTTTTGTAGAAATTGTTGCCAGAGCAGATTGAGCGCGTAGGCCGTCGCCTGACGACGCACCGCTTCGCGGTCTCCGGCAAAGCATTCCCGCCGCGTCACCCCTTGCCCGCTGACGCTGGCGACGCCAAACCACACCGTCCCGACCGGCTTTTCGTCGCTGCCGCCATCCGGCCCGGCGACGCCGCTTACCGAGATGGCATAGTCCGCGCGCGCGGCGCGCAACGCGCCGATCGCCATCTCCACCACCACCGGTTCGCTCACCGCGCCGTTGTCCCGCAGCGTCGCTTCGCTGACGCCGATCATTTGCGATTTGGCCTCATTGCTGTAGGTCACAAAACCGCGTTCAAACCACGCTGAGCTGCCGGCAATATCGGTGATGGCTTTCGCTATCCAGCCGCCGGTGCAGGATTCCGCCGTGGTCACCGTCGCGCCCTGCGCCTTCAGCGCCCGGCCGACCTTCTCGCTTAGCTGCATTAATTCTGAATCGGTCATTATCGCCCCGCTTTGCTCCGGATAAAGAGGCCATCAAAGATAGCACTTTCCAAAGAGATATGGGGACGAGGTGTGGAATTTACGAGGGGACATCCAAAATGAATCATCCCGGCGGCGCCGGGATGAGAAATTGCACGATTACTTCATGCTGGCGGCGATCAGCGCCACGTTATGACGCATCATTTTGACATAGCTATCCGCGACGCCACCCGGGGCGGAGAGCGCCTCAGGATAGAGTTCTCCGCCGGGCTGCGCGCCGGTGGCGCTGGCGATCTGCTTCACCAGTCGCGGGTCAAGCTGGTTCTCCATAAACCAGGTATGGACGCCGTCCGCGTTGATTTGCTTAATCAGCGCCGCCACCTGCGCCGCGCTGGCCTCGCTCTCTGAAGAGAGCCCCTGCGGCGCGAGGAAGGTCACGTGATAAGCGCGGCCAAAATAGCCGAAGGCGTCATGGCTGGTGAGAACTTTGCGCTTTGCCTGCGGAATGGCGCTGAACTGCCCTTTCGCCCAGCCGTCGAGGGCCGTCAGTTGCTCGATATAACGCTTGCCGCTGTTCGTCAGCGCCGCTTGATCTTCCGGGTCGGCTTTCACCAGTCCATCGAGGATATTCTGCGCATACAACGCGCCGTTCGCCGCGCTGTTCCAGGCGTGGGGATCGGTCACCGTTTTGCCATCTTCATCGAGGGTATGGGTCTTGACGCCCTTCGACGCCACCACCAGCTCGCCCTTAAAACCAGAGGCCTTAATCAGGCGATCCAGCCACCCTTCCAGTCCCAGACCGTTAACCACCACCACGTCGGCCTTGCTGAGCAGCGCGCTGTCCTTCGGCGACGGCTCGAAGGTGTGCGGATCGCCATCCGGGCCGACCAGGGTGTCCACATGAACATGCTCCCCGCCGACCTGCTGCACCATATCACCCAGCACCGAAAAACTGCTTACCACATTCAGCGTTTTCGCCATCGCCCCCTGCGCCATCAGGCCGAAGGCCAGCGCGACCACTATTGCACTACGTTTCATCATTTCCTTACCCCATCAATTTGCGCCAGCCGACCAGCAGTCGGCTGCGCGTGCCAAAAAACAGCGAAATAAAAAACAGCGCGCTGGCGGTCAGCACGATGGCGGGCCCGGCGGGAAGACTGGCCGCCCAGGAGAGACTCAAACCCAGCCAAGCGCAGAGCGCGCCGGAGAGCGCCGCCAGCAGCAGGATGCCCGGCAGCGTTCGCGCCCAGCAGCGCGCGGCGACCGCCGGCAGCATCATCACCCCTACCGCCATCAGCGTGCCGAGCACCTGAAACCCCGCCACCAGGTTAAGCACCAGCAGCGCCAGAAAAAGCCCATGCAGCAGCGCGGGCAGCCGGCGGTGGTTCACCTGCAGCCAGGCGCTGTCGAACGCCTCGCTGACCAGACCGCGGTAGCACAGCGCGATGCACAGCAGCGTCAGGCTGGCGACGCCGCTGACAAACAGCGCCGCGTCACGGTCCACCGCCAGAATGGAGCCAAACAGCAGATGCAGCAGGTCGACGCTGGAGCCGCGCAGCGACACCAGAGTGACGCCCAGCGCCAGCGATCCCAGATAAAATCCGGCAAAGCTGGCGTCCTCTTTTAACGGCGTCCGCCGGCTCACCCATCCCGCCACCAGCGCGACCGCGATGCCGGCGACAAAGCCGCCCAGGGTCATGGCCAGCAGCGACATGCCGCTCAGCAGATAGCCCACCGCCACGCCGGGGAGAATGGCGTGCGACAGCGCGTCGCCCATCAGGCTCATGCGCCGCAGCAGCAGGAAGACGCCCAGCATGGTGGTGCTTAGCGACAGCGCCAGACAGACCACCAGCGCCCGGCGCATAAAGCCGAATTCAATAAAAGGCTGAAAGAAGGTGTGCCAGATCATGCCGACCTCGCCTGGCTGAAGGCCGGGAGAACCGCCCGGGTGGCGCCCCAGCAGGCGCGCCGGGGGGTCAGCAGCAGCGTCTCCGGGAAAAAGTCGGCTACCCGCTGGTTATCATGCAGCACCGCCAGGATGGTCTGCCCCTGCCGGTGCATGTCGAGGATCAAATCCATCAGCTCGCGACTGGTCGCTTCATCAATGCCGGTGAAGGGCTCGTCGAGCATCACCAGCGGCGCCTGCTGCACCAGCACCCGGGCAAACAGCATGCGCTGAAACTGGCCGCCGGAGAGCGCTTCGATCGGGGTTTTCGCCAGGCTCGCCAGCCCGACCCGCTCCAGCGCCGCGCCGATGCGTCGCCGGGTATCGCCGCCCAGACCGCGCAGCAGCGACACGCCGGGCCATGCGCCCTGGCTCACCACATCCTGCACGTTGAGAGGAAACTGCGACTCGAGGGCATGGCGCTGCGCCAGCCAGCCAATCACCGGCCGCTTTCCCTGCCAGCGCAGACAGCCACTGACCGGCGGAAGAAACCCGGCGAGGGTTTTCAGCAGGGTCGATTTTCCGCAGCCATTGAGGCCAACGATTGCCGTCAGGCTGCCGGGGCATATCATCCCGCTCAGCGGCGGGGTGATCGCCACCCCGCCATAGCCGGTTACCAATTGTTCCAGTTCAATCATGGCAGCATCACCGCCCACCAGGTCGCCAGCCATAGCGCCGCCAGCAGCGTTCCCGCGATGGCCAGGCGCGCCGCGCCGGATGCCATAAAAACCGATGTGAACATATCCCACCCCTATTTAATGTTATAACATAACAATACAGGGGCGAAATAAGATTGTAAATCAGCGTCGGGGAGCGGAAATGTAACAAAGGTCGACAAGCGGCAGGCAAACGGGAAAAAGCAGGAGGATAAACGAGAAGTCCCCCGGTCGCGCTGCGCTTACCGGGGCTGCCAACCGGATAACAGACCATAGCCCGGATAAGGCGCTACGCGCCGCTATCCGGGGAGGCTGGGATCGGTCAGCCGGATGACAGTATTAATAACCGCCGCGGGCCTGAGAAACCGCCAGGCCAAGCTGCCAGACGGCCATGGCGTAGTGGGTGCTGTGGTTGTAGCGGGTGATGGTGTAGAAGTTAGGCAACCCGTACCAGTACTCATAGCCGGTGCCGACGTCGAGGCGCAGCAGGCTGGCCTGCTGATGGTTGCCCAGCGGCTGGGTCGGGGTTAATCCCGCCGCCGACAGCTGCGAAACGCTGTATTTGGTTTTGAAACCATTCTCCAGCCCCGGCGCCTGGCCCAGCGCCTGCACCGCCACCAGATCGCCGCTCACCCAGCCGTGCTGTTTGAAGTAGTTGGCCACGCTGCCGATCGCATCCACCGGGTCCCACAGGTTGATATGGCCGTCGCCGTTAAAGTCCACCGCGTATTGCTTATAGGAGGACGGCATAAACTGGCCGTAACCCATCGCCCCGGCGAAAGAGCCTTTCAGATCCAGCGGGTCGTCGCTTTCGCTGCGCGCCATCAGCAGGAAGGTTTCCAGCTCGGAGGAGAAGTATTCTGCACGGCGCGGATAGTTAAACGACAGGGTCGCCAGCGCGTCGAGGATGCGGGTTTTGCCCATCACCCGGCCCCAACGGGTCTCCACGCCGATAATGCCGACAATGATTTCCGGCGGTACGCCGTAGACCTGATAAGCGCGGTTGAGCGCGTCCTGATACTGATTCCAGAACACCACGCCGTTCTGCACGTTATCCGGGGTAATAAACTGTTTCTTGTAGCGCAGCCAGGCGCCGGTCGGCCCGGTCGGCGGCAGGCCGGTCGGCGCCTGACGATCCATCAGCCGCAGAACGTAGTCCAGACGCTTCGCCTGCGACAGGATCTCCTGCAGCTGCTGCCTGTCGAAGCCGTGCTTCGCCACCATCTTATCGATGAACTGCGCCGCTGCCGGGTTGTTGGCGAAGTCGCCGCCCATCTGCATCACGTTATGCTGCGGTTCCAGCAAAAAGCCGCCGGTTCCACTCGCCATCTCCGTTTCCGCGGGAGTCTTGGGTTTGCTGCTGCAGGCAGCGAGGAGCACACAAAGGGGAAGTACAGCCAGAGAGCGACGCTTCAACATGGGAATTCCGTTTAACAAATTCAGCAAGGGATAATTATGGTAAAGCATGCGACGACCAACAAGAAAGCGACAATCTGTTTGTAGACAAAATAGTCCTTCACCGCCCCCCTTCCTGGATGCTGTCATGCGCCTCGCGATTTCATCCTCTCAGTGCCAATCTTTCGAAATAAAATATTTATCTTTCATTTTGCGATCTATTTAACACTTTAAAACCTTTCAAAGTGATTAAAATCAGCCTGCAGTTAGCAAGAAAAATAACATGCTGAAGGAGAGAACAATGATTGACGTCGTGACCCACGGCGCAGAGTGGTTTATCGGCCTGTTTCAGAAAGGCGGCGAGGTATTTACCGGAATGGTGACCGGGATCCTCCCCTTGCTGATCAGTCTGCTGGTGATCATGAACGCGCTGATCAACTTTATCGGCCAGCAGCGGATCGAAAAACTGGCGCAGCGCTGCGCCGGGAACCCGATCTCCCGCTACCTGCTGTTGCCCTGCATCGGCACCTTTGTGTTTTGTAACCCGATGACCCTGAGCCTGGGCCGCTTTATGCCAGAGAAGTACAAGCCCAGCTATTACGCGGCGGCGTCCTACAGCTGCCACTCGATGAACGGCCTGTTTCCGCATATCAACCCCGGCGAGCTGTTCGTCTATCTCGGCATCGCCAACGGCCTCACCACCCTCGGCCTGCCGCTTGGGCCGCTGGCGGTGAGCTATCTGCTGGTCGGGCTGGTGACCAACTTCTTCCGCGGCTGGGTCACCGACCTGACCACCTCGATTTTCGAACGAAAAATGGCGATTCAGCTGGCTCAGAAAGTGCATCTGTCAGGAGCGACATCATGACCCGGATTCGTATTGAGAAAGGCACCGGCGGCTGGGGCGGCCCCCTTGAGCTCGACGTCGTCGAGGGCAAAAAGATCGTCTATATCACCGCCGGCACCCGCCCGGCGATCGTTGACCGCATCGCCAGCCTGACCGGCTGGCAGGCGGTGGATGGTTTTAAAGAGGGCGAACCGGCGGAAAGCGACATCGGCGTGGCGATTATCGACTGCGGAGGCACCCTGCGCTGCGGGCTCTACCCCAAGCGTCGTATCCCGACGGTGAATATCCATGCCACCGGCAAATCGGGGCCGCTGGCCCAGTACATCACAGAAGATATCTACGTCTCCGGCGTCAAAGAGGAGAACATTCAGCGCATCGCGACCGACAGCGCGGTAGCTCCCGAGCCGCCGGCGGAGAACAACCGCGCGGGTCGCGATTACGACACCAGCAAAAAGATCACTGAACAGAGCGATGGCCTGCTGGCGAAGGTCGGGATGGGGATGGGCTCGGTGGTGGCGGTGCTGTTCCAGGCCGGGCGCGACACCATCGATACGGTGCTGAAGACCATTCTGCCGTTTATGGCCTTCGTCTCGGCGCTGATCGGCATCATCATGGCCTCCGGCATCGGCGACTGGATCGCCCATGGCCTGGCGCCGCTGGCCAGCCATCCGCTGGGTCTGGTGACCCTGGCGCTGATCTGCTCCTTCCCGCTGCTGTCGCCGTTTCTCGGCCCCGGCGCGGTTATCGCCCAGGTGATTGGCGTGTTGATCGGCGTTCAGATCGGCCTCGGCAATATTCCCCCGCACCTCGCCCTGCCGGCGCTGTTCGCCATTAACGCCCAGGCCGCCTGCGATTTTATCCCGGTAGGCCTGTCGCTGGCTGAAGCCCGCCAGGATACCGTGCGCGTCGGCGTGCCGTCGGTGCTGGTCAGCCGCTTTTTGACCGGCGCGCCAACGGTGCTGATCGCGTGGTTCGTTTCCGGATTTATTTACCAGTAAGAGGGGCCAGAAGATGACCGTGATTTACCAGACCACCATTACGCACATCGGCGCCTGCGCGACGATGGCGCTGGAAGAGCAGATGCTGATCACCTTCCGCGAGGGCGCCCCTGCCGATATCGAAGAGTACTGCTTTATTCACAACCACGGCGAGCTTGCCGGCGCGCTGCAGCCGGGCGCAGAGCTGCAGCTTGGCGAGCTGCGCTACCCGGTGACCGCCGTCGGCGAGGTAGCCGAACAAAACCTGCGCGAGCTGGGCCACATCACCCTGCGCTTTGATGGTCACCGCGAAGCGGAATTCCCCGGAACCGTGCACGTCGCGGGCCCGGTGCCGGAAGGCATCGCCACCGGCTGCGTACTGAAATTTGTTGCTTAACAGGAGAGAAAGATGAATCAGGTTGCTGTTGTCATTGGCGGTGGACAAACCTTAGGAGAGTTTCTGTGCCGCGGGCTGGCCGCCGAGGGCTACCGCGTGGCGGTGGTCGATATTCAGAGCGAAAAAGCCAGCCGCGTCGCCCAGGAGATTAACGCTGAATATGGCGAAGGCATGGCGTATGGCTTCGGCGCCGACGCCACCAGCGAGGCCAGCGTCACCGCGCTGGCCCACGGAGTGGATGAGATTTTCTCGCGTGTCGACCTGCTGGTGTACAGCGCCGGCATCGCTAAAGCGGCGTTTATTAGCGACTTTGCGCTGGGGGATTTCGACCGCTCGCTGCAGGTCAATCTGGTGGGCTACTTCCTCTGCGCCCGCGAGTTTTCCCGGCTGATGATCCGCGACGGCATTAAGGGACGCATCATTCAGATCAACTCGAAATCCGGCAAAGTGGGCAGCAAGCACAACTCCGGCTACAGCGCGGCGAAGTTCGGCGGCGTCGGCCTGACCCAGTCGCTGGCGCTGGATCTGGCGGAGTACGGCATTACCGTACACTCACTGATGCTCGGTAATCTGCTGAAGTCGCCGATGTTCCAGTCGCTGCTGCCGCAGTACGCCACCAAGCTCGGTATCGATGAGAGCGAGGTCGAGCAGTACTACATCGACAAGGTGCCCCTGAAGCGCGGTTGCGAATATCAGGATGTGCTGAACGTCCTGATGTTTTACGCCAGCCCGCAGGCGTCGTACTGCACCGGTCAGTCGATCAACGTTACCGGCGGCCAGGTGATGTTTTAAAGGGATCCCGGATGGCGCCGCGCTTATCCGGGCTACAAAACGGTAGGTCGGATAAGGCGTTAGCCGCCACCCGACAAAAATACGGCACCGCGGGTCGCTCGGGTTAGGCGCTCGCGCCGCGACCCGGATTGTTCCCGGCCCCCTTAAGGAGACACCTATGGTTACCGCACTCATCACCGTCGCCGCCATCGCCTGGCTTACCCAACTGGCCTTCGGCGGCTGGCAGATCCGCCGCTTCAATCGCGCCTTCGACAGCCTGTGCCAGCAGGGTCGGGTGGGGGTCGGCCGCTCCGCCGGGCGCTTTCAACCGCGCGCCATCGTCGCTATCGCCGTTGATGATGACAACCGCATTTGCGACACGCTGCTGATGAAAGGCTTCACCATTTTCGCCCGACCGCAAAAAATCCCCGCGCTGGACGGCAAACATATCGGGGAATTGCAGCCTGATGTGATCTTTCCCCATGATCCGCGCTGTCAGAATGCACTATCATTAGCGCTTAATCCGAAACATGGATAATTTCGTTGTAAAAGTAAATATCTTGCGAAATTATCACTTCGAAACTTAAACGCAGGATAGACGCCTATGAAACCACGTCAGCGCCAGGCAGCCATTCTCGAGTTCCTGCAGTCGCAGGGAAAATGCTCGGTCGAAGAGCTGGCGCAACACTTCGATACTACCGGCACCACCATCCGCAAGGATCTGGTCACGCTGGAAAACGCCGGCACCGTCATTCGCACCTACGGTGGCGTGGTACTCAACAAAGATGAAGCCGATCCGCCGATCGATCATAAAACGCTGATCAACACCCATAAGAAAGCGCGCATCGCCGAAGCGGCGGTGCGCTTTATTCATGATGGCGACTCCCTCATCCTTGATGCCGGCAGCACGGTGCTGCAGATGGTCCCACTGCTCAGCCGCTTCAATAACATCACGGTGATGACCAACAGCCTGCATATCGTCAACGCCCTTGCCGAACTGGATAATGAACAGACTATCCTGATGCCCGGCGGCACCTTCCGCAAAAAATCGGCCTCCTTTCACGGCCAGCTGGCGGAAAACGCCTTCGAACAGTTCAGTTTCGACAAGCTGTTTATGGGCACCGACGGCATCGATCTGAACGCCGGCGTCACCACCTTCAATGAGGTGTATACCGTCAGCAAGGCGATGTGCAACGCCGCCCGCGAAGTGATCCTGATGGCCGACTCGTCAAAGTTTGGCCGTAAAAGCCCCAATATCGTCTGCGGCCTGGAGCGCGTGGATAAATTGATTACCGATGCCGATATTGACCCTGCATTCCAGCGGGCGCTGGAAGCCAAAGGCATAGAAGTCATCATTACTGGAGAACATCATGAGTAACTTTTTGTTAGAGGCCGGACGCCAGACCCTGATGCTGGAGCTACAGGAGGCGAGCCGCCTGCCGGAACGCCTGGGCGACGACTTCATCCGCGCGGCGGAAACCATCATCCACTGCGAGGGCAAACTGATTGTCTCCGGTATCGGTAAATCCGGTCATATCGGCAAAAAGCTGGCAGCGACTTTCGCCAGCACCGGCACCCCGGCCTTTTTTGTCCATCCGGCGGAAGCGCTGCACGGCGATCTTGGCATGCTCGACGGCCGCGACGTGATGCTGTTTATCTCCTACTCCGGCAGCGCGAAAGAGCTGGATCTGATCGTGCCGCGGCTGGAGGAAAAAGGTATCCCGCTGCTGGCGATGACCGGCAAATCCACCTCGCCGCTGGCGCTGGCGGCGAAAGCGGTGCTGGATATCGCCGTCGAGCGAGAGGCCTGTCCGATGCACCTGGCGCCGACCTCCAGCACCGTCAACACCCTGATGCTTGGCGATGCGCTGGCGATGGCGGTCATGCAGGCCCGCGGCTTCAATGAAGAGGATTTTGCCCGCTCCCACCCGGCAGGGGCGCTCGGCGCGCGTCTGCTGAACAAAGTGCATCACCTGATGCGCCGCGACGACGAAGTGCCGCGCGTCGGCACGGACGCCAACGTCATGAACGCAATGCTCGAGCTAAGCCGCACCGGGCTCGGCCTGGTAGCGGTCTGCGATGAGGCCAACCGCGTGCAGGGGGTCTTCACCGACGGCGACCTGCGCCGCTGGCTGGTGGGCGGCGGCACCTTAAACGACGGCGTCGCGCAGGCGATGACCCGCAACGGCGTGACGCTACAGGCGGAGAGCCGCGCGGTGGAAGCCAAAGAGCGGCTGATGAAGCACAAAATCAGCGCCGCGCCGGTAGTCGATGAAAACGGCCAACTGGTCGGCGCCATCAACCTGCAGAACTTTTACCAGGCCGGGATCCTTTAAGCCCCAGACGTTTCGCCAGCCGGTGCAGGTTGGCGACGTCGAGTTCCAGCGCGCGGGCGGTCGCCGCCCAGTTGCCCTGATGTGCCGCCAGCGCGCGGGCAATCGCCTCGCGCTGGAAATTATCCGTGGCTTCGCGCAGATTCACGTTGCCCATTGCCGGCGCCGCTGCCGCCGCCTCGGTCGGCAACGTCGGCGCAGTCGCCGTAAACTCGAAATGCTGCGGCTCCAGTACTATGTCATCGCCAGCCTGAGTAGCCCGCGCCAGCACCACCGCGCGGTGAATGGCATGCTCCAGTTCGCGCACGTTGCCCGGCCACGACCACTGCTGCAGCCTGTTTCGCGTTGCCTCACTTAAAATTACCCGCGCCAGCCCCATCCGCAGGCGGCACTGCTCGCAAAAATAGCCAGCCAGCAGCACCACGTCATTTTCCCGCTCGCGCAGCGCCGGAACCGACAGCGGGAAGACGCTCAGCCGGTGATAGAGGTCGGCGCGAAAGCGCCCTTCCACCACCTCCTGGCGCAGGTCGCGGTTGGTGGCCGCCAGCACCCGCACATCGACCCGCAGGCTGCGGTCATCGCCGACACGCTGAATATCGCCATACTGCAGGACGCGCAGCAGCTTCGCCTGCAGCGCCAGCGACAGCTCGCCGATTTCGTCGAGGAACAGCGTGCCGTTATCGGCCATCTCAAATTTGCCGCTGCGATTGCTGATAGCCCCGGTAAACGCCCCTTTCACGTGACCGAACAGCTCGCTCTCCGCCACGCTCTCCGGCAGCGCCGCGCAGTTGAGGTACACCAGCGGGTTAGCCGCACGCGGCGATCCCTGATGCACCGCCTTCGCCACCAGCTCCTTACCGGTCCCCGTTTCGCCGCTGATCAGCACGTTCAAATCCGAGGCGGCGACAATCTCGATCTCTTTTTTCAGCTGCAGCATCGGCGCCGACAGGCCGATGATCTCCTGACGCTCCGGCTGCGGGTAATTCACCACCTGCGCGGGCAGGACGTTTTGCGCTTCAAGGCGGGCGATAAGCAGCGCGTTATTCAGCGCCCCGGCCACCAGCGCGGCAATCAGTCGCAGCTCTTCATCGCTGAAGCTGTCGAAGCGGTCGGCATCCATGCCGTCAAGAGTTAGCGCGCCGATCAGCGTTTGCCCGGCAAACAGCGGCAACCCCACGCAGGCGTGAACCTTGAGGCTCTCCTGGCCGGGGATCAGGCCGTCATAGGGGTCCGGCAGGTCGCTGTCCGCCGGGAAGCGCACCACATCGCCGGCGCGGGCGATCGCCTCCAGCCGCGGATGCCCATCCAGTGCAAAGCGCCGGCCAAGCACATCCTGCGCCAGACCATCGATCGCCAGCGGCACAAACTGATGGGCCTCATAGCGCAGCAGCGCTGAGGCGTCGCAGCCAAGGATCTGCCGCAGGGTGGCGATCAGGCGCGAAAAGCGGTCGACGTGGCCGATATCGCTTTGTAAATCAATGGCGATTCTCGCCAGCGCCTCGACGGAAAAACTCATCATCGCTCCATTGTCATTTTGACAGCCAATATAGTCATATCGACTATTTTAATCATTGTCATTTTGACAGCAACTAAAATCATGAAAATTTAAAAAATGATTTTATTCAATAAGTTAAAAAACTGGCACGCAACTTGTAATACATCAATCAACTGACTTTGAACACACTGTATTAATTGAGGTTGCTATGTCTATTGTGGTGAAAAATAACATTCTTTGGGTTGGCCAACGTGACTGGGAAGTGCGTGATTTCCACGGCACCGAATATAAAACGCTGCGCGGCAGCAGCTATAACAGCTATCTCATCCGCGAAGAGAAAAACGTGTTGATCGATACCGTCGATCATAAATTCAGCCGCGAGTTCGTGCAGAATCTGCGCCGCGAAATCGACCTCGCCGACCTCGACTACATCGTTATTAACCACGCCGAAGAGGACCACGCCGGCGCGTTGACTGAGCTGATGATGCAGATCCCGGATACGCCGATCTACTGCACCGCCAACGCCATCGACTCCATCAACGGCCATCACCACCATCCGGAGTGGAACTTCCACGTGGTGAAAACGGGCGACACCCTCGATATCGGCAACGGTAAGCAGTTGATCTTCGTGGAAACGCCAATGCTGCACTGGCCGGACAGCATGATGACTTACCTGACCGGCGACGCGGTGCTGTTCAGCAATGACGCCTTCGGCCAGCACTACTGCGACGAACATCTGTTCAACGATGAAGTGGACCAGACTGAACTGTACGAACAGTGCCAGCGCTACTACGCCAACATCCTGACGCCCTTCAGCCGCCTGGTGACGCCGAAAATTAACGAAATTCTCGGCTTCAACCTGCCGGTAGCGATGATTGCCACCTCCCACGGCGTGGTCTGGCGCGATAACCCGACGCAAATCGTCGAGAAATACCTCGAATGGGCGGCGGATTATCAGGAAGATCGCATCACGATTTTCTACGACACCATGTCCAACAACACCCGCATGATGGCGGACGCCATTGCCCAGGGGATCACCGAGGTCGACCCACGGGTGGCGGTGAAAATCTTCAACGTCGCCCGCAGCGACAAAAACGACATTCTGACCAACGTTTTCCGCTCAAAAGGCGTTCTGGTGGGCACCTCCACCATGAACAACGTCATGATGCCGAAAATTGCCGGGCTGGTGGAAGAGATGACCGGGCTGCGTTTTCGCAACAAACGCGCCAGCGCCTTTGGCTCCCACGGCTGGAGCGGCGGCGCGGTAGACCGTCTGTCCACCCGCCTGCAGGATGCCGGGTTTGAAATGTCCCTGAGTCTGAAGGCCAAATGGCGCCCGGATATCGACGCGCTCGAACTGTGCCGCCAACACGGGCGCGACATCGCCCGCCAGTGGGCGCTCGCTCCACTGCCGGTCGCTGAAGCGACAGTCACGCCGGAACAACAGGAGTGCGCCTGTGCCGCCGCCGCGGCCGCCGATCTCGGTCCCATGATGCAGTGCAGCGTCTGCCAGTGGGTGTATGACCCGGCAAAGGGCGAACCTAACCAGGATGTGCAGCCGGGTACGCCGTGGAGCGACGTGCCGGATAACTTCCTCTGCCCTGAATGTTCGCTGGGTAAAGATGTGTTTGATGTTCTGGCGACGGAGGCAAAATGAGTGATGGCATCGTCATCATCGGCTCGGGCTTTGCGGCCCGCCAGCTGGTGAAAAATATTCGTAAGCAGGATGCCGAGATCCCGCTGACCCTCATCGCCGCCGACAGCATGGATGAGTATAACAAGCCCGATCTCAGCCACGTCATCAGCCGCGGACAGCACGCCGACGATCTGACTCTGCAAAGCGCCGGCGAGTTCGCCGAACAGTACCACCTGCGCTTGTTTCCCCATACCTGGGTGAGCGATATCGACGCTGAAAACCATCGGGTGAAAAGCCTGGATAAGCAGTGGCGCTACGACAAACTGGTGCTGGCCACCGGCGCCACGCCGTTTATCCCCCCGGTGCCGGGCCGCGAGCTGATACTAACGCTGAACAGCCAGCGCGAATATGGCGCGGCGCAGAGCCAGCTCCGCGACGCCAGGCGGGTGCTGATCGTCGGCGGCGGCCTGATTGGCTGCGAGCTGGCGATGGATTTCTGTCGCGCCGGTAAAGCGGTAACGGTGGTCGATAATGCCGCCAGCGTGCTGGCGGCGCTGATGCCGCCGGAGGTCAGCAGCCGTCTGCAGCATCGCCTCACCGGGATGGGCGTCCATCTGATGTTAAAAACGCAGCTGGAAGGGCTTGAACACACCGCCGACGGCATCCGCGTCAGTCTCGACCGCCAGCGCGCGATAACCGTCGATGCGGTGGTGGCCGCCGCCGGCCTGCGCCCGGAAACCTCGCTGGCGCGCCATGCCGGACTGCAGATTAACCGCGGCGTGGTGGTCAATAGCCAGCTGCAAACCAGCGACCCGGCGATTTACGCCCTCGGCGACTGTGCGGAAATCAACGGTACGGTACTGCCGTTCCTGCAGCCGATTTTGCTCAGCGCCATGTGCCTGAGTAAAAACCTGCTGGCGCAGGCAGGCGAACTCAAGCTGCCGCCAATGCTGGTGAAGGTGAAGACCCCGGATCTGCCGCTGCATCTGGCCGGCGACACCCGCCGCGAGGATCTGACGTGGAACATCGTAGCCGCCAAAGAGGGGCTGGTGGCGAAAGGGCTTGATGCGGCGAATCAACTGCGCGCCTTTGTGGTCAGCGAAGACAAGATGAAAGACGCCTTCGCGCTGCTCAAACAGCTGGTGAGTGAATGACCTTCCAGGCAGCCCTGTTTTGCCGTTAGTTTGCCGGGTGGCGGCTGCGCCTTACCCGGCCTACAGGGTCCTCTCCCAGGCTCATACCTCGTAGGCCCGGTAAGCGCAGCGCCACCGGGCGATGACAGCAGGCACAGAGCCGATTTTGTGCCGGGTGGCGGCTGCGCCTTACCCGGCCTACAGGATCCTTTCCCAGGCCAACACCTCGCAGACCCGGCAAGCGCCGCGCCGCTGGGAAAGTATTGATTACCTTCCAGGCAACCCTGTTGCATGGTTATTTTGCCGGGTGGCGGCTGCGCCTTACCCGGCCTGGAGTTCGTGCGACCTGTCGTTAATTTATTCACCATTGTTGCTGAAACTGCCGGTGCTGGCGGCCTCAAAATCGCTGAGACGTTCCC
>NZ_JAIJYL010000025.1:0-83752 GCF_019753495.1 Klebsiella sp. TF21-TM | reverse complement strand
CCGTTGTTCCGTGTCAGTGGAGGCGCATTATAGGGAGTAATTCTGAGGTGACAAGGGGAAATGCAAAAAAACTTTTCGTTCGCTCGCTTTTCCATCAAGACGCTGTTTAAACGCCCTGTTTGCGGATCATTTGCGCGATTTCTCGGGCAAATCGGGAGACCTGTTGCCAGTCGGTATAGACCACTTCTTTACGGGTATCCGTTTCGCCCCCGGTCATTTTCATAATCAGGCGGATCATAAACCGATCGTACCAGCGGTAACGCGGGTAACGTAGCGCCCCGGCAAACACCGCGCAGCTCTGCGGCTGCCACGGCGAGTTGAGCAGAAACTTGCGCGTATAGCTGTTGGTCTGCGGCGTGCGCTTCTCGGGTTTGCGCGCAACCAGGTTCACCGAAAAGAATGCCCCCGGCAGCGCCTGCAATGCTGCAAGGTGCTTTTTCACAAAGCGGTCCACCGCCGGATGAAAGTGTCCGTAGCGAATCGACGCGCCAATCACCACGCGATCATAATGATGCCATTCCACGTCATCGGTACGGTTCAGATTCAGGGTGTCCGCATCGATACCCAG
This sequence comes from Klebsiella sp. TF21-TM, assembly GCF_019753495.1. Taxonomy (NCBI): domain Bacteria; kingdom Pseudomonadati; phylum Pseudomonadota; class Gammaproteobacteria; order Enterobacterales; family Enterobacteriaceae; genus Klebsiella; species Klebsiella sp. TF21-TM. The sequence continues at coordinate 83,184 of NZ_JAIJYL010000025.1, read as the reverse complement.
CTCTTTAAGCTCAGAGGCGAGAAACGAAGCGATTTCACGTGTCTGCCCGTCGCGGGTGGAAAAGAGAATTAAAGTTTTCACGAGCACTCCTGTTATTCGCGCCAGAAAGTGGGAGTAAAGAGCACCAGTAAGGTGAACACTTCCAGACGACCAAACAGCATATTAGCAATCAGGATCCATTTCGCGACCGGGTTCATGGTAGCAAAGTTGTCCGCGACGACGCCGAGCCCAGGCCCGAGGTTGTTCAATGTCGCCACCACGGAGGCGAAAGCGGAGAAGTCATCCACCCCGGTGGCGATAATAGCCAGCATACTAATGATAAAGACCAGCGCATAGGCGGAGAAGAATCCCCATACCGCTTCCAGAATACGTTCCGGCAGCGCGCGGTTACCTAATTTAATGCTATACACCGCATTCGGGTGAACCAGACGCTTAAGCTCACGGTTGCCCTGCTTGAACAGCAACAGGATACGGATAACCTTTAAGCCACCGCCCGTGGAGCCTGCGCAGCCGCCGATAAATGCGGAGCACAGCAGAAGCACCGGCAGGAACAGCGGCCAGCGCGCAATGCTATCGGTGGTGAATCCCGCGGTGGTCGCCATCGACACCACCTGGAAAAACGCCTGATTCAGCGTCGTCAGCACCGAGCCGTACACGTTATGAAGCCATAGCACCAGCGTACAGACGATGACCAGCGTCAACTGGACGCCAATGAACATTCGAAACTCAGGGTCGCGCCAGTACACCTTCAGGCTGCGTCCGCTCAACAACGAAAAATGCAGACCGTAGTTACAGCCGGAGATCAGCAGGAAGATGGCAATGATGGAGTTGATCATCGGGCTGTTGAAATAGCCGACGCTGGCATCGTGAGTCGAGAAACCGCCGATGGCGATGGTGGCGAAGCTGTGCCCTATCGCATCGAAGGCCGGCATACCGGCAAACCAGAGCGCCAATGCGCAAGCGACCGTCAGTAACACATAGATGAGCCACAATGTTTTTGCCGTCTCGGCGATGCGCGGGCGCATCTTGTTATCTTTCAGCGGGCCGGGCATTTCCGCACGGTAGAGCTGCATCCCCCCGACGCCGAGGATAGGCAGAATCGCCACCGCCAGCACAATGATCCCCATACCGCCGAACCACTGCAGCATCTGCCGGTAAAAGAGGATAGCGTGCGGGAGCGAGTCCAGCCCCACCAGGGTGGTCGCCCCGGTCGTCGTCAGGCCGGAAAATGACTCGAAGAAGGCATCCGTCACCGTCAGGTTCGGCTGTTCGGCGAAAATAAAGGGCAAGGCCCCTACGCTACCCAGCACGGTCCAGAACAGCACCACGATCAGAAATCCTTCACGGGATTTCAGTTCACCCTTTTGCTTACGGTTCGGCCACCACAGCATGGAGCCGATCGCCAGAGCGACAAAAAAAGTTTGAGTGAAGGCCCGTCCCGCGCCATCGCGATATATCAGGGCCACTAATCCCGGGACGATCATCGTCCCCGAAAACAAGATGACCAGCAGTCCAACGATTCGGGTTATGGCGCGAAAATGCATCTCTGGCGCTTCCTTTGATAGGCAAAAAAACAGAGGGGATTATTCGTTAATCTTCAGCAATTGCAATGAACCGCGACTAAAATCAGCCAGTTTTGCTGAAAAAGCCGCCACTTCAGCCTGGGGAAGCGCCACGCGCAGCCGAACCGACGCCAGATATTCGCTTTCAACGACGTTGCCGGAAAATTGGGCGAGCAGCGCTTCGACGCCGGCCAGTTGCCCATATTCACATTGCAAAGTATATGCCGTTAACGGCGTCTTGCGCAGTGTCGTCAACTGCGCCAGCGCCTGATGAACACCGCCGCCATAGGCTTTCACCAGACCGCCGGTGCCCAGCAGGATACCACCGTAGTAACGCACGACGACAGCGGTTATCTCGCCGACGCCGCTTCCCATCAGCTGCGCCAGCATCGGTTTACCCGCCGTTCCCGCCGGTTCGCCATCATCAGAAAACCCAAGCTGTTGCGAATCATCAGGCGGTCCGGCGACCCACGCCACGCAGTGGTGACGGGCATCGGGGTGATCTGCTCTGACGGACTCGACAAAGGCTTTCGCCGCCGCCACGCCGTCGGTATGCGCCAACAGCGTGATAAAACGGCTCTTTTTGATCTCCTCAACGACGGAAACGGGCGCCGCCGGGATTAACCAGCTCTCCATTAGGCCAGCTTCAGATCGCGCGTCATATTTTCGATACTGTTTTCGTGAACCACCACGTTATCTTCGATACGGATCCCGCCGAATGGCTTCATGGCGTCAATTTTTTGCCAGTTGAAGTGTTTGCTGAACGGGCCTTCACGCCACGGCGCCAGTAACGACTCGATAAAGTAGATGCCGGGTTCAATGGTCAACACCATACGCGGCTCGATAATACGGGTGCAGCGCAGATACGGGTATTTCGCTGGCGCCGCCAGGTGCGTACCGGAGTCGTCTTGCATAAAGCCAGCGACATCATGCACCTGCAGACCCAGCGGATGACCAATCCCGTGCGGCATAAATGGCCCGGTCAGATCGTTTTCCACCATCGCCTCTTCGCTCATGTCAGTGACTAACTGGTGTTTACGCAGCAGCTTCGCAATACGCTGGTGGAACTGAATATGGTAATCGACGTAGCGAGTCCCGGCTTTCATGGTGCTAATCAGCGCCAGCTGCTCGTCGTTAACGTCTTTAATCAGATGGGCGAAATCGTTATCGCCGTGTGCCGCCCAGGTCCGCGTCAGATCCGCAGCATAGCCGTTATATTCCGCACCGGCGTCGAGCAGGAAGCTGCGCATTTCCGCCGGAGCGCGGTGGTCCAGTTTGGTGTAGTGCAGGACAGAAGCATGCTCGTTCAGCGCCACGATGTTGCTGTAAGGCACGTCGGTATCGCGGTGACCGGTTGCGGTAAGATAGGCCTGATTGATATCGAATTCGCTCATCCCGGACTGAAAAGCTTCATAGGCCGCACGATGACCATTCACCGCCGACTTCTGCGCTTCACGCATACAGGCCAGCTCGTAATCGGTTTTGTAAGCCCGGTAGTAATGCAGATAATCGATAACCCCTTTCGGGTTGATCTTATCCGCGGCGATTCCCAGACCCAGCGCGCGCTCCGGCACCGGCCCGATATAACCAATATTTCCGCGAGCGGCAGGCAGATGGCTGCCGATGCCATCTGCCTTCGGCAGCGCGACCACATCGACCTCTTCGGTCCAGAACGAGGTTGGCAGCGGCTCAACGTTATGCCAGTAATCAACCGGCAGATAGAACCACAGCTTCGGTTTATTCACACCGTCCACCAGCAACCAGCAGTTAGGCACCTGAGTCACCGGCACCCAGGCTTTGAACTGCGGATTGACCTTGAACGGGTACGGATGGTCATCAAGGAAGACGTTAACCAGCTCGCCGGAGTGAATCAGCAGAGCATCCATCTGAAAACGGGACAGGACGTCGCGGGTACGTTCTTGTAGGGTAACAATATGATTTTTATAGAGCGCGGCCAGGGATTCCATCTTTTGTCCTTTGCTTTTATGGGATCGTGATACTCCGCATCTTAGCACATCGACCTGCGTGCGGGTGATTTCCGCCGGATGTGATCCGACCAGCAATTATTTAAAGAGTAATTTGCAATTCTTTAACATAAATTCCACACTCCGTTTCATCTGGTATGACCAGATCATATTGCTGGATTCAGGAGACTGACATGCTCTACAAAGGCGACACCCTGTACCTCGACTGGCTGGAAGATGGCATCGCCGAACTGGTGTTCGATGCCCCAGGTTCGGTCAACAAGCTTGATACCGCAACCGTAGCCAGCCTCGGTCATGCGCTGGACGTACTGGAAAAACAAAACGATCTCAAAGGCCTGATGCTGCGCTCTGAAAAAGCGGCGTTTATCGTCGGCGCGGATATTACGGAATTCCTCTCACTGTTCCTGGTCCCTGAGGAGCAGTTAAGCCAATGGCTGCATTTTGCTAACAGCGTCTTCAACCGTCTGGAAGATCTTCCGGTCCCCACTGTCTCCGCCGTCAACGGTTACGCGCTGGGCGGCGGTTGTGAATGCGTCCTGGCGACCGATTATCGCCTGGCGACGCCGGATCTGCGCATTGGTCTGCCGGAAACCAAACTCGGCATTATGCCAGGCTTCGGCGGCTCAGTCCGTTTGCCGCGCCTGCTCGGCGCCGACAGCGCGCTGGAGATCATTGCTGCCGGGAAAGATGTCGGTGCCGATCAAGCGCTGAAAATCGGCCTGGTGGATGGCGTAGTTGCTGCCGACAAACTGCGCGACGGCGCGCTGGCGATCCTGCGCCAGGCGATTCAGGGCGACCTGGACTGGAAAGCGAAACGTCAACCGAAGCTGGAGCCGCTGAAGCTCAGCAAAATTGAAGCGACGATGAGTTTCACCATCGCCAAAGGCATGGTCGCGCAAACCGCCGGGAAGCATTATCCGGCGCCGATCACCGCGGTGAAAACCATTGAAGCCGCCGCGCGTCTTGGTCGTGAAGAGGCCCTGGTGCTGGAAAATAAAAGCTTTGTCCCGCTGGCTCATACCAATGAGGCCCGCGCGCTGGTCGGTATCTTCCTCAACGACCAGTACGTCAAAGCGAAAGCGAAAAAACTGACCAAAGATGTCGAAACGCCGAAGCAGGCCGCCGTCCTGGGCGCGGGCATTATGGGCGGCGGCATCGCTTATCAGTCGGCGTGGAAAGGCGTGCCGGTCATCATGAAGGACATCAACGATAAATCGCTGACGCTCGGCATGACCGAAGCGGCGAAGCTACTGAATAAACAGCTGGAACGCGGCAAAATCGACGGTCTGAAGCTGGCCGGAGTAATAAGCACCATTCAGCCGACGCTGGAGTATAGCGGTTTTGATCGCGTGGACGTGGTCGTTGAAGCGGTGGTGGAAAACCCGAAAGTGAAGAAAGCGGTGCTGGCGGAAACGGAAGATAAAATCCGCCCGGATACCGTGCTGGCGTCCAACACCTCAACGATCCCCATCAGCGAGCTGGCCAGCGTTCTGCAGCGCCCGGAAAATTTCTGCGGCATGCACTTCTTTAACCCGGTGCATCGCATGCCGCTGGTAGAAGTGATCCGCGGCGAAAAAACCTCGGATAATACCATTGCCAAAGTCGTCGCCTGGGCCAGCAAAATGGGCAAGACGCCAATCGTGGTCAATGATTGTCCCGGTTTCTTCGTCAACCGCGTGCTGTTCCCCTACTTCGCCGGCTTCAGCCAGCTGCTGCGCGACGGGGCGGATTTCCGCAAAGTCGACAAAGTGATGGAGAAACAGTTTGGTTGGCCGATGGGCCCGGCCTATCTGCTGGACGTGGTCGGCATCGACACCGCGCACCATGCTCAGGCGGTCATGGCGGCGGGCTTCCCGCAGCGGATGCAGAAAGATTATCGCGACGCTATAGACGCCCTGTTTGACGCCAACCGTTTCGGCCAGAAGAACGGCCTCGGCTTCTGGCGCTATAAAGACGACAGCAAAGGTAAGCCGAAGAAAGAAGAAGATGCCGCCGTCGACAGCCTGCTGGCCGACGTCAGCCAGCCGAAGCGCGATTTCAGCGATGAAGAGATTATCGCCCGCATGATGATCCCGATGGTTAACGAAGTCGTCCGCTGCCTGGAAGAAGGCATTATCGCCAGCCCGGCGGAAGCGGATATGGCGCTGGTATACGGCCTCGGCTTCCCTCCGTTCCACGGCGGCGCCTTCCGCTGGCTGGATACCATCGGCAGCGCGAAGTATCTCGATATGGCGCAGCAGTACCAGCACCTTGGGCCGCTGTATGAAGTCCCTGCCGGTCTGCGTGACAAAGCGCGCCATAACGAAGCGTATTATCCCCAGGTAGAGCCAGCCCGTCCGGTTGGCGCTCTGAAAACGGCTTAAGGAGTCACAATGGAACAGGTTGTCATTGTCGATGCTATTCGCACCCCGATGGGCCGTTCAAAGGGCGGCGCATTTCGCCACGTGCGCGCGGAAGACCTCTCCGCGCACCTGATGCGTAGCCTGCTGTCGCGCAACCCGTCGCTTGAGGCAAGCGCAATAGACGATATCTACTGGGGCTGCGTGCAGCAAACCCTCGAGCAGGGTTTTAACATCGCCCGTAACGCGGCGCTGCTGGCGGAGATCCCGCATTCGGTACCGGCAAACACGGTTAACCGTCTGTGCGGTTCTTCCATGCAGGCGCTGCACGATGCCGCACGCATGATCATGACCGGCGATGCCAGCGTTTGCCTGATTGGCGGCGTGGAGCACATGGGCCATGTGCCGATGAGCCACGGCGTCGATTTCCACCCGGGCCTGAGTCGCAACGTGGCGAAGGCGGCAGGGATGATGGGGCTGACCGCTGAAATGCTGGCGCGTCTGCACGGCATTAGCCGGGAAATGCAGGATCAGTTCGCCGCGCGCTCCCACGCCCGCGCCTGGGCTGCGACCCAGTCCGGCGCATTCAAAGCCGAGATTATCCCCACCGGCGGCCACGATGCCGATGGCGTACTGAAGTCCTTTAACTATGACGAAGTGATCCGCCCGGAAACCACCGTCGAGACGCTGTCTACCCTGAGGCCGGCGTTTGACCCGGTGACCGGTACGGTAACGGCGGGTACCTCTTCCGCCCTTTCCGATGGCGCGGCGGCGATGCTGCTGATGAGCGAAAGTCGCGCCCGCGAACTGGGGCTGAAGCCACGCGCCCGCGTCCGTTCGATGGCGGTGGTCGGCTGCGACCCGTCCATTATGGGCTATGGCCCGGTTCCCGCCTCGAAGCTGGCGCTGAAAAAAGCGGGCTTATCCACCAGCGATATCGACGTCTTTGAAATGAATGAGGCCTTTGCCGCGCAGATCCTGCCGTGCATTAAAGATCTGGGCCTGATGGAGCAGATCGATGAGAAGATCAACCTTAACGGCGGGGCGATCGCGCTCGGTCATCCGCTGGGTTGTTCCGGGGCGCGTATTAGCACCACGTTGATCAATCAGATGGAGCGTAAAGATGCCCAGTTCGGCCTCGCCACCATGTGCATTGGCCTGGGACAAGGGATCGCCACCGTGTTTGAGCGGGTGTAAATTTACAAAAGGGTATCTCACAGCCAATGGCGTCAGAACAAGGCGGCAAGCGAGCGAATCCCGATAAGCTTACTGAAGTAAGTGATTCGGGTGAGCGAGCGCAGCCGACGCTGTTATGACGTCATTGGCGAAGAGAGACAGTTTAGTTGCCGTTCTTCCCGCCTGTCAGGGGCGGGTTTTTTATTTGCAGATATCAGATAAAAGCAAACGCGTCGCCAAACAGGCGATCTTCGCGCGCGCCGCGTTCATTGCAGAACAGGTCGCGAGCAATCTTGGCCATCTCAAAACGCCCGGCAATATAGATATCGTGATCGGCCAGGGTACCGTAATCCTGCAGCACCGCGGTCAGCACGGTGCCGGAACGCCCACGCCAGCCCTCTTCCGGCTGCTCAACCACCGGCTCAATACGCAGATTCGGATGTTTGACGCTCAAGGCTTCCAGCTCAGCCAGATCGTACAGATGTTTGGTCTCGCGGCCGCCCCAGTAAATCGCGATATCGCGCTGAGGATTGCGTGACAGCGCGGTCAGCAGAATAGAACGCACATAAGAGAAGCCGGTGCCGCCGGCAATCAAAATCAGCGGGCGGTCTTCATCTTCACGCAGCCAGGCTTCGCCATGCGGGATATCAACCTCAATTTCGCGCTCTTTCAGGATGCGATCCATGACCGCCATCGCGTACAGATTGAGCTCCGAGGCGCCGATATGCAGTTCGATAAATTCCTGTTCCGCCGGCGTGGAGGCCATGGAGAATGGGCGTTTGTCGCGCTCATCCATTACCACCATCAGATACTGGCCAGCGCGGAAAGAGAATGCCGCTTCCGGTACTAATCGAACACGATACACGGTATCGGTAATCGCCTCCACCGAGGTCACTTTACAGCTTAAGGTTGTCATGCGTCCCCTCTGTCGGGTCTATAGAGCAAAACAGCGGCGTTAGCCCCGCTTACTGTTGTTTAAAGATGGCCAGATCATCCCAGATGGCGTCAATGCGCGCCGTGACGGCAGGATCTTTTTTGATTGGGCGACCCCATTCACGCTGGGTTTCGCCAGGCCATTTATTGGTGGCATCCAGCCCCATTTTTGAACCCAGGCCGGAAACCGGCGAGGCAAAATCCAGATAATCAATTGGCGTATTCTCTACCAGTACCGTATCACGAGCTGGGTCCATACGGGTAGTGATCGCCCAAATCACATCGTTCCAGTCGCGGGCGTTGACATCGTCATCGCAGACAATCACGAATTTGGTATACATAAACTGGCGCAGGAACGACCAGACGCCCATCATCACGCGCTTGGCATGGCCTGCATACTGTTTTTTCATCGTCACCACCGCCAGGCGGTAGGAGCACCCTTCCGGCGGCAGATAGAAATCGACGATTTCCGGAAACTGTTTTTGCAGGATCGGGACGAAGACTTCATTCAGCGCCACGCCCAGCACCGCAGGCTCATCCGGCGGACGGCCGGTATAGGTCGAATGATAAATCGCGTCTTCACGTTGGGTAATATGGGTGACCGTAAACACCGGGAACTGGTCTACTTCATTGTAGTAGCCGGTATGGTCGCCATACGGACCTTCCGGCGCCATCTCCCCGGCCTCGATATAACCTTCCAGCACAATCTCTGCGCTGGCTGGCACTTCAAGATCGTTCGAGACGCATTTCACCACTTCGGTTTTGGTGCCGCGCAGCAGCCCGGCAAAGGCATATTCCGACAACGTATCCGGCACCGGGGTCACCGCGCCAAGAATGGTCGCTGGGTCGGCGCCGAGCGCCACAGAAACCGGGAAGCGTTCGCCCGGACGCGCCGCGCTCCACTCCTGGAAATCCAGTGCGCCGCCGCGATGAGACAGCCAGCGCATAATCAGTTTGTTTTTGCCAATCAGCTGCTGGCGATAAATCCCCAGGTTCTGCCGCTCTTTGTGCGGCCCGCGGGTCACCGTCAGCCCCCAGGTGATCAGCGGCGCGGCATCGTCTGGCCAGCAGGTCATAATCGGGATTTTCCTCAGGTCGACGTCATCGCCCTGGATGATTTTTTGCTGGCATGGGGCGCCGCGCAGACGTTTGGTCGGCATATTCAGCACTTGTTTAAACTGCGGCAGCTTATCAAACAGATCGCGGAAACCTTTGGGCGGCTCAGGCTCTTTCAGAAAGGCTAACAGCTTACCCACCTCGCGTAGCGAACTGACGTCCTCCTGACCCATCCCCAGCGCCACGCGCCGCGGCGTGCCGAACAGGTTGCACAGCACCGGCATGCTATAGCCTTTCGGATTCTCAAACAGCAACGCCGGACCGCCAGCGCGCAGGGTGCGGTCGGCAATTTCGGTGATTTCCAGGTGGGGATCGACCGGCAGAGTGATACGTTTTAGTTCGCCCTGTTGTTCCAGGAGTGTCAGAAAGTCGCGAAGATCGTGATATTTCATGAAAGTGTTATTGACCTCTCTACAGGCGGCTAATTATACGGTGTTCAACGGCGAGATGCTGTAATTTTGTTAAATTAGCGTGAAAGAACGCTGAAATTTGGATTTCAATTATAATGGCTTTCGCGATTACACCAGCCATTTGTTATGCTTGCCGTTATTAGAAGTGGAATGAGTCATTATGCAAGCCTGGTACTTACTGTATTGCAAACGTGGGCAGCTACAACGAGCCCAGGAACATCTGGAACGTCAGTCAGTTAACTGCCTGATGCCGACGATTGCGCTGGAAAAAATCATTCGCGGTAAACGCACCATGGTCAGCGAACCGCTGTTTCCGAACTACCTGTTTATTGAGTTCGATCCAGAGGTGATTCATACCACCACCATCAGCGCCACCCGCGGGGTTAACAACTTCGTGCGCTTTGGCGCCCTACCCGCTATCGTCCCTTCGGCGGTCATCCATCAGCTCTCTATCTATAAACCGGAAGGCATCACCGACCCGGAAACGCCGCATGAGGGCGATAGCGTACTGATCACCGACGGCGCGTTCGAAGGCTTACAGGCTATCTTTACCGAGCCGGACGGTGAAGCACGCTCTATGTTGCTGTTAAACCTGCTGAATAAGCAAGTCCTGCAGAGCGTAAAAAACACCGATTTCCAGAAAATCTAAGCGCCGATAACGTCGACGCCAAACAGCGCTCTGACGTTTGCGTCCGTTTGCGCCTCAAGCCACTGCGCCTCCTCGCCGCGCCAGGCCGCGACGCTGGCCAGGATATGCGGCAAATACGCGGGCTCGTTACGACGCGAGGCGGGTTTCGGCTTGAGGTCGCGCGGCAGCAGATAGGGCGCATCGGTCTCCAGCAGCAGACGTTCCGCCGGGATCGCCGGCAGTAGCTCTCGCAGCTCGAGCCCGCGTCGCTCATCGCACACCCAACCGGTAATGCCGATATACAGCCCCAGATCCAGACATTCCTGCACCTCGCTGCGGCTGCCGGTAAAGCAGTGCAGCACCGCGCCCGGGATCTTCCCAAGCCAGGGTTTAAGTAGCGTCAGAAACCGGTCGTGGGCGTCGCGGCAGTGTAAAAACACCGGCATCGACAGCTCGGCGGCCAGCGCCAGTTGGGCGCTGAATGCCGCCTCCTGCTCCTGCGGCGTGGAGAAATTACGATTAAAATCCAGACCACATTCCCCTATCGCCACCACCTGCGGCTCGCGGGCAAGGACATAAATCGCCTCGGCGACCGCTGGCGTCCAGCTGCTGCCGTCATGGGGATGAACCCCCGCCGTGGACCAGCAGCCGGCGTAATGGCTCGCCATTCTCTGCGCCTGCTGGCTCTCCGGCAAATTTGTGCCGGTCAGCAGCATGCCGTGGACCCCCGCCGACCGGGCGCGCGCCACCACCTCATCATGGTCGCGGGCAAACTGCGAACTGGTCAGATTAACGCCGATATCAAACATGATCGCTCCATATGACAACCGCCCTGACGGGCGGTTGGCGGTATTACTCTTCTCTGTGCTCAGCGGCTTCAGCTTCGGCCGCGGCATCGTCATCGCGCGTCAGACGCTTCCCGGTGTAGAAGCGGGCGAAGAACACCCCGACTTCAAACAGACAGTACATCGGAATGGCCAGCAGCGTCTGCGAGAACACGTCCGGCGGCGTCAGCAGCATGCCCACCACGAAGGCGCCCACCAGCACATACGGCCGTTTTTTGCGCAGCTCTTCCGGCGTAGTGACGCCCATCCAGCAGAGCAGCACAATGGCGACCGGCACCTCAAAAGAGACCCCGAACGCCATAAACAGCGCCATCACGAAGTCGAGATAGCTGCGGATATCGGTCGAGACCAGCACCCCCTCCGGGGCAGCATGGGTCAGAAAGCCGAACGCCAGCGGAAACACGACAAAATACGCGAAAGCCATGCCGATATAGAACAGCAGCGTGCTGGAGACCAGCAAGGGCACCACCAGCCGGCGCTCGTGCTTATACAGCGCCGGCGCGACGAAGGCCCATACCTGATACAGAATAATCGGCACCGACAGGATCACCGACACCATAAAGGTCAGCTTTATCGGCGTAAAGAAAGGTGAAGCGACATCGGTGGCGATCATCGTCGCGCCTACCGGCATCTTGCTGATAAGCGGGGCCGAGACCAGCTGATAGATATCATTGGCGAAATAGACCAGCGCCAGGAAGATCACCAGGATAGCAATGATGCTGTTGAGCAGACGCTTGCGCAGCTCAATCAGATGCGAAATTAGCGGTTGTGTATCGTCTACGCCCATGTTTACGGTTTATCACTCGATGCGGGGGAAGAATGGGGGGCAGCCGCCGTAGCGGATGTTTTCTCTGCCGGTGAAGCGGGTTGCTCGTCGGCCACGGGCTCTGGCGCATGAGCCGGAGCGCTGGCCTGATGTTCGGCCGTCGCCGGCGTGACGTCCTGCCGCTGCGCTTCGCTGCCTTTCACCACCGGATTATGGATGGTATTCGCTTCGTCGCTGGCCTTTTCCGGATCGTGGGCGCTATAGGAGCGCTTCATCGACTCCGCGGCCTCGCGCAGCTCGTCCATAGAGGCTTTCAGCTCCGGCGTCAGGTTATTCAGGCTGGCCTTTTCCACCTTCTTGAGGCTCTCCTGGAACTCCTGCAGTTTTAGCTCCTGAGCCAGCTCATTCTGCACCGTGGTCGCCAGCGACCGTAGCGTACGGATCCAGCCAACCACCGTTTTAACCGCGACGGGAAGCCGCTGTGGCCCCAGAACAATGAGGCCAATTACAAACACCAGCAGTAGTTCACTAAAACCAATATCGAACACGAGTTACACCTGCTCTTTGTCGTGGCGTTTTGTCTCGTCTTTTTTTGCATCATCCTGTTTGTCGGCGATAGTTTTCGCCGTGAAATCTGCGTCTGGCGCCGACTTTTCGGGTTTATCATCATCACTCATGGCTTTTTTAAAGCCTTTGATGGATGCCCCTAAGTCTGACCCCAGTGAGCTCAGCTTCTTCGTCCCGAAAAGCAGAACTACGATGACGACAACAATTAATAACTGCCAAATACTGATACCACCCATACACGTTCCCCTATGACAGATGATGAATTATGTGGACGCATTATACACGCCATCCTGCCAGCCGCCTCGCCGTCAGGCCACCGGCATGATTTTGCGCAAATAAGCCTGCGTCATGAAGTGGCGAACCGATCAGCGGGTTTTTCGCCAGCCAATCAGCCAGGTCACGACACCGCCGGCCATCAGCCAGCCGGGCATCATTCCCCACTCAGGGCGATGGATAAAGAGCAGCGTACCACTGAGCAATAAAACCGCGCCTATACCAAACAGATAACGGGATTGGCCCTGGCGCACATGACGCACATGCATATCCCGCACGATAGTATCGACGCTGGTCTGCAGCTGTTTGCTCTGCTGCAGGCTCTGATACACCAGCTCAGGTATTTCAGGCATTCTTTCGATCCAGAACGGCGCTTTGTCTTTAAACGCGCGCACCAGCGCCGGAATACCGACCTGATCTTTGATCCACGACTCAAGGAAAGGCTTCGCCGTTTTCCACAAGTCTAACTGAGGATAGAGCTGCCGGCCTACCCCTTCTACGTAAAGTAATGTCTTCTGTAGCAAAACAAGCTGCGGCTGGACTTCCATATTGAAGCGCCGCGCGGTGTTGAACAGATTAAGCAGCACGTGGCCGAAGGAGATCTCCGCCAGCGGCTTCTCAAAGATGGGCTCGCAGACCGTGCGGATCGCGAACTCAAACTCTTCAACATTAGTGTCCGGCGGAACCCAACCGGAGTCGACGTGCAGCTCGGCAACCTTACGATAATCGCGGTTGAAAAAGGCGATAAAGTTTTCCGCCAGATAGCGCTTATCTTCTTTGTTCAGCGAGCCGACAATGCCGCAATCGATACCGATATACTGCGGATCTTCCGGGTGCTCGTAGCTGACGAATATGTTGCCAGGGTGCATATCAGCATGGAAAAAACTGTCGCGGAACACCTGGGTGAAGAAGACCTGCACGCCCCGCTCCGCCAGCAGCTGCAGGTTGGTTCCCTGAGCCTCCAGCGCCTCGACGTCGGACACCGGAATGCCGTAGATGCGCTCCATCACCATCATGCTTTCGCTGCAGTAGTCGGGGTACACTTCCGGCACATACAGCATCGGGCTGTCTTCGAAATTACGCCGCAGCTGAATGGCGTTAGCGGATTCCCGCAGCAGGTTCAGCTCGTCCAGCAGCGTTTTTTCATACTCACGAACCACCTCCTGCGGGCGCAGACGGCGGCCGTCAGGCAGCAGACGCGGCACCCAGCGCGCCAGGCGGTAGATGAGCTTCATGTCCGCTTTAATGATCGGCAAAATATCCGGACGGATAACCTTGATCACCACCTCTTTGCCGTTCTCTTTCAGACGCGCGGTATGCACCTGGGCGATAGACGCCGAGGCTAACGGCTCAACGGAGAAATCATCAAACCAGGCCTCCACCGGCAGGCCACCCATCGCTTTCTCTATCTGCTGCTGCGCGAGCTTCCCGTCAAAGGGCGCCACGCGGTCCTGCAACAGCGCCAGCTGATCGGCAATATGCGGCGGAAAGAGATCCCGCCGCGTGGAAAGCATCTGGCCGAATTTAATCCACACCGGCCCCAGCTCCTGAAGCGCCAGCCGCAGACGGGCGCCAAGGGGTTGATCCTGATGGCGGTTTGGCATCCAGAACAGCATCCGCCGCCAGATACGCAGCGGCAGCGTGATCCGCATTTTGGGGATGAGCTCATCGAGCCCGTAGCTCAAAAAGGTGTGGACGATGAAATACAGGCGCCGTAATTCTCCTGGCGTCATTTGCCCTCCAGCGTTTCCAGCCGTTTTTCCAGTGCGGCCAGCGCGCGTTCAATAGCCGTCGTCTCTTCAGCAAACCAGGCCAGCTCCAGCGGCCCCGGCGCCAGGCGCCACTCTTCAGTGATCGCTTCCGCGACATAGCGCTGCTGGCGCTGCGCCCCTTTCAGTAAAAACTGAGCGCCGCCGCGGAGAACTTTACCGACGCCTTCGGCCACGATGTCGCCGGTGTAAGGCGCCAGCAGTTCAGCGGGATCGAACTCCGCCAGATCGCACAGGGTGACCATGTTCTGCACCACCTGCAGATCGCCCTGCACTTCCAGCTCGCCGCTGCGGATAAGCGCCGTGAGCTGCTGACGGTTGCGCAGTTTTGGCAGTACGCTGAGCCGGGTAATCACGGTGCAGTCGGCCTCTCCCTCCCAGGCGCTCAGGACATCCACCTGGCGTTCGCTGAACACCAGCACCACGGGCGTGGAGAAGTCCTGCAGCTGTACCCGCAATACCTTGCCCAGCAGGCGCTGGCGGGCGGGTTTTAGCGCTTTGTCGCGCCAGAGGAAAGTATTCAGCGCCGTTTCAATGCCAGCGGTCACCAGGGGTGTGAAAGGCATAGCGTCCCTCCTGTCAGAACTTGTAACCGCGATGCAAAGCAACGATACCTGCCGTCAGGTTGTAGTAGTCCACGCTTTCGAAGCCTGCATCCTGCATCATCCCTTTCAGGGATTCCTGGTCCGGATGCATACGGATCGACTCCGCCAGGTAGCGATAGCTGTCGCCGTCTTTTGCCACCAGCTCGCCCACCTTCGGCAGGATATGGAAGGAGTAAGCGTCGTAGGCTTTGCTCAGCGGTTCAATAATGGGTTTAGAAAACTCCAGCACCAGCAGACGTCCGCCCGGCTTCAGCACGCGGTACATCGAACGCAGCGCTTTTTCTTTGTCGGTCACGTTACGCAGACCGAAAGAGATGGTGATGCAGTCAAAGGTATTATCAGCAAACGGCAGGGCTTCCGCGTTGGCCTGAACATACTCAACGTTACCCACGATGCCGATATTGCGCAGCTTTTCGCGGCCCATTTTGAGCATTGAATCATTGATATCAGCAAGCATAACGCGGCCGGTTTCCCCTACCAGACGGGAAAACTTAGCCGTCAAATCACCGGTACCCCCCGCCAGATCCAGCACGGTCTGCCCGCGACGTACACCGCTGCAGTCGATGGTGAAACGCTTCCACAAACGATGGATACCAAACGACATTAAGTCATTCATCACATCATACTTTGCGGCGACAGAATGGAATACATGCGCCACCATGTCCGCTTTCTGCTCTTTAGCGACCGTCTGAAAGCCAAAGTGCGTCGTTTCTTGTGAATCCTCAACCATCTTTATGCCTGCTTGCTTTTCAAGAAAATGTTCACTGAGTGTATCAGACTCAGCGCATTTCCCATACGTTTCAGCGTGGCGGAGCCGCCTCCCGGCTGCGCACCGCCTCGGCAGAGTCGGGCGAAAATGCGTCATTTTCCGGCAGGTTATCCTCCTCTTCGAGACGATATTGATCGTCCTGAGCAGTGGCTTGTTCGACTAAATCAGGATTAATCCCGCGCTTGACCTCCACGCCCAACCCGCGAAAAGCCTCCGCCTGAGCCAGCAGATTACCGCGCCCGGAAGCGAGCTTTTTCATCGCCTGGCGATAGTTCTCTTGCGCTTTATCCAGACTCTGGCCGATAGCGGACATATCGTCCACAAACAGGCGCATTTTGTCGTAAAGGCGCCCCGCCCGCTCGGCGATCTTCTGCGCGTTGCGGCTCTGGTGCTCATAACGCCACAGATTGGCGATGGTGCGCAGGGCCACCAGCAGCGTCGTCGGGCTGACCAGCATAATATTATTTTGCAGCGCCTCGCTGATGAGCTCGGGTTGACGATCAATGGCCAGCAGAAATGCCGGCTCGACGGGAATAAACATCAGCACATAGTCGAGGGAGCGCAGGCCCGGCAGTTGCTGATAATCCTTGCGTCCCAGCAGGCGAATATGATTACGCACCGAGGCAAGGTGCTCCTGCAGCGCGACTTCGCGGGTGTAGTCATCCTCGGCGTTGAAATAGCGCTCATAGGCGACAAGGGTCATTTTGGCGTCGATAACCACGTCTTTACCCTGCGGCAGG
Organism: Klebsiella sp. TF21-TM; assembly: GCF_019753495.1. NCBI lineage: Bacteria > Pseudomonadati > Pseudomonadota > Gammaproteobacteria > Enterobacterales > Enterobacteriaceae > Klebsiella > Klebsiella sp. TF21-TM. The sequence goes on along the minus strand of NZ_JAIJYL010000025.1, from coordinate 66,701 downwards.
CGCACGATGACGTCCGGCTGCATCCGCGAGCGGTTGTCGGTCTCGATGCTGACCTGGGTCTGGTACTCATAGCCTTCCCGCAGGCCGGAGGCTTCCAGCACGCGGGTGAGAACCACTTCCCCCCAGTTGCCCTGAGTTTTGTTATCGCCCTTCAGCGCTTTGGTCAGGTTCAGCGCCTCCTGCGCCATCTGCGCGTTCAGCTGCTGCAGGTTGCGGATCTCATGCGCCAGGGTGTGCCTTTCCCGCGCCTCCTGGCCGAAGCTCTCCTGCACCTGGCGGCGGAACCCGTCCAGCTGTTCGCGCAGCGGGGTCAGCAGGCCATGCAGGCTCTGGCGATTTTGCTCATCGACGCGTCGGTTGCTGTGTTCGAAAATGCGGTTGGCGAGGTTTTCAAACTGCTCGCTCAGGCGCTGCTCGCTGTTCACCATCTGGCGGATCTTATCTTCCGCATGCAGCTGGGTGGATTCGAGCCGGGTGGTAACCTCCCGCAGATCGGCCTCCAGCGAGGTATTGATATCCCGCAGGCTGCGCAGCTCGTTGTTCAGCAGCTCGCACTCTTCACGCCAGTGGGCTTCCTGTACCAGCTGCTGACGGGCGGCGCTCAGCTCAATATCCAGCTCTCGCCGCTCCTCGATAAGATCGGCCCGAATTTGATCGGCGCGCGCTTTGGTCGCCAGCCAGCCGACGATTAATCCAGCAGCCAGTGCGATAACCGCGCTGATAATAATGGAGAGATCCACGACGCCCCCTGCGATAACCTGATGACACAAAATAGAATTGTGCTGTACAAACGTCCAGTTTAAAAGGAATTTCCTGCGAGAGGCGACGCAAAAAAAAGGCCGGAGGATCCGGCCTGACAGGGAAAGCGTTGAATTACAGCAGACGGCGCGCCGCTTCCACGACGATTTTCACCGCGTGGCTTTCGGTTTGCTTCATGGTTTCGGCGTTAGGGATCTCTTGCTGGGTACGGTTAACGATAACCCCGGCTACCATCCCGGCGCGCAGACCCTGGCTGGCGCACATGGTCAGCAGCGTAGCGGATTCCATTTCATAGTTCATCACGCCCATCGCCTGCCACTCTTCCATGGAGCCTTTGAAGCGGCTCACTACGCGGCCGGAGAAGGTGTCGTAACGCTCCTGTCCCGGGTAGAAGGTATCCGAGGAAGCAGTCACGCCGATATGGGTGGTGGCGCCAATGGATTTCGCTGCTTCCACCAGCGCGGTGGTGCAGGCGAAATCTGCGACGGCCGGGAATTCCATCGGCGCGAAGTGCAGGCTGGCGCCGTCCAGACGAACGGAAGCGGTAGTCACCAGCACATCGCCAACGTTGATGTGCGGCTGAATGGCGCCGGTGGTGCCAATGCGCAGGAAGGTACGCACGCCAAGCTGCGCCAGCTCTTCCACAGCGATAGACGTAGACGGGCCGCCGATGCCGGTGGAGCAGACGATCACCGGTTTGCCGTCCAGTTCCGCGCGCCAGGAGGTAAATTCGCGGTGAGATGCCAGCTTAACCGGCTTATCCATCAGCGCGGCGATCTTTTCCACACGCTCCGGATCGCCAGGGACGATAGCCAGCGTAGCCCCTTGTAAATCGTTCTTGGTGAGGCCGAGATGAAAAACATCAGACTTGGACATAAAAAACTCCTCTGTGGGTCGAATTATCAGCAGAAGCAAAACGGTACTGTACAGAAGCCCCTGGCAACATTTTGTGATGCTAGTCACCAAGAACAATAATGATTGCAGTTGTTTTTCAGTAAATAGTGATAAACATCACATTAACAAGTTATATTCATCGTCACTGAACAAAAGATAGCCGCTTTCAGGCACTGTGCTTTATTACCGCCCGAACTAAAGGTAAAGGGTCTATAGTTACTGATGCGCTAATAAATAAGGGTACGGAGAATACCATGACCACCACCAAGCAACCTGGATTCGCACCTGCAGCCTCGCCGCATGCCGCAACCGCCGTTCATACGCCGGAAGAGCATATTGTCGCCGGAGAGACCTCTATTCCCTCTCAGGGGGAAAACATGCCGGCTTACCATGCCCGCCCGAAAAACGCCGATGGCCCATTGCCGATCGTCATCGTGGTGCAGGAAATCTTCGGCGTGCATGAGCATATTCGCGATCTTTGTCGTCGCCTGGCGCAGGAAGGCTATCTGGCTATCGCGCCTGAATTGTACTTCCGTCAGGGCGATCCGAATGAGTATCACGATATCCCGACCCTGTTTAAAGAGCTGGTTACGAAGGTGCCGGACGCGCAGGTGCTGGCGGATCTCGACCACGTCGCCAGCTGGGCGGCGCGCCATGGCGGCGATGCCCATCGTCTGCTGATCACCGGCTTCTGCTGGGGCGGACGTATCACCTGGCTATATGCTGCCCATAACCCGCAGTTGAAGGCGGCGGTAGCCTGGTACGGCAAACTGGTAGGAGAAAAATCGCTGAATTCGCCAAAACACCCGGTGGATATCGCCGTCGATCTCAACGCCCCGGTACTCGGCCTGTACGGCGCCAAAGACGCCAGCATTCCACAGGACACCGTCGAAACCATGCGCCAGGCGCTGCGGGCGGCCAACGCCACGGCGGAAATCGTGGTCTATCCTGAAGCCGATCACGCCTTTAACGCCGACTATCGCGCCAGCTATCACGAAGAGTCAGCCAAAGACGGCTGGCAGCGGATGCTCGACTGGTTTGCTCAATATGGCGGTAAAAAAGGGTAATCGTCCAAAGCATGAAAAAAGGAGGCAAATGCCTCCTTTTTGATTTTTCGGGTGACGATCAGGCAGATTGACGCAGGTTACGCGCCGCTTGCACCATATTCGCCAGCGCGGCGCGAGTCTCCGGCCAGCCCCGGGTTTTCAGGCCGCAGTCCGGGTTAACCCACAGCCGCTCCGCCGGGATACGCTGCGCGGCTTTTTCCAGCAGCGCTTCGATCCACTCCACGCTCGGTACGTTTGGCGAGTGAATATCATATACCCCCGGCCCGATTTCATTGGGATACTCGAACACTTCGAACGACTCCAGCAGTTCCATGTCGGAACGCGAGGTTTCAATGGTGATCACGTCGGCGTCCAGCGCGGCGATGGAGTCCATGATGTCGTTGAACTCGCAATAGCACATGTGGGTATGGATCTGAGTGTCGTCTTTGGCCACCGCGGCGTTAAGGCGGAAGGCTTCCACACCCCACTGCAGATAGGCATCCCAGTCGCTGCGCTTCAGCGGTAACCCTTCGCGCAAAGCAGGCTCATCAATCTGGATGATGCCGATACCGGCCGCTTCCAGATCCGCCACTTCATCACGCAGGGCCAGCGCAATCTGTTTCGCGATGGTTTCACGGCTGACGTCTTCCCGCGGGAAGGACCAGCACAGAATCGTCACCGGTCCAGTGAGCATCCCTTTCACCGGCTTGTCGGTCAGCGACTGCGCGTACTTCGCCCATTCGACGGTGATCGCCTGTGGACGGCTGACGTCGCCGATCACCACCGGCGGCTTCACGCAGCGGGAGCCATAGCTCTGCACCCAGCCGTTTTGCGTGAAGATGAAACCGTCCAGATGCTCACCGAAGTATTCCACCATATCGTTCCGCTCGGCTTCCCCGTGCACCAGTACGTCTAATCCTAACCGCTCCTGCTCGACGATCGCCTGCTTAATATGTTCCGCAATGCCGGTACGATAATGACTGGCGTCCAGATTGCCCTTTTTGAAGTCCAGGCGCAGGCCGCGGATCTCGGTCGTCTGCGGGAATGACCCGATAGTGGTGGTCGGCCACGCCGGCAGGTTAAAGCGTTGACGCTGCGCCTGAGCGCGAACCTCATAGGGGCTGGCGCGCTGGCTGTCCTGAGCGGTGATCGCCGCCAGCCGTTTTTCCACCGCCGGGTTGTGTACGCGCGTCGAATGGCGACGGGCATGGACTGGCGCGCTCCACTCGGTAATCGCCGCGGTATCGCCGCTGTTCAGCGCATCGCGCAGCAGCGCCAGCTCACCGCATTTTTGCAGCGCGAAGGCAAACCAGCTCTTCACTTCCGCATCAAGGCGCGTCTCCACGCTCAGGTCGATCGGGCTGTGCAACAGAGAGCAGGATGTCGCGACCCACAGCTCGCGCTTACCGACGAGGTTTTTAATTTGCGCATATTTTTCGGCGAGATCGGCGCGCCAGACGTTACGCCCGTTGATCAGGCCGGCGGACAGCAGCCAGTCGGCAGGCAGACATTTATGCAGTTCGGCGACATCATCTTTACCGTGGACCAGATCGACGTGCAGCCCCTGGACCGGCAGCGCAGCAATGGTCTCGAGATTGTCGCTAACGCCTTCAAAATAGGTGGTCAGCAGCAGTTTGACCTGGCCCTCCAGGGCGTCATAAGCCGGTTTAAAGGCCGCCAGCCACGCTGGCGGCAGCTCCAGCACCAGCGCCGATTCATCAATCTGCACCCACTCAATGCCGCGCTTCGCCAGTTCGGCCAGCACCTGCTGATAAACCGGCAAGATGTCATTCAGCAGGCTCAGACGGTCAAACGGTTCGCCTTTCACTTTGCCCAGCCACAGATAGGTCACCGGCCCCAGCAGCACGGGCTTGATCTTGTGGCCCAGCGCCAGCGCTTCGTCCACTTCATCCAGCAGTTGGGTCCAGGTCAGTTTGAACTGCTGGCCCTTCACGAACTCTGGCACCATGTAGTGATAGTTGGTGTTGAACCACTTGGTCATTTCCGCAGCGGCCGCTGGCTCGCCGGTGGGAGCGCGGCCGCGGCCAATGCGGAACAGGGTATCGATATCGACAGAGCCGTCTTTGTTCTGATGACGAGCCGGCACGTTGCCAAGCAGCAGGCTGGTGGTCAGAACATGGTCGTACCAGGCGAAATCGCCCACCGGCAGCAGGTCAATACCGGCCTGCTTCTGCTGCTCCCAGTGACGGGCGCGCAGTTCCCGGCCTACCGCCAGCAGCTCCTCGCGAGTGGCATTGCCCGCCCAGTAGCTCTCTTGCGCTTTTTTCAGCTCGCGGCGCAGGCCAACGCGAGGGAAACCGAGGGTGTGGTTAATAATTGTCATTTTTTGAGCCTCATAATTGCAATCCGAAAGATTTCGGATTTAGGGAAGGCGGCAAACTTGCTCATCCCCAGGAGCTTACTGAAGTCAGTGACTGGGGTGAGGAAGTGCAGCCAACGCACCATAAATTCGAAAGATAAAGGATTTAGCCATCCAGATGTTTACACATCCATAATTGGCAGTTACTGTATATTCCTCAAGCGCAAATTGCTCATGGCGAAATGAAGGACTTTCATGATCGAAATTAAACATCTGAAAACGCTGCAAGCGTTGCGGAACAGCGGTTCACTGGCGGGCGCAGCGGCTGCCCTGCATCAGACCCAGTCCGCCTTGTCTCACCAGTTCAGCGATCTGGAACAGCGCCTTGGCTTTCGTCTCTTTGTGCGTAAGAGCCAGCCGCTGCGTTTTACTCCTCAAGGGGAGATCCTCTTACAGCTGGCCAACCAGGTGCTGCCGCAGATCGCTCGCGCCCTGCAGGACTGTAACGAACCACAACAGACCCGGCTGCGGCTGGCTATCGAATGCCACAGCTGTATTCAGTGGCTCACGCCGGCGCTGGAGAATTTCCGCGCCCGCTGGCCGCACGTGGAAGTCGACTTCCATTCCGGCGTCACCTTCGACCCGCAGCCTGCGCTGCAGCAGGGCGAACTGGATCTGGTCATGACCTCAGATATCCTGCCGCGCAGCGGTCTGCACTACTCGCCAATGTTTGATTATGAGGTGCGCCTGGTGCTGGCGCCTGAGCACCCGTTAGCCATGAAGACGCTGATTACGCCGGAGGATCTGGCCACGGAAACGCTGCTGATTTATCCCGTGCAGCGCGGACGCCTCGACATCTGGCGTCATTTCCTGCAGCCGGCCGGCATTAGTCCCCAGCTGAAAAGCGTCGATAACACGCTGTTGCTGATCCAGATGGTGGCAGCCCGGATGGGTATCGCCGCGCTGCCGCACTGGGTGGTGGAAAGTTTTGAACGCCAGGGTCTGGTGGTGACCAAAACCCTGGGCGAGGGATTATGGAGCCGGCTGTACGCGGCCGTTCGCGATGGCGAACAGCGTCAACCGGTCACCGAAGCGTTTATTCGCTCTGCGCGGAACCACGCGTGCGATCATCTGCCGTTTGTCCGGAGTGCGGAGCGACCCAGCGTCGATGGACCCACAGCGAGGCCAGGATCACCAACGCTCCGCTAATAAAGCTCGGCCAGTGCGGCTGCTCCTGCCAGATGGCAAGGTTAACCAACAGCCCGGCGGGGACATGGACGTTATTCATGATCCCCAGCGTGCCGGCATCCACCTGAGTGGCGCCATAGTTCCACATAAAGTAGCCCAGCCCGGAAGCCACGACGCCAAGCCACACCAGCACGCTCCACTGCAGCCTGGTGGTCGGCAGCTTCTGTGGGTTGCCCAGCATAAACCATGCCGCCACCGCCACGATAAAGGCCCCGACATAGAACCAGGCAAAGGCATTGTGCTGCGGCATCGGTCGCACCTCCATCAGGCGCTTGTAACCCACCATCCCGATGGCGAAGCAGAGGTTTGACAACTGCACCAGTAACAGCCCGGTCCAGAAATGATCGCTGACTTTGTCGTAACGGATAATCGCCGCCCCCAGCACCGCCAGCGCGGCGCTCAGCAGATAGCCCCAGCGTGGTTTACGTCCGCTGAGCAAATCGTAGATCAGCGTGATATACAACGGGGTAAACACGGTAAACAGCAGGAATTCCGAGACCGTCAGATAGAGATAGGCGCGAAAGGCCAGCAGGTACATGATGCCAAGCTGCATCGCGCCCACCAGCATATAGAGCACGATCGTGCGCGGAGACTGGCCGCGCGTCCGCAGGAAAGGCAGGAACACCAGCGCCGCCAGGCCCACGCGCATCAGCACCGAAAAATAGCTGTCGACGCTACCGGCCAGGTACTCGCCAATCAGGCTGAAAGAAAAGGCCCACAGGATAGTGGTGATAATTAACAGCGCCACAATGGTCGTCTCGTTGGATAAAGAACAGGCATTGTAGCGAAGAGTCAGGTTGACGACTGGACAGTTATTCGCCAGTCGTCAATCTTTTTCAGTCGAGGTACAGCTTACGCAGATAGTGCGGGACCGCATCGTCGGCGTTGCTGCCGATCACTTCCAGCTCCGGATGCAGATCCTTCAGCCGCTGGTGGGCGTTGGCCATAATGCAGCCTTTACCGGCCATCGACAGCATCTCGGCGTCGTTCATGCCGTCGCCGAAAGCGATGCAATCGGACAGACTGTAGCCGAGCATTTTCGCCACCGCCTCCAGCGCATGCCCCTTCGATACCCCGCCCGCCATTACCTCCAGGCAGGTTAAGGTGGAGAAGCTGACGTTCACGCGATCGCCCCAGCGGGCGTTCATCGCCTGCTCAAGCGGCAGTAAATGTTCGTGATCCTCACAGGTAAAGAACACCTTGCTGATCCCCTGCGGATCCAGTTCGCCCGGCTCATACAGCTTGTAGTTAAACACCGCCTCTTTGAAAAAGCGCATCTCTTCCGGGCGATGGCGGTTCATATACCACTCATCTTCCCGATAGACGTTAGTGACAATTTTCGGGTCGTTGCGCACGATTTCAAACAGGTCGGCGGCAATATCGCGGTCGAGGTTATGGGCGAAAATTTGCTGGCCATCGCTATCGTGAACGCGGGCGCCGTTAGAGGTGATCATGTACGACCGGATGCCGAGATTATCGCGGATCTGCCCGACGTCGATGTAGTGTCGGCCAGTGGCGAAGACGAAATTGATCCCACGAGCGGTAAGCAGCTTCAGCGTCTCTTTGGCATACGGGGTCAGGAAATGATCGGGGGAAAGCAGCGTGCCGTCTAAATCAGACGCAACAACCTGGTACATAAAAAAGTTAACCTCTAAGCAGGGCGACGAGCGTTATCGTCGGATTAAGTATGTCGATTGAAAAACTCGACGATGGCATTGAGCGCGACTGAGCGCATAGCGTCCTTTTCAAAAAGGATCTCATGGTATGCCCCTTCAATGACGAGCGGCTTTCCGCCCTCACAGGGATGGCCGGCGGCGGCCCGTAATTCACAATAGCGGTCGTGCATCAGATTATCGACCACCCGCTCCTCTTCCGCCTGCAGCAGCAGCGTCGGGGCCGTATCTTTCTCCACATTCGCCAGCACTTCGTCACCGGCCAGCATGCCTTCGCGCACCCAGTGCCAGGTCGGGCCGCCGACCTGCAGTCGCGGCTCGTCGGCATAGAAGCGCAGGTTACGACGATAGCGTTGTCGACTGTGCGTCAGCACGTTAACGGCAAAAGGCAGCGCCCGCCAGCGTCCGGTGCCGATGGCATACTCTTCGCGAATGCGCTGATGGCCCTCAGCCCAGTCGAGAATATGCCGCACCATCCAGTCCGGCAGCCGAATGATAATCCCGAACATCGGCGCGCAGAGCGCAATGGCATCGCAATGCGCCTGGTAGCGTTGCAGAAAAAGCGTGGCAATCGCCCCGCCCATAGAGTGAGCGAGGATAAACCGTTTTCGCCAGTGGCCCGGGACCACCTGCTGCTGCCAGAGCGCAGCCAGGTCATCAACATAATCGCTGAAGTTAACCACGTGCCCGCGGTGGGTATCAGAGAGCAGACGACCCGAGCGTCCCTGGCCGCGATGATCAATGATCATTACGTCAAAGCCGCTGTGAAAGAGATCGTAGGCCACTTCAGCATACTTCACGTAGCTTTCGATGCGCCCGGGGCAAATCAGCACCAGCCGATCGTTATTTTGCGCGCAAAAGCGAACAAAGCGTACCGGTACATCATCGACGCCTTTAAATTCAGCCTCTTCGCGCTGTCGCCAGAAATCCGTCAGCGGCCCCATGCTAAAGGCCGCAAACGCGTTTTCTCGTGTTTCCCAGTCCTTTTTCTGCCCAAACATCGGGTTTACACCCCTGTTAACCGCTGAAAATCGTTTTTTTGCCGTGTATCACACAATGCTGACACAATAGCGTATTGTGGCATAAAAACAGACAATCAGGGAGTTTCTCATGACCATTGAGTGGTGGTTCGCCTACCTGCTGACATCAATCATTCTCAGCCTGTCCCCGGGTTCCGGAGCGATTAATACCATGACCACCTCCATTAACCACGGTTACCGCGGCGCGGCGGCGTCGATTGCCGGTTTGCAGACCGGGCTGGCCATTCATATCGTGCTGGTCGGCGTCGGCCTCGGCACTCTCTTCTCCCGCTCGGTGCTGGCCTTTGAGGTGCTGAAATGGGCCGGCGCAGCCTACCTGATCTGGCTGGGTATCCAGCAATGGCGCGCGGCAGGGGCCATCGACCTGAATACGCTGGCGAAGGCGCAGACCCGCGGCAAACTGTTCCAGCGGGCGGTGTTCGTGAATCTCACCAATCCTAAAAGCATCGTTTTTCTGGCCGCCCTGTTTCCACAGTTTATCCTGCCCCACCAGCCCCAGGTGATGCAGTATCTCGTTCTGGGCGTCACCACCATCGTCGTCGATATCATTGTGATGATTGGCTATGCAACCCTCGCACAGCACATTTCAGCATGGATTAAGGGGCCAAAGCAGATGAAGGCGCTGAACAAAGTCTTTGGTTCACTGTTTATGCTGGTTGGGGCGCTGCTTGCCTCCGCCCGTCACGCCTGAATGATGGAATCTCGCTCGCAAAGAGAGGTTCGCCTGGCGGGCGAAGCCATCTCTCTGCGCGAGCCGGCGCGCAAAGCGGGAAATTAATCTTTTTGCCCGCTGTCGACGCTGAGCCCGCCGTGCCAGGATGCCGCCAGAGACGTGATTCACGGATGAACGGCGATGGCAGAAACGGCGACCCCACATGATGCGGTATTTAAAACTTTTCTGTCGCGGGCAGAGACAGCGCGCGATTTTATCGAGATCCACCTGCCACCGTCGTTAACAGCGATCTGCAAACTGGATACCCTGCGTCTGGAATCCGGCAGCTTTCTTGAAGACGATCTCAGGCCCTACTACAGCGATATTCTCTATTCGCTGGAAACCACCCGCGGTAAGGGGTATGTCCATGTTCTGATCGAGCACCAGAGCGCCCCCGATAAACTGATGGCCTTTCGCTTAATGCGCTATGCCATCGCCGCCATGCAGCGCCATCTGGAGAGCGGCCATAAAACGCTGCCTCTGGTTATTCCGGTCCTCTTCTATCAGGGACGACGCAGCCCCTATCCCTGGTCTATGAGCTGGCTGGATAATTTCGCCGATCCCGAGACCGCCCGCCAGCTCTATAGCGGGGCGTTTCCGCTGGTCGATATCACGGTGATCCCCGACGACGACATTATGCAGCACCGCAGCATGGCGGCCCTGACGCTGGTGCAAAAACACATCCGCCAGCGCGACATGGCGCAATTGCTGGATAAGTTGACCCAACTCTTAATGCTGGAGCAGATGAGCGGACAACAAATCACCGTATTGGTAAACTATATGGCTCAGGCAGGGGATGCCGAGGATACTCGGGCACTCTTATACGGGCTGGCACAGCGCGTGCCGCAGCATGGAGGATTACTGATGACGCTGGCGGAAACATGGCTCGCAGAAGGTATGGAAAAAGGCATCAGGAAAGGCGTACAGCAAGGTATAAAGGAAGGCAAACATCAGGCCTTGCTGCAGGTTGCCGAAGCGATGCGCAAACGCGGGATTGATGACGATGCGATTATGGAAATGACCGGTCTGTCTGAAGACGAGCTGCAGCGGCTTTGCCATTGACACTTTCTCCACCCGGATAAAGCCGGGTGGAGCATCGCGCAGGTTAACGCGAGATTATCAGGTGGATGCCGAAGCCCGCAAACAGCGTGCCGGCGATACCGTCGATCCACTTCGCCATCCGCTGATAGCCGCGGCGCATCCCCGGCAGGGCGAACAGGCTGGCAACCACCAAAAACCAGGCCAGCGTCTCCATGATAATCAGCAGAAAAATGCCCCAGCGCGCGCCGGCGCCAACGCTGTCACCGACGAACAGCGAGAACACCGAGCCGAAGTAGATAATCGCTTTCGGGTTCGCCAGATTGGTCAGCAATCCCTTCAGGAAGCTGCGTCCGCTGCGGGCCAGTTCAACCTGCGGTTCTGCCGGGGACACCGCCTCTTTTTTCAACGCGCCGCGCAACATCTGATAGCCCATCCAGCACAGGTACAAGCCACCGCCGATCATAATGATGTTGTGCAGCCATGCCATTCTGGCGAGGATCAGGTTCAGGCCGAGCAGCGCAACCCCCGCCCAGATCATCACGCCGCAGGTGATCCCCAGTACGCCCATCACCGCCTCTCTGCGCGAGCGGCTGATGGCCGTTTGTGAGACAAAGAAAAAATCCGGCCCCGGGCTCATTAGCGCAATGATATGCACCAGCGCCACGGTGAGGAAAAGCATCAGCATAGTTAACTCGCAGGAAAATAATGAAGAGGATAACTATTCTGGCACTTTTATAGCCAGCTGACTACTCATCGTCGCCATCGACATGCGACCGGATCAGCGCCATAAACGGCTTGCCGAAACGCTCGAGTTTACGTGTCCCTACGCCGTTGACGCTGAGCATTTCGCCAGCGGTTAGCGGCGACTGCTCCGCCATCTCAATCAGCGTCGCGTCGTTGAAGACCACGTACGGGGGAATGTTTTCTTCATCGGCAATCGCTTTACGTAACTTGCGCAGCTTGGCAAACAGCTTACGATCGTAATTACCGCCGAAGGATTTCTGCATCGCCTTCGGCTTCAGCGCCACGATACGCGGTACGGCAAGCTGCAGCGGAACGTCGCCGCGCAGCACCGGGCGTGCGGCTTCGGTCAGCTGCAGCGCGGAGTGCTGGGCGATATTCTGCGTCACCAGCCCAAGGTGAATCAGTTGGCGGATCACGCTCACCCAGTGCTCGTGACTCTGTTCCCGGCCGATGCCGTATACCGGGAGCTTATCGTGGCCCATCTCGCGGATGCGCTGATTGTTGGCGCCACGCAGGACTTCCACCACGTAACCCATCCCGAAGCGCTGGTTAACCCGATAAATAGTGGAGAGCGCCTTGCGGGCGTCCATTAAGCCATCATACTGCTTCGGCGGATCAAGACAGATATCGCAGTTACCGCACGGCTCCTGACGTCCTTCGCCAAAGTAGTTCAGCAGCACCAGACGACGACAGGTCTGGGCTTCAGCAAACGCCCCCATCGCGTTCAGCTTATGCCGTTCGATATCCTGCAGCGGTCCGGCGGGCTTCTCTTCCAGACAGCGGCGCAGCCACGCCATGTCCGCCGGATCGTAAAACAGCATCGCTTCCGCCGGCAGGCCGTCACGCCCGGCGCGGCCGGTCTCCTGATAGTAGGATTCAATATTGCGCGGGATATCAAAATGCACCACAAAGCGGACGTTCGGCTTGTTGATGCCCATCCCAAAGGCCACTGTCGCCACCACAATCTGCAGATCGTCGCGCTGGAATTTCTCCTGCACGTCGGCGCGCACGTCGTTTTCCAGGCCGGCATGGTAAGCCGCCGCGCTGATGCCGCGGCTCTGCAGACGCGCGGCGGTATCTTCCACTTTCGAACGGCTGTTGCAGTAGATAATGCCCGATTTGCCTCGCTGATCCTGGACGTAGCGCATCAGCTGGTCGAGCGGCTTGAATTTCTCCATCAGCATATAGCGGATGTTCGGCCGGTCGAAGCTGCTGACCTGAATCAGCGGATCGTTAAGTCCCAGCAGACGGACGATATCGCGGCGGGTGGTGTCATCGGCGGTGGCGGTCAACGCCATAAACGGGATCTGCGGCATCCGCTGACGCAGCTGGCCCAGCGCGGCATATTCCGGGCGGAAGTCATGGCCCCACTGAGAGATGCAGTGCGCTTCGTCCACCGCCAGCATCGCCAGATTCCAGTTCGCCAGATGCTCAAGGAAGTTGTCGAGCATCAACCGTTCCGGGGCGATATACAGCAGACGAACCTGCCCGCTGCGGCAGCCGGCCATCACGTCCTGCTGCTGTTCGCGGCTCTGCGTCGAGTTCAGACAGGCCGCCGCCACGCCGTTGGCCAGCAGCTGATCGACCTGATCTTTCATCAGCGAGATCAGCGGCGAGACCACGACCGTCAGGCCGCCCATGACCAGCGCCGGTACCTGATAACACAGCGACTTGCCGCCACCGGTCGGCATAACCACCAGGCAGTCACGGCCCTCGAGCGCCGTCTCGATAATCGTCTCCTGGCCAGGACGGAACTGCTGGTAGCCGAAGGTCTCTTGTAAAACCTGCTTAGCCAGCGATTCCTGATTTAATACTTCCGCCTGTGCCACGTTGACCCCATTTGCCTGAAAAGAAAACAGGCGCTATTTTCAGCGCCTGCGAGCCAGAGTGCAACGATTAAAACAGATCGTTAAGCATTAGCCCGACGCCGACGCGCGTTTGATTAAAGTTGTAGTCGATAAGCGATTCGCCGTAGCCGCTGTAGATCTGGGTGTAAGCGCGAACATGTTTGGTGATGGGATAGCTCACCCCAAGTTCCGCCCCGCCGTAGCCAGTATTCCAGTTGTATTGCCCCTGCGCGCTGAGAATCGCCTCGCCCAGCTGGTAGCCCACCTTCAGGCGGTAATAACCCATATATTTGGTGATGTCCGGGTTATCATCGGTGCTGCCCACCACATACCAGGGTTTCACTTCCACCAGCCAGTTGCCATTTTGCGCCATCAGGCGGGCATAAAGCCGGTTCCAGCTGCGCGAGGTGGGATCGGAACGGCCATTCGAGTCGTGGTTATATCCCATTTCGATATCGCGCAACGTCCAGCCGGCAAACTGATAGTCGGTCGCAAAACCAAGAAACAGCTGGGGTTCGTAGTTGGTTTCGCGAAACGGCGCCGACTCTTTGCTGTTGGAGAGCTGCCACCAGGATTTCTGGGTATAGGACGCGCCGAGCAGCGAATTATCCCCCAGGATGCCGCGCCACAGCGGGAAGGCGAGGCTCAGCTGAAACTTCACTTCATCTTTACGGGCATTTTCGGCCCAGTCATAGCTGCGAATCGCCTCTTTATTGAGATCGCTGGTCCACGTGTAGAGCAGATAGTTGCTTTCATAAGGGTAGAGCAGAAAAGGATTATCATGATCCTGTAGCAGGTTGGCGATAATACTGCCGCGCACTGCTGGTTTGTCGTGTACCGACGCATCCTGCGCCATAACACCAGCCGGTAGCGCGCACAGCGCCGCCAGGCAGGCCAAAGAGATACGCATGCTGGTCTCCTGATAAATAGTTTTTATTTTTGTTTAACCTGAAGACATTCTACCTGTTTATTAATCCCCTGCCCCCTAATCCACTCCGAAAGTGGAAATCAATATTTTAGAAGCATAAAATCAACATTTTATTAACGAATGGAACCGGTGTTATGTCCGAACTTACTGCCGAAGCAGCTCTGAAACTGGTGGGGGAGATTTTCGTCTATCACATGCCGTTTAACCGCGCCCTCGGCCTCGAACTGGAGCGCTATGAAAAAGCGTTTGCCCAGCTCAGCTTTAATAATCAGCCGATGATGGTCGGCAACTGGGCGCAAAGCATTCTGCATGGCGGAGTGATCGCCTCCGCGCTGGACGTCGCCGCAGGGCTGGTCTGCGTTGGCAGCACCCTTACCCGCCATGACACTATCAACGAAGAAGAGCTGCGCCAGCGGCTTTCCCGCATGGGAACCATCGACCTGCGCGTGGACTACCTGCGTCCGGGCCGCGGCGAACGTTTTACCGCGACCAGCACCCTGCTGCGCGCCGGCAATAAAGTGGCGGTAGCCCGTGTGGAACTGCATAACGAAGCGCAGGTATATATTGCCAGCGCAACAGCGACCTATATGGTGGGTTGATTAGCCAAAATCGAGTAACATCACTCTCTTTGGCAATGGATTTTACCGATGGATGTGAAACAGACGCGGTTGGGGATTATTCTGGCCCTCGCCGCCTACTTTATCTGGGGTATCGCGCCGGCGTACTTCAAACTTATCTACTATGTTCCCGCCGATGAAATTCTGACCCATCGCGTGATCTGGTCTTTCTTCTTCATGGTGGCGCTCATCAGCGTCAGCCGCCAGTGGCCGCAGGTGAAAAAGCTGCTGAAGACGCCGCGCAAGATCTTCCTGCTGGCGCTCTCTGCGGTGCTGGTCGGCGGCAACTGGCTGCTGTTCATCTGGGCGGTGAATAACCACCATATGCTGGAAGCCAGTCTCGGCTACTTTATCAACCCGCTGGTGAACATTCTGTTAGGGATGATTTTCCTTGGCGAACGTTTCCGTCGCCTGCAGTGGCTGGCGATGATCCTCGCCTTTTGCGGCGTACTGGTACAGCTCTGGACCTTTGGTTCGCTGCCGATTATCGGCCTTGGGCTGGCCTTCAGCTTTGCCTTTTATGGCCTGGTGCGCAAGAAAATCGCTGTCGATGCGCAGACCGGCATGCTGGTGGAAACGCTGTGGCTGTTGCCGGTGGCGGCGATTTGGCTGTTCGGCATCACCGACAGCCCCACCAGCCATATGGGGCAGAACCCCTGGTCGCTCAATCTGCTGCTGATGGCGGCGGGCGTGGTGACCACCATCCCTCTGCTGTGCTTCACCGGGGCGGCAACGCGTCTGCGGCTCTCCACGCTGGGCTTTTTCCAGTACATCGGCCCAACGCTGATGTTCCTGCTGGCGGTGACGTTCTACGGCGAAGTGCCGGGCAAGGATAAAATGGTCACCTTTGGCTTTATCTGGGTGGCGCTGGCGATATTCGTGATGGATGCGGTGTATACGCAAAGACGGGGGCGTCGGAGCCAGTAAATTGCCGGATAGCGTCTATGCCCTATCCGGCTTACAAAAGTCCAGCACCCAGGCCGGATAAGCGAAGCGCATCCGGCACAACAACTACAGCCAGTTTTTACGCTTGAAGTAGAGATACGGCGCCAGGCCGGCCAGCATCATAAAGACGATCGCCCCCGGGTAGCCGAAGCTCCAGTGCAGCTCCGGCATAAATTCAAAGTTCATTCCGTAGCTGGAGGCCACCAGAGTTGGCGGCAGGAACACCACCGACACCACCGAGAAGATCTTAATGATGCGGTTCTGTTCGATATTGATAAAGCCCATCGCCGCCTGCATCAGGAAGTTCACCTTCTGGAACAGCGATTCGTTGTGCGGCAGCAGGGATTCGATATCGCGCAGGATCTCCCGCGCCTGCTCCAGCTGGCCCGCCGGCAGGCGCGCCTTACGCACGAGGAAGTTCAGCGCGCGCTGGGTATCCATCAAACAGAGGCGGACCTTCCAGCCGATATCTTCCAGTTCCGCCAGCGTCGACAGCGCTTCGTCGTACTCATCGCCCTGGTGGCCTTCCATAATCACGCGGCTCAGCTTTTCCAGGTCGCTGTAGATGTTTTCTATCTCATCCGCCAGCTGTTCGATTTTGGTCTCGAACAGATCTAACAACAGCTCGTAAGCGTTGCCGTCCACCAGCGTCTGGTTACGCACGCGCATGCGGTAGAGGCGAAAAGCCGGCAGTTCACGCTCGCGCAGCGTAAACAGGCGCCCTTCGCGGATAGTAAACGCCACGGTAGAGTTACCCGCGTGATCGTCGGCATCTTCGAAAAAGAAGAAGGAGTGGATATGTAACCCGTCTTCATCTTCAAAGAAACGTGCGGAGGCTTCGATATCTTCCAGTTCCGGGCGCGTCGCCAGGTTCTGACCCAGTTCCGTCTGCACGCGGCTTCGCTCGTCATCGTCAGGCTCGACCAGATCGACCCACACCGAGCTGGCGAGGTGCTTGATCTCATCGGCTTCCAGGCGCGTTAAACGATTGTTTTCCAGTTGAAATGCGCTCAGCATGACCGGGACTCCCAATGCAAAAAAATTATCGGACAGTTCGGTGGGCACACAGAAACAAATTGGGTTTCAGACCATTAAGCCTGACTCAGCGCGACGGGAATGGGGCAGGTCGCTGACAACCGCTAAGGCTATCAGCATAAGAGGATAGCCTTAGGAGTTGTTCCTGAATGACAGGAAGTTGAGCCAGCATCTACTGGGTGTGTCCAAGGCGAATGTCCTCTTAGCGTAATCGTGCGCGCATGTTACGCCAGCGCAAAATCGGCGTCAACACGCAACGGAACGCGAAAGCGCAAATCAGGCGCCTTAACGTATAAAGGTAGCAGAATATTACAAAATAATGATATTTTTCTTAAAGTTACACTTCCTCGAGCCGGGCGTAAGCCGCTACCAGCCATTTGATCCCCTGACCCTGAAAAGCCACCTGCAGCCGGCTGTGCTCGCCGCTGCCTTCGAGGTTGACGATGGTGCCTTCGCCAAACTTCGGATGTCGTACGCGCTGGCCTAATTTGTAGCCGGTATCGCTCTCGGCAATCGGCGCGCCCAGTCGCTGATGGTTTACCGGGCGGCTTACCGTGGCCCGCAGACGCACCTCTTCTACGCACTCCTGCGGCAGTTCTCCAATAAAGCGCGACGGGCGATGGTAAACCTCTTTGCCGTACAGACGGCGGGTTTCCGCGTAGGTCAGCGTCAGCTTCTGCATGGCGCGCGTCACGCCAACGTAGGCCAGACGACGCTCTTCTTCCAGGCGGCCGCCTTCATCAAGGGCCATCTGGCTCGGGAACATCCCCTCTTCGACGCCGACGATGAACACCTGCGGGAACTCCAGCCCTTTCGCCGAGTGCAGGGTCATCAGCTGAACCGCGTCCTGCCAGGTGTCCGCCTGCCCTTCGCCCGCTTCCAGCGCGGCGTGGGAGAGGAACGCCTGCAGCGGCATCAGATCTTCATCTTCTTCGTTGTAGCTGAACTGGCGCGTCGCCGTCACCAGCTCCTCTAAGTTTTCAATACGGGTCTGGCCCTTCTCGCCTTTCTCCTGCTCGTACATCGCGCGCAGCCCGGAGTCTTTAATCACCCGATCGGTCTGGACGTGCAGCGGCATATCGGTGGTCTCCTGCGCCAGCGCGTCAATCAGCTCCATAAAGCGCTGCAAGGCGCTGGCGGCGCGACCGGCCAGCGCTTTATCTTTCAGCAGCTCGCGGCTGGCCTGCCACAGCGTCAGCTGACGATCGCGCGACGTCTGGCGCACCACGTCCAGCGTGCGGTCGCCGATGCCGCGGGTCGGCGTATTGACTACGCGCTCAAACGCCGCATCGTCGTTACGGTTGGCGATCAGACGCAGGTACGAGAGCGCATCTTTGATTTCCTGGCGCTCGAAGAAGCGCATGCCGCCATAGATGCGGTACGGCATGCTGGCCTGCAGAAGCGCCTCTTCCAGCACGCGCGACTGGGCGTTGCTGCGATAGAGGATGGCGCACTGCTCCAGCGCCCCGCCGTTCTCCTGCCAGGTTTTTATCCGGTTCACCACGAAGCGTGCTTCGTCGAGATCGTTGAAAGCGCAGTACAGCGAGATCGGCTCGCCGTCGGCGCCGTCGGTCCAAAGCTTCTTGCCCAGGCGACCGTTGTTGTTTTCAATCAGGGCGTTGGCGGCGCTGAGGATGTTGCTGGTCGAGCGATAGTTCTGCTCAAGGCGGATGGTTTCCGCACCGGGAAAATCGTTAAGGAAGCGCTGAATGTTCTCGACCTGCGCGCCGCGCCAGCCGTAAATCGACTGATCGTCATCGCCGACGATCATCACCTTGCCGGTATCGCCCGCCAGCAGGCGGATCCAGGCGTATTGAATGTTGTTGGTATCCTGGAATTCGTCGACGAGGATGTTGGTGAAACGCTCGCGGTAGTGCTGGAGGATATGCGGCTTATTCAGCCACAGCTCGTGGGCGCGCAGCAGCAGTTCGGCGAAGTCCACCAGCCCGGCGCGATCGCAGGCTTCCTGATAGGCCTGATAGACCTTCTGCCAGGTCTGCTCGACCGGGTTGCCGTAGCTCTGAATATGATGCGGACGCAGCCCTTCATCTTTCTGGCTGTTGATGTACCACATCGCCTGACGCGGCGGCCACTGCTTCTCATCGAGGTTCATCGCCTTAATCAGACGCTTCAGCAGGCGCAACTGGTCTTCGCTATCGAGGATTTGGAAATCCTGCGGCAGGTTGGCGTCCAGATGGTGCGCGCGTAGCAGGCGGTGGGCCAGGCCGTGGAAGGTGCCCACCCACATGCCGCCCTGGGTGGTGCCCATCAGCTGGCCGATACGATGGCGCATCTCTGCCGCCGCTTTGTTGGTAAAGGTCACCGCCATAATAGAATACGGCGAGCAGTTCTCTACGCTCAGCAGCCAGGCGATACGGTGCACCAGAACGCGCGTCTTACCACTGCCCGCCCCTGCCAGCACCAGCATGTTGGTGCGCGAGGCCGCTACGGCTTCACGCTGTTTGTCATTGAGGCTGTCGAGCAGGTAAGAAACGTCCATTGGCACCGCCGGAAGAGAAGGGGTTCCACGAACCCCTGTTAATATATACAGAGTGACTGGTGATTATATCAGCGAGGTCAGAGATGCCAACCGTGAAATTTCAATATGCGGCAGCAGGCGGCTGTCCGCGGTGTGCATCAGGTCCGCGCCTTGCGGTTTGATCCAGCAGGCCTGCATGCCACAGCGCAGCGATCCGGCGACGTCAGTGGTCAGGTCATCGCCGACGTGCAGAATATGCCCGAGCGGTAAGTTCAGGCGCTCCGCCGCCAGATGGTACATGTCGGCAAACGGCTTGGAGCGGCCATCCGGCCCGGCGCGCAGCACAAAGCGGAAATAGTCGCTCAGGCCGAACAGCTCTGGTCGGGCGTTGCCGTTGGTAATCGCCACCAGCGGCCACTTCTCCGCCAGCTTCGCCAGCGTATCGTGGGTCTCCTGCGGGACATCGACGCGGCTGCGCCAGTGGGCGAAGTGTTCCATCGCCGCATCGGCCCCCGCTTTCGCCGCGTCGGCGGAGAGGCCGGCGTTACGCATGCCTAACTCCAGCGCACGGTGGCGCCAGACGGTCACGTCGTGATAGATCTCAGGCTCGGATGCCAGCAGCGTCTGGCGCAGCTGATTAAGCTCATGGGCGTCGAACTGGCTGAGCGACGGATGGTAGCTGCGCACAAAAGCCAGCGACTCGTGCATCGTCCGGTCAATTACCGGGCGGTTATCATAAAGGGTATCGTCCAGGTCAAACGTCAGCGCGGAAATCTGGCCCAGAGGTCGGTAAAAACGCATTATTTCCCCCGTTTTGCGCGCGGATGCGCGGCATCGTACACCGAGGCAAGGTGTTGAAAGTCGAGATGGGTATAAATTTGGGTGGTGGAGAGGTTAGCATGCCCCAACAGCTCCTGCACACCGCGCAGATCGCCGCTGGACTCCAGCATATGGGTGGCAAAGGAGTGGCGAAGCTTGTGCGGATGCACATGGCTGTTCAGCCCCTGCTTAATGCCCCACTCGGCGAACCGCTTCTGTACGTTGCGCGCCGAAATGCGCTTGCCCAGTTTCGACAAAAACAGCGCGTCGTCGTCGGTACCGAACAGGCCGCGTAAATCCAGCCAGTGCTCAATCCACATCACGGCGTTGCGACCGATCGGCAAACGGCGCTCTTTGCTGCCTTTGCCCATCACCCAGACCTCGCCGCTTTCGAGATCGAGATGTTTGATATCAAGGTTGACCAGCTCGGACAAACGCAGCCCCGCGCCGTACATCACCTCCAGCATCGCCCGGTCGCGCACCGCCAGCGGATCGTTGAGATCGATATCCAGCAGCCGATTGACGTCATCGACATCGATATTTTTCGGCAGGTGACGGGGAATTTTCGGCGCGGCGATCCCTTTCGCCGGGTTGGCGCTGAGCTCGCCCTGGCCGACCAGCCAGTCGAAGAAACTGCGCAGCGCCGACAGGCGAAGCGCCAGGCTCGCCGGGCCTAACCCCGCGCGGCGACTGCGCACCGCAAAGCTTCGCACCTGAGCGGCATCGCACTGCGACCAGCTTTTCAGACCCGCCTCATCCGCCAGGGCGATCAGCGCGTCCAGCTGTCGCTGGTAATTCAGTAACGTGATCGGGCTGAGCTGGCGTTCAACGCCCAGGTGGCGCAGAAAGCGGGCGACGGCGGAGAAGAGAGGAGAATCGGTCATGCGCGTTCAATCCAGCGCTCCAGCAGGCCGGGCAGCATCTGGGCAATCTCCTGCAGCAGCTGCGTCCCCTGTCCTGGCTGATAATGCTGCGCATCGCGGCTGCTAAAGAGCATCACGCCGGGGGCATTATCGCCGCCCAGCAGCGACATCGCCACTGACCCAATGGCTTTCGCCTCCGGCAGCACCACCAACAGCTCCGGACCGTTGAGCGGCCCAAGGTAGTGGCGCGCCTGGCCCAGACGTTGAATACGGATCGGCTCAAACGCCTGCCGGCTTAACGCCAGATGGGTAAACTTCGAAGGCGCGCCGAGGCGCCAGCTGTCAGGGAACAGGCGCACCGTGGCGCCCGCCAGCCCCAGCTCGCGCGCCCAGCGGTGAAGGCGGTTGAGCATATCGTCGAGGCTCTCCGCCGCCGCCAGCCGCGTTTGCAGCTGCAGCAGGCGCTGGAACAGGCTTTCATTGGCGACCGCCTGCTCCATCAGCAGCGACATATTCTCTTCCAGCACATGAATATGGTTACGCGCCCGCATCATATGCCACTCCACCAGCGAAATCGTACCGCGTACCGGATGCGGGACGCGGAGGTGTTCGACCTGGGCGGCATTACGAATAAAAAATTCAGGATGTTGCAACAGATAGTCCACCACGGCGCGATCGTTCAATGCGCTGGCGACCTCCTGTTGTTCTTCCCCGATTGGTTTCATAAATGAATAAATCCATCATAGACATGGGCCGCCGGGCCGGTCATAAACAGCGGCTGGCCCGGGCCTTTCCAAGCGATATCAAGACGACCGCCGGGTAATTCCACACGTACCGTTTCAGCGAGCAGCCCCTGCTGGATCCCCACCGCCACCGCGGCGCAGGCGCCGCTGCCGCAGGCCTGAGTTTCCCCGGCGCCGCGTTCGTAGACGCGCAGACGGATATGGGACCGGCCAACCACCTGCATAAAGCCGATATTGGCGCGCTCCGGAAAACGCTCATGGCTTTCCATTACCGGGCCGAGGGTTTCCACCGCCGCCGTATCCACATCATCCACCTGGATAACGCAGTGCGGGTTCCCCATGGATACCACGCCGCACAATACTGTCTGCTCGGCGGCACGCATGATATAGGTCTTTTCCGCTTTGTTGGCGCGGAACGGCACCTGGGAGGGCTCGAAGTTGGGCTCGCCCATGTTCACCCGCACCAGATCGTCTTCCGTTACGCTTAATACCATACGGCCGTTGGCCGTACTCACGCGGATGTCACGTTTATTGGTCAGGCCTTTCAGCCGGACGAAGCGTGCGAAACAGCGCGCGCCGTTGCCGCACTGCGACACTTCGCTGCCGTCGGCATTAAAGATCCGGTAATGGAAATCCAGATCCGGATCGTAGGGCGGCTCCACCACTAACAGCTGATCGAACCCGACGCCAAGGTGGCGATCCGCCAGGCGGCGAATCAGCTCCGGCGAGAAAAAAACATTCTGCGTTACCGCGTCAACGACCATAAAATCGTTGCCAAGGCCATGCATTTTAGAGAACTGCATCATCTACTCCAGTTGCGCGGAACAGAACGTTATCGTTAGTAATTGACCTGGCTCGGACCACCGGTATCGCCACGATCGTTACGATCCGGCGTTGAGCTCTGAATGCCCGGGTTAACCGGTTTGGTCGGCGGCGGCGCAGTTTTGTCAGCCGGCGGGAAATAGAGAGGCCCTTTCAAACCGCAGCCGGTCAGGCTGAAGATCGCAAACAAAACGGCAAGCGTAGGAAAAACGTTTTTCATTGATAGTTGCCCGTGATTCATTCTTTCTGCTTTCTATCATCGCAGGAGAAGGCGTAAAAGCAAGCCTTTAGCATCTGACTGCGCGCGCTTTTGTTTCGCGCTATACTGCCGCCAATCTCAAAAATGCGGGACAGAATCATGAATGACAGTGAATTTCATCGCCTTGCCGACAGCCTGTGGATGACCATCGAAGAACGCCTGGACGACTGGGACGGCGATAGCGACATCGACTGCGAAATCAACGGCGGCGTGCTGACCATCAGCTTTGAAAACGGCAGCAAAATCATTATTAACCGTCAGGAGCCGCTGCACCAGGTATGGCTGGCCACCAAACAGGGCGGCTACCATTTCGATCTCAAAGGCGACGAGTGGATCTGCGATCGCAGCGGCGAGACCTTCTGGGATCTGCTGGAGCAGGCGGCAAGTCAGCAGGCCGGTGAGACGGTGAGATTCCGTTAATGACGTGTTTCCCGGATGGCGGCGCATCGCGCCTTATCCGGGCTACCCGACGGCTCAGGTAGTCCCCAGGCCCGTACCGCCGGGCGACGAACGCAGGCACGGAGCCGCGACGCCTGATCCGCCCTGGGAAAGCGCGCCCCGATAAGCGTTACGAGTAGCGCTGCTGCAGCACCGGCGAGGCGGTAACGTCCTGGCTGGTGGGTATCGCGGCGGCAATCGCCTGAGTGCGGAAAGGGATCACCTGGGTGCGCCCATCCACCTCGACAATCTGATAGAACTGCGGCAGGTTGAAGTTGATAAAGCTGGAGCCGTAGGTAAAACGATCGTGCGATGACGAATAGAAGCGGCTGACGTCGCGCACCAGCTCCTCTTTGCTGCCCTCGCAGTGGTGATACACCTCAGCGCGGTTGCTCTCATCGAGAATATAGATGTTAAAGCCGCTGTCGTTGTTATCCGCGTCTTCAAAGAAGAACTGAATAATCCCTTCGCTGGCGAAGCCGTCCACCACCGCCGGCAGCTTAACGTGATTGGTTTCCACCTGCACCGACAGGCCGTGGAGCTTGTTGTGCGAGATAGCGCCGTAGAATTCAATGGCGTTTTCCAGCTTCTGCACCGAAACATTGAGACGCTCGAAGAACAGCCCCCAGGTCTGGCCGGAGACGCGCAGCGCTTTAAAGCGCCCGGTATCCTGGCGGGTACTGGAGAGACGCAGTTCGATGCACTCGGAGATCATCTGCTGTACGCGGGTACGGATCAGGCCGCGCAAGTGCTGGCTATAGCAGAACACCTCCACGCTGTCCGGCGGCGCGGCGTCCTGATGCATTTTACCGAGGATCGTTTTCAGCGCTTCGATCATCGCCTGCTCGCCGTTGAAATGCAGGGTACGCACTTCGTTCCACGAGTTGCGATACAGCAGGTCGACGCTGCCGATCAGGCATTTTTGCTCTTCGCCGAAGCTGAAAACATCAAGCTTACGGAAATCAAAGTGCACCACCTGATTGCGGAAGGCCGCCGTCGGGTCATATTCGAGGTTGACGATAATCGCCAGGTGGCGAATTTCGCATGGGCTGTATAGCGCTTTTGGCGTCGGCGCCGGCAGGCGCAGCGGGAAGTGGTGCGACACGTCGGCCACCATCTCCTGCAGCTTCGCCAGATCGACGATGCCGTTGCCCTTAATAAACAGGCGGGTGCGTGAGGTCAGCAGGCCGTTAAACCAGGCCCAGGCCACCAGCTTATTAAGATAACGGTTATATTCCAGCGGCTGATGGCTGATGATCGATTCCATATCCGGCGCGCGGTTGTACAGATACCAACCGGTACGGTTGGCGCGACCCGGCGGCACGTGGATAAAGGTCAGATTCGGTTCCGACAGGTCCGGCGATATTTGCGGGTTCACCAGCGTCACTTTGCCCGGCAGCGCTTCAAAAGCCGCATACAGCTTACGCGTCAGCACGCCAATATCCTGCGGACTGGCGGAGACGCTGAGGTTATTGCGCCGCGCGAAGCGGATCAGATTACGATAGCTCTGCATCATCGCATCGAGCAGTTCGTTGTGCGCCTTGCGCACTTCATCAATTTTCCAGTTCGCGCGGTTGTCGAGCATCATCAGACGCTTTTCATCCCAGCCCCACGCGTTGACCAGCTGGCTGACGACTTCGCGACGCCAGCCAACGCAGGCGCGTTCGCGGCTGAGTTTTTCACACACTTTCAGATAGAAGCAGCGGCGCACCAGGTCGAGACGGGTTTCATCTTCGATGGCCTGCAGGTAGGTGGTGACGCGCTCCAGCATCATGCAGTACGGGTCGAGGCCGAAGGAGACGATCTCGCCATCGTGCAGGCGCTGTTTGATATCTTTCGCCAGCAGGCGGTTATTGGGGTATTCCCAGGAATAGGCTTCCAGCAGCAGCGTTTTCAGCACCGCTTTATAGGGGGAGTCGATACTCTTATACAGCTGCCACAGGCTGGCGCCGAAGTACTCTTCCGCCGACAGCGAACTGAGGCCGCCGAGATCGAGCCACTCGTTTGGCGTCAGCACGCCCTGGGCATACAGCCCCATGACGTAATCGTCGTAATGCTCTTCTTCATCGCACGGCACCATATTCCACAGAATACGCTTGCCGGCGAGACGGACCGCGGTGCGGTAGAACTCATCGAGCAGTAAAATATGCTGGGTCGAACCGCAGTCTTCGCCGCCGAGGCTGCCGCTTTCGTTATGGCGGAAACGGTTTTCGTCGATCAGGAAGAAGCTGACTTCCACACCGAGCGAGGCCGCCCAGCTCTCAAGCAGGCTGCATTTTCGCTGCAGCAGCTGGCGCTCTTCGCTATCCAGCCAGGCCTGGTGACATACCCAGATATCCAGATCGGAAGAACAGCTCTGGCCGACGGAGGAGGTACTGCCCATCGAGTAGACGCCGGTGATCGGCAGCTCGCCTTTCGGCGGCTCCTGGGTCTGCATGCCGCGATGCAGTTCCAGTTCTTCAAGATAGTGGCGTTGGGTTTCATCAGGCGTGTAGAGGCAAATGCCACGGGGAACGTTACCGTCAAGGTAACCCGGCATCAGCGGGTGATGATAATGTAATAACGTTGGCAGTAGACTGTAAACCTGCTGGAAAGCGGGTCCCATGGCAGCAAGCGCGCGATCCACACGCAGTTGGTTGATGGCATCCAGTCTCTGTTTCAGTGTCTCAATATAGAGGTACAAGACATATCGCCTGATGTTCAAAAACCCGAGGTACAATAGTACGGAGGATTTCAGTATTTCAACAAAAACCGTCACCATTCGTCGTCGGTGTGGTTGTGAAGAGCAGCGGACAGACAAATGGTTTAAAACGTGATCAATTTAACACCTTGCTCATTGACCGTAAAGAAAGATGCGCTACATACAAGTGTAGCACCGTTTATTACCTGTAAATTCCTCACTACGCCTCCGGCAACCGCCCACGCGCATGAAAGGTTAAAAAAGAGTGGGCCGGAGCTATCTCCCACATAAACCGTGAAAACTAACATCCGTAAGACAACAATGTTAGGATGGTTAGTGGTCGACAATGACGGTAACAAGCATGTTAGACAAAGTTTTGAAAATTGCCACACGGCAAAGCCCGCTTGCGCTATGGCAGGCGCAATATGTTAAAGCGCGCCTGGAACAAGCGCATCCCGGACTGAAGGTCGAGCTGGTGCCGATGGTCACTCGCGGGGATGTCATCCTTGATACTCCCCTGGCAAAGGTGGGTGGCAAGGGCCTATTTGTGAAAGAGTTAGAGCTTGCCATGCTCGAAGGGCGCGCCGATATCGCCGTTCATTCGATGAAAGATGTGCCGGTGGAATTCCCGGAGGGGCTGGGGCTGGTGACTATCTGCGAGCGCGACGATCCGCGCGACGCGTTTGTCTCCAATCGCTATGCCTCGATTGATGAACTCCCGGCCGGCAGCGTCGTTGGCACGTCAAGTTTACGCCGTCAGTGCCAGCTGGCCGCCACCCGTCCGGATCTGGTGATCCGCTCTCTGCGCGGTAACGTCGGTACCCGACTGAGTAAGCTGGATAACGGCGAGTATGACGCCATCATCCTCGCCGCCGCCGGCCTGAAGCGCCTGCAGCTCGAGGCGCGAATTCGCCAGCCGCTGTCGCCTGAACAATCTCTGCCGGCGGTCGGCCAGGGCGCGGTGGGCATCGAATGTCGTCTCGACGATGCATGGACCCAGGGGCTGTTAGCGCCTCTCAACCATACGGAAACGGCAGTGCGCGTTCGCGCCGAGCGGGCGATGAACACGCGTCTCGAAGGCGGCTGTCAGGTGCCGATTGGTAGCTATGCGGAACTGAAAGACGGTGAATTGTGGCTGCGGGCGCTGGTTGGCGCCCCGGATGGTTCGCAGATGGTACGCGGCGAACGGCGCGGGCCAGCAGAGCAGGCCGAAGCGCTTGGCATCTCGCTGGCGGAAGAGCTCCTGGATAACGGCGCCCGCGATATTCTCGCGGCAGTTTATGATGGAGAAGCCCCACGATGAGCATCCTGGTCACTCGTCCACTACCGCAAGGAGAAGCGCTGGTCAGCCGTCTGCGGGCCATGGGACGCGTGGCCTGGAGCTTTCCGCTGATAGAATTTACGCCCGGCCGGGAGCTTCCCGCGCTGGGCGACGCGCTTGCCCGCCTGGGGCCTGACGATCTGCTGTTCGCGCTGTCCCAGCATGCGGTGGAGTTCGCCCATGCCCGTCTGCAGCAACAGGGTATGCCCTGGCCCACTTCCCCGCGTTATTTTGCCATTGGCCGCACGACGGCGCTGGCCCTGCATACGGTCAGCGGGCAGCACATCCATTACCCGTTAGATCGGGAAATTAGCGAAGTCTTGCTACAATTACCTGAATTACAAAACATTGCCGGGAAGAATGCGCTGATCTTACGCGGCAATGGTGGGCGGGAACTCTTAGGCGCGACGCTGACCGAGCGCGGCGCCAGGGTCACATTTTGTGAATGTTATCAACGTAGTGCAAAGCATTACGATGGCGCAGAAGAAGCGATGCGCTGGCAATCTCGCGGGGTCACCACGCTGGTGGTCACCAGCGGCGAGATGCTGCAGCAGCTATGGTCGTTAATACCGCAATGGTATCGCGAACGGTGGCTCCTGCACTGCCGCGTTGTCGTTGTCAGCGAACGTCTGGCCCTTCAGGCCCGGGAGCTGGGCTGGCAGGAGATTCAGGTTGCCGATAGCGCCGACAACGATGCGCTGCTACGCGCATTACAATAACTCTCAACATTGGAAGCCATAATGACGGAACAACAAAATCAATCCGCCGTGGTTGAAGAGACCAGGGAGGCCGTGGAGACCACACCACAGCCAGAGAACACTGATAAGAAGAAGGCTGGCAACAAAACCAGCCTGGCGCTCAGCGCGATCGCTATCGCCATTGCGATAGCCGCCGGTATCGGCCTGTATGGCCTGAACAAACAGCAGGCCTCGCGTCAAAACGAAACCACCTCTGAATTATCAAGCCAGGTCGCAGCGCTGCAAAAAGCGCAGGAGAGCCAAAAAAGCGAACTGGAAGGCATTATCAAACAGCAGGCCGAGCAGCTAAACGAAGCCAAACATCAGCAGGAGACGCTGGCCAAACAGCTGGACGAAGTCCAGCAAAAAGTGGCGATCATCTCCGGTAGCGACGCCAAAACCTGGCTGCTGGCCCAGGCCGACTTCCTCGTCAAGCTGGCGGGACGTAAGCTGTGGAGCGATCAGGATGTCACCACCGCCGCCGCGCTGCTGAAAAGCGCCGACGCCAGCCTCGCCGACATGAATGACCCAAGCCTGATCGGCGCCCGCCGGGCGATCACCGACGATATCGCCACCCTCTCCGCGGTGAACCAGGTCGACTACGACGGCATGATCCTCAAGGTTAATCAGCTGGCGAACCAAATCGATAACCTGCGGCTGGCGGATAATAACGATGACGATTCGCCGATGGATTCTGATAGCGATGAGCTCTCCAGCTCCATCAGCGAATGGCGCGTCAATCTGCAGAAAAGCTGGCAGAATTTTATGGACAGTTTTATCACCGTGCGCCGCCGCGATGAAACGGCGGTCCCGCTGCTGGCGCCGAATCAGGATATCTATCTGCGGGAAAATATTCGCTCTCGCCTGCTGGTCGCCGCGCAGGCAGTGCCGCGCCATCAGGAAGAGACCTGGAAACAGTCGCTGGATAACGTCTCGACTTGGGTACGCGCCTATTACGATACCGATGACGCCACCACTAAAGCCTTCCTTGAAGAGGTGGATAAGCTCAGTCAGCAAAGCATTACCATGACGGTACCGGAAACGCTGCAGAGCCAGGCGTTGCTGGAAAAACTGATGCAGACCCGGGTGCGTAATCTGATGGCGCAGCCTGCCGTTTCCGCAGGCGGCGCGCCCTCGCCTGCACCTGCAGCACCGGCCGCCCCCGCTGCGCCGCAAGGAGAGTAACGCATGCTGAAAATTCTTTTACTCTTCGCACTGTTGATCGCCGGGATCGTGCTTGGCCCGATGATCGCCGGGCATCAGGGCTACGTCCTGATCCAGACCGATAATTACAATATCGAGACCAGCGTGACCGGGCTGGTGATCATCCTGATCCTCGCCATGGTGGTGCTGTTCGCCATTGAATGGCTGCTGCGCCGTATTTTCCGGACCGGGGCGCATACGCGCGGCTGGTTTGTCGGCCGTAAACGCCGTCGCGCGCGTAAGCAAACCGAGCAGGCGCTGCTTAAGCTGGCCGAAGGTGATTACCAGCAGGTTGAGAAGCTGATGGCGAAAAACGCCGATCACGCCGAACAGCCGGTGGTGAACTATCTGCTGGCGGCGGAAGCGGCCCAGCAGCGCGGCGATGAAGCGCGGGCTAACCAGCATCTGGAGCGCGCCACCGACCTGGCGGGCGATGACCTGATCCCGGTGGAAATCACCCGCGTTCGCCTGCAGCTGGCGCGCAATGAAAATCACGCCGCGCGCCATGGCATCGATAAGCTACTGGAAATCACCCCGCGTCATCCGGAAGTGCTGCGCCTCGCCGAACAGGCTTATACCCGTACCGGCGCCTGGCAGTCGCTGCTGGATATCATTCCGTCGATGGCGAAAGCTAACGTCGGCGATGAAGAGCACCGCGCCGCGCTGGAACAGCTGGCATGGGTTGGCCTGATGGACAAAGCGCTGGCCGACGGCGGCAGCGAGGGGCTGCGCGAATGGTGGCGCAACCAGAGCCGTAAAACGCGGGCGCTGGTGCCGCTGCAGGTGGCGATGGCCGAGCGCCTCATCGAGAGCGACGATCACGATACCGCGCAGCAAATTATTATTGATGGTCTGAAGAAACAGTATGACGACCGTCTGGTGATGCCGATCCCGCGCCTGAAGACCAATAACCCGGAACAGCTGGAGAAAGTACTGCGCCAGCAGATCAAAGCCGTTGGCGATCGTCCGCTGCTGTGGAGCACCCTGGGCCAGTCGCTGATGCGGCACGGCGAATGGCAGGAGGCCAGCATCGCCTTCCGCGCCGCGCTTAAGCAGCGTCCGGATGCCTTTGATTACGCCTGGCTGGCGGATGCTCTGGATCGCCTCCATCAACCGGAGGAAGCGGCCACCATGCGCCGCGATGGTCTGCTGCTGACGCTGCAGAATAACCCTCAGCAATAACCTTACCTGGCTGTCGCCTCCTGCGGGGCGATAGCCCTTCTCCCCCGCCTTCCCGTTGACGCTCCCCCTGAAAGAAAAAAACGCCTGCGCTGAAATCAGGGCAGGCGTTAAAACAGGTCTGTTTGACAACAAATTGGGTGCTTCACTCAACGTAATGTCCATGGTGTTTGATGAGGCATAAATGCGACATCTGTCAGTGGACGATAAGCACCGTAAGAACGGCTCTGCATCATTCCGGAGTTTATGAGGCACAAAGGCGAACATAAGAGATGGAATGAGCATCTACCCGATTATTATCGCACAGGATCCAGGGAAATTGCATCTACCACAGTGATGAATTGAGAGTTTTCCTGACGCGTATTCTTAAGCAAAGAGAAGATTTTTTATCAGCAAGATCAGGGAAATAAGTCATGGCAGGAAGTCACAGAAAACAAAAAACCCCGCCGAAGCGGGGTTCAAAATTGGTCGGCGAGAGAGGATTCGAACCTCCGACCCACTGGTCCCAAACCAGTTGCGCTACCAAGCTGCGCTACTCGCCGAAATACTGCTTTTTGAATTTTTAGTTCAATTCGTTAAAGTCGTGGTGCGAGGGGGGGGACTTGAACCCCCACGTCCGTAAGAACACTAACACCTGAAGCTAGCGCGTCTACCAATTCCGCCACCTTCGCAAATTCACAACTCTATCAAATAATGGGGTGGCTAATGGGATTCGAACCCACGACAACTGGAATCACAATCCAGGGCTCTACCAACTGAGCTATAGCCACCACTGCAAACCTTTTACGCGGTATTAAAACCACCGCAGCTCCAGCACCGGGTTAATGGTGCGCCCGACAGGATTCGAACCTGAGACCTCTGCCTCCGGAGGGCAGCGCTCTATCCAGCTGAGCTACGGGCGCTTAGCGCCGTTGCGGGGTCGGATAATACGGACTTCCTCCCCCGCTGTCTAGTGCCTTTTAAAAGAAAATTATCGTTTGCTCATGCTTTGTTCGTTTTGGCGCTTATTCAGCCGTATTATTGACTTGCCCCTGCCTTCCAAGGCCAAACACCTTATAAATCAGGGTAACGGCAGCAAGGAAAATAATGCCGACAAAGAGCGACATCCGGGTTTCATCATTCAGCCCCATCCCGATCAGCACGCAGATCAGGAAAGCCATGGTGAAATAGTTGGCCCACGGAAACAGCAGCGAACGGAACGGATGGCTGGCTATCGCTGTCCGATGTACGCGACGGAAACGCAGCTGACTAATCAGGATCACAAACCAGGGCACCATCCCCGGCAGGACGCTGGCGCTATAGACATAGACAAACACCCGTTGCGGATTAGGAATGATGTAATTCAGGCAGGAGCCTACCAGCAGGATCAGAATAGACAGCGCCACGCCGACGGCCGGAACGCCGTTGCGCGATACCTTACCGATCGCCGCCGGCAGCTGACGGTTCTTCGCCAGGGCGTACAGCATACGTCCGCAGCTGTACATCCCGCTGTTGCAGCCGGAAAGCGCCGCCGTCAGCACCACAAAGTTGATAATCCCCGCCGCGGCGGTAATACCGATTTTGGCAAACGTCAGTACGAACGGGCTGCCGTTGGAGCCGATTTGATCCCATGGGAAGATGGTGACGATAACGAAAATCGCGCCGACGTAGAAAATCAGGATCCGCCACAGCACTTTGCCCACCGCGCTGCGCAGTGTGACCTGCGGATTTTTCGCTTCACCAGCGGTAATGCCGATGAGCTCCACGCCCTGATAGGACGCGACCACGATACACAGCGCCGTCAGGAAGCCCTTCCAGCCGCCGGCAAAGAAGCCGCCATGTTCGGTCAGGTTGCCAAAACCGATGGAGTGGCCGCCGTTGCCAAAGCCGAAGAAAATAACGCCCAGGCCCACGACGATCATCACGATAATGGTGGTCACTTTAATCATGGCGAACCAGAACTCGATTTCACCGTACAGCCGGACCGCCGCGAGGTTAGCCAGCGCCACCAGCCCCACGGCAATTAACGCCGGGATCCACTGCGCCATCTCCGGGAACCAGAACTGCACATAGACGCCGATGGCGGTAATCTCAGAGATGCCCACCGCCATCCACATAAACCAGTACGACCAGGCGGTCAGGTAGCCGAAGAAGGGGCTCATATAGCGATGCGCATACACCGCGAAGGAGCCGGTGACGGGCTCAAGGAACAGCATTTCGCCCATTGAGCGCATAATGAAAAAGACGAACAGGCCAGCGATAATGTACGC
Organism: Klebsiella sp. TF21-TM; assembly: GCF_019753495.1. Lineage (NCBI taxonomy): Bacteria > Pseudomonadati > Pseudomonadota > Gammaproteobacteria > Enterobacterales > Enterobacteriaceae > Klebsiella > Klebsiella sp. TF21-TM. The sequence goes on along the minus strand of NZ_JAIJYL010000025.1, from coordinate 34,060 downwards.
CAGCAGCACGGAAGGCCCAGCCCACTTCAGGGTACTGGCCGCCCCCATAAACAACCCCACGCCAATCGTCCCCCCAAGGGCGATCAGTTCAATATGCCGGGCCTCCAGTCCACGCTGGAGCTCCGCTTTTTTCTCAGTCATATATCCTCTTGTGTTTGCCGTATTCCGGGTACTCCCGGTTATTGTTATTAACTGAACTCATAGCCTTGCCGACGCGCAGGTCTCCCCCCGCGCGTATGAAGCCTGCGAATGGTTAATGAATTTTATGGAAATGGCAAATAAAGTATCAGGCGAGTAAAGACATTAAACAGAAAATGGACACAAACTCGCCAGAATGCAGAGGAATATTAGAGTTTATTGGTGTAATGCCAACGTAAATATCGTAGCAGCCGGGCCTGCCTTTTAATCCGGCTCGGCTGGGAAACCAGGCGGTAAAACCACTCCAGCCCCAGATCCTGCCAGAACTTCGGCGCCCGATGAACGTGCCCGGTGAAAACATCGTAAGTGCCGCCGACGCCCATATACAGCGCGTGCGGGTACAGGCGCCGACAGTCGCGCATAAAGATCTCCTGACGCGGGGACCCCATGGCGACGGTGACGATTTTCGCCCCGCTGTCGCGAATGCGTTCGAACAATGCCTGCCGTTGCTCAGGCGCAAAATAGCCGTCCTGGCTGCCGACGATATTCACCTGCCAGCGCTGGCGCAGGCTGGACGCCGTCTGCGCCAGGACTTCAGGTTTACCGCCGACCAAAAACACCGGAGTGCCTTCAGCGCCGGCGCGCTGCATTAACGCTTCCCAGAGATCGGCTCCCGCCACGCGGGACACCTGGGCCTGCGGATATTTTTTACGCAGCGAACGTACCACGCTGATGCCATCCGCATATTTAAACTCCGCCGCCTCAATCAGCGCCCGCACCTCGGGGTTATCCTCTACGGCCAGCATTTTCTCGGCATTAATCGCCACCAGCGTCCCCTCCCGGAGAACGCCGTCGGCATACAAATAATCCAGAGCGTGCTGCATATCGCGCCAGCCTATGAGCTGCAGCCCTCTTAACAGGTACAACGGCGCGGAAATGGTCCCAGTCATGTCCATCCTTCTCAGACTTGCGGTTGCGAAAGCGGTTTTACGCGCTTATGAATCAGTCCCACGCTATCCAGGAACCAGTACAGCAGTTTCGCCGCCAGCAAGCAGATACCAAAGATCACGAGGAAAAACACCACGCGGGAGCCGAACGAATCCAGCCCCTCGCGCGCCAGCACTATCATGTTGAAGATAGCGCCGAAACAGAAACTATGCAGGATTGCCGCTTTATAGCGATTGCTCTCCCGGTTGCCGAGCTCATACAGCCAGTCGAACCATTTAATAATCAACCCGACCGCCACAGCGCCCAGCGGCACAAACCAGACGCCGCCCATCACCACCAGCGAGCCAATCAGCGTCGGCGAAATCGCCAGCCCCGAATGGTTGTTTAACACTTCCCAGGTGAAGTAGTTGGCGGTATTGAGCACCATCGTCGGACGCCCGTGCCACATCCAGCTGGGGATAAAGACGTAGAAGTCGCGGATCATCGGCGCCAGCCCCTGGAAATCTATCTTGTCATAGTTTTGCAGCAGCAGCGCCAGGTTCTCCCACGGCGAGAAGGTATCGCGTGTGAGATAGAGGAAGGTATAAAACGCTTCGTCGCCGCTGACGTTCATCCCGTAGCGCTTCAGCGCCAGCCAGAACATGCCGACGATGCCCAGCACGCCCGCCGCAGCCAGCATCCACAAGCTGATCCAGCCGCGAATAATGCCGATAAACAGGAAGATGGCGAAGGCGATGATGATATTGGCGCGAGTCCCGCCGACGATAGCGTAGGTCAGCAGACCAAAGGCCACGGTGCTGACGAGGAAGAAAATCCACGCCTTATAATCCTGGCGCAGGAAATAGACCACCAGCATCGCCGGGATAAAGAAGTAGAAGAAGCGCTTCAACGCCACGCCGGAGACTTCAGCAGAGAAAATCTGGCTGTAGGAGTTGAGCTTAAACAGCAGGAAACCATTGTGGGCGAAGAAGATGCCGACGCACAGCAGCGCCAGCCCCATCAGTATGCCCCACGCCAGATGGGTTTCCACCCGGTTCATGGTAAACAGCGGCCGACGCGTAACCTCACGCGATGCCGGACGCAGCCGCGTTTTATAGGTCACGTAGTAAATCGCGTAGAAGCACACCGCGATCAGCAGCGTCTGCAGCAAAATCTCCGGCGGCGCCACGCTGACGTCAAAGCGGAACACCAGAATACTGGTCAGCGGGAAGCCGAAGAAAAAGGTCAGCAGAAACAGCAACGAGAAAAAGACGTTGAAGTTGAAGCGTACCCGACGGAACTCAAACCAGGTGGCGGTGGCGATAAACAGCGTCGACAGCAGCCAGACCACCAGCAGCCCGCTAAATTGCATTAACGTCATGCCTGCCCCTCCGCCGCTAACCGTAGCGCCCGCTGCCAGCCCGTCAGATAGTTCGGCCGGAAGAAAGCGATACCCGACTTATCCACGCTCGCCAGCTGGCGCTGCGCTTCGCGCACCACGCTGACGTCCAGCGCATCGCTGGTGAACAGCACCGGCACATGCTGCTCGGTCATATCCTGCCAGAACGGGTTTTCGCGGTTGAGCACGCAGGGAATGCCCGCCTGAATCAACAGGCACAGGGTGCCGATCCCCTGCTGACGCGCAAACAGGAAATAGCCCAGATCGCAGCGGCGCAGCAGCGCCAGATAATCATGAAACTCAAGCTTCTCGCTGAGGATCTGCAGATGCTCGCGACTAAACAGCGCCGCCCCCGCCTCACGAACCTCATTGATATAGGCCTCGTTATTCGCCGGATAGCCCATCGGCACGATGACGTTTACCGTATCGCCAAACTGCTGATGGATAACCTTCAGCGCGGCAATATGTTCATTGCTGCGATCCCCGGAGTTGCCCACCAGAATGGTCAGCGTGTCGCCGCGCGGCGCGTTTTCTGCCAGAGTATTCAGCGCCGGATCCATACGGGTCGGGAAGTAGAGCAGTTCGCCCGGAACACGCGGATGGCGGTTAGCGAACCAGCTAAGATCGCCGCGGGTGGCGAAAACGCGCCCTACCCGCCCCTGCGCCAGGCGGCGCAGCGGATAGAACAGGCGGAACTTCAGGCTGGTCGCATTTTCATACAGATCCGCCCCCCAGATATGCCAGTTAAACTGCGATGGGCGGATACCGCCGCTCAACAGCGCCAGCCACAGGCCGGTATTGAACTGGCCGTGGAAGAAAAAGCGCTGCTGACGGTTGGCTTTGGCTTGCGCAATCACCGCCTGCGCCAGCGACTTCTTCCCCGGATAGCAGGTGATGTCCAGCGCCGGATACCCATCACGCACGCTGGCCTCATCACCGACGACCATAAATCTCCTGGCCTGCGGATCGGCGGCCAGTTCGTCGTTAAAGAACCGCAGTACGGTCTGGTTATGATGCGGGATATCCGATCCCAGTACATGTATCAGTGCTGTCATGCCCGTTTACGCCAGAGTAAAAACACGCCACTACAAAGGGCGAAATAAACAATATAAGTGGCCATATACGCCTGCGCCGCGCCAACCGCGCCGTGCGCCGGTATAAGCCAGTGTGAGAATGCGGTCAGCAGCGTGAACTGGCTGATTTCCGTCAGAATATAAAAACGCAGCGACGCTTTAGCGATCACCAGATAGCCATAGACGTAGGCGCCTACTTTTAAAACGTCGCCCACCAGCTGCCAGGCGAACAGGTCACGCATCGCGGTAAAGCGATCGGAAAACAGCAGCCAGATGGCAAAATCGCGCAGCAGCCAGACCGTCAGGCTCGCCGCCGCCACTGCCGGCAGGACGAATTTCAGCGACTTGACTATCTCGCGGGTGATATCCGTTTTGGCGCTCAGCCGCGACAGCGTCGGCAAGAGATAGACGCTGAACGAGGCGGTAATAAACTGCAGATAGGCATCGGAGATACTGCTCACCCCCTGCCAGATACCGACCGCCTCCCAGCCATAATGCGCCGCCAGCAGATTACGCATCATCACATAAGCCACCGGCAGGGTCACTGAGGTTATCAGCGCCATCAGGGTAAATTTCGATAGCTGTCCCGCCAGACCGTTATCCCAGCGCGGACGCAGGGCGCTCAGCGGAATATTACCCCGCCGCCAGAGCATGATGCCCGCCGGGATCACCACCAGCGCCGGCACTAACGCCAGCCCCAGCAGCGCCCCCTGGTAACCACCGAAGTAGTAACAGGCATAATAGGCCGCCACGCCAATCAGGCTGCCGGCAATCAGCGAGAAGGCGTTTCCCGCCGCATCGCGAAAGCCTTTCATCAGCGCCAGCAGGAAGTTCGCCCAGGCGATCCCCATCTGCACCAGCGCCACCAGCCGTACCAGATTCTGATAATGAGTATGACCGAACAGCCCCTGGCTTATCGGCGCCGCCGCCAGTAAAAACACCAGCGCCAGCAGCGTGGAAAAGCCAAGCACCATCGCCGACGAGGTGCCCACCACCTGCTTCAGGCGCGGGGGATCGTCGTGATGCTGAGCCACCAGCTTCGTGACGCCGTTAAATATCCCGGCCCCGGCCAGCACGCCGAGCACGGTGACCAGTTGCCGGAAGTTACCGGCCTGGCCAACGCCCGCGGGCCCAAACGAGACGGCCAGCAGCTTGACGACCAACAGCCCGGCGCCGATTTTGACCAGCGTCGAGGCCGCCGTCCACAATGAGGCTTTTGCTAACGACATATCAGGAGAAGTAGCTCAGCAGCGAGTTAATCACCGTCCGCTGGTTCACCACAGACAGATTGTAAAACAGCGGCAGGCGCACCAGGCGCTCGCTCTCCTGGGTGGTATAGCGGTCTTCACCGTGGAATTCGCCGAAGTGTTCGCCTGCCGGACAGCTGTGCAGGGGAATGTAATGGAATACCGCGAGGATCTCCGCCTCTTTCAGCCAGGCGATAAGCCTGCTGCGATCCTCGATATCGCGCAGCTTAATGTAGAACATGTGCGCGTTTTGCCCGCAGTCAGCCGGGACCGTCGGCAGTTCGATACGTCCCGCGCGGGCCAGCGGCAGCAGCGCGTCATAGTAATTCTGCCACAGCGCCAGACGCTGCTGGTTGATGCGCTCCGCCGCTTCCAGCTGCGCCCACAGATAGGCGGCCTGCAGGTCGGACATCAGATAGCTGGAGCCAATGTCCCGCCAGGTATATTTATCCACCAGGCCACGAAAGAACTGGCTGCGGTTGGTGCCTTTTTCGCGAATGATCTCCGCACGTTCCACCAGCGTGCGATCGTTGATCAGCGTCGCCCCGCCCTCACCGCCGGCGGTGTAGTTTTTAGTTTCATGGAAGCTGAAGCAGCCGATATGGCCGATGGTGCCCAGCGCGCGCCCCTTGTAGGTGGACATCACCCCCTGCGCGGCGTCTTCCACCACGAACAGGTTGTACTTGTCGGCGATGGCCATGATGATATCCATCTCGCAGGCTACGCCGGCATAGTGCACCGGGACGATCGCCCGGGTTTTATCGGTGATAGCGGCTTCGATTAACGTTTCATCGATATTCATCGTATCGCGACGGATATCGACGAAGACGATTTTCGCCCCGCGCAGCACAAAGGCATTGGCGGTGGAGACAAAGGTATAGCTGGGCATAATCACTTCGTCGCCCGGCTGGATATCCAGCAGCAGCGCAGCCATCTCCAGCGAAGCCGTGCAGGAAGGGGTTAGCAGGGCTTTTGCCGTGCCAAAACGCTGCTCCATCCACTGCTGGCAGCGGCGCGTAAAGCCGCCGTCGCCGCACAGCTTGCCGCTGTTCATCGCAGACTGCATGTAATCAAGCTCGGTTCCAACCACCGGCGGCGCGTTAAATGGGATCATGGGGTCACCTGTATAGCCAGTAGGCGGTGCTTTCCACATTAGCACCGCTGAGAATATAACGTTTAAGCGCGGCGGTGTTGCCCATCTGGGTCGCCACCCGCAGTGTAGAAAGTCCGCGCGAAGCGGCCCAGTACCGCGCCGCCTGCATCAGCTGCGCCCCGGCGCCGCGTCCGGCCAGCAGGCCGATACGCGCCTCGGTGGCATTGAGCTGGCGCAGAGAGACAAAGGCGCGAATATCGCCCTCTGGATGGCGGTAAATCAGGCACTGATGATCGAAGGTGCCGCGCACCGCATTTTCAATCCACTGGGCATAGAAGCGGCCGCTGGCGTCGGCAGCATACCAGGGCGCGCGAAAGCGGCTCATCGCAAAGGCCTGCGCCGCCTGCTCGCGCAGTGGCGCAATATCCGCCTCCACGGCGACGTCGGCGCCCGCATCCGCAGGGTTGCCCACCGGTAGCGCCAGATCGACCTCGCCTTCCACCAGCTGAAAACCCAGCTGCTGCAGCGCGTCGAGCCGGACGGTGTCGCTGGCGGCTACCTTCGCCTGCACTCGCGACCACCCCGCCAGCGCCTCAGGCGTCAGCCGCGGCGCATGCTCGTCAAAGTGAACGACGGCGCTGTTAACGGCAAAGAAGCGGTTCTCCCACTCCAGGGGATCAATACTGGCGCGGACGGGCACGGAGCAGATCCAGCAGATATTGGCCGTAGCCGGTTTTTTCCAACCGCTTCGCCGCGTGTTTGACGCCGTCGTCGTCCAGCCAGCCGTTGCGCCAGCCGATCTCTTCCAGACAGGCGATTTTGAAGCCCTGACGCTTCTCGACGGTCTGCACGAACATGCTGGCCTCGATCAGGCTATCGTGGGTGCCGGTATCCAGCCACGCAAAGCCGCGTCCAAGCAGTTCGACGGTCAATGCGCCATCTTCAAGGTACATCTGGTTGATGGAGGTGATTTCCAGTTCGCCGCGCTCGGATGGCTTGACCCGTTTGGCGTACTCCGCCACCTTGCCATCGTAGAAATAGAGACCGGTGACCGCCCAGTTCGACTTCGGCTGCTTCGGCTTCTCTTCCAGCGACAGCGCGCGAAAGTTGTCATCAAACTCCACCACGCCAAAGCGCTCAGGATCCATCACCTGATAGCCAAAAATCGTCGCCCCTTCCGTGCGGGCAGCCACGCTGCGCAGCTTGGGGCTGAAGCTCTGGCCGAAGAAGATGTTGTCGCCTAACACCAGGCACGCCGGTTCGCCGTTAAGAAAGGCTTCGCCGATGATAAACGCCTGGGCTAAACCATCCGGCGTCGGCTGTACGGCATAGTGCAGCGCAATGCCAAACTCTGAGCCATCGCCGAGCAGGCGCTGGAAATCGCGCAGATCGTCCGGCGTGGTGATGATCAGGATCTCACGGATCCCGGCCAGCATTAATACCGACAGCGGGTAGTAGATCATCGGCTTATCGTAGATCGGCAACAGCTGCTTCGACACGCCGCGGGTGATGGGATGCAGTCGCGTTCCGGAACCCCCCGCCAGAATAATACCTTTCATCATTCCCCCCAGAGATGATTAGCCTTGCAGTCCAAGACGCTCGCCCTGATAGCTTCCGTCCTGAACCTGGCGCCACCATGTCTCGTTCGCCAGATACCACGCCACGGTCTTACGCATACCGGAAGTGAAGGTCTCAGCCGGCGTCCAGCCCAGCTCACGGGCGATCTTCGAGGCATCAATGGCATAGCGCAGATCGTGGCCCGGGCGATCGGCAACAAAGGCGATCAGGTCGCGATAGTGCGCCACGCCCTGCGGCTTATGCGGCGCCAGCGCTTCGAGCAATTCGCAAATGGTTTCCACCACCTCGATGTTTTTACGCTCGTTATGACCGCCGATATTGTAAGTCTCGCCCGGTTCGCCGCGGGTCGCCACCAGATACAGCGCTCTGGCGTGATCTTCCACGTACAGCCAGTCGCGGATCTGCTGTCCATTGCCATACACCGGCAGCGGCTTGCCTGCCAGCGCGTTGAGGATGGTCAGCGGGATCAGCTTCTCGGGGAAGTGATATGGGCCGTAGTTATTCGAGCAGTTGGTGATAAGCGTCGGCAGGCCGTAGGTCCGCAGCCAGGCACGCACCAGGTGGTCGCTGCTGGCTTTCGAGGCCGAATAGGGGCTGCTTGGCGCATAGGGCGTGGTCTCGGTAAAGAAATCATCGCTGCCGTGCAGATCGCCATACACTTCATCGGTAGAGATGTGATGGAAGCGAAACGCCGATTTTTGCGCCGTAGCCAGCGTATTCCACCAGCTACGGGCCGCCTCCAGCAGCGTATAGGTGCCCACGATATTGGTTTCAATAAATGCCGCCGGGCCGTCAATCGACCGATCGACATGGCTTTCCGCCGCCAGGTGCATCACTGTATCCGGTTGATACTGCACGAAAATACGGTCCAGCTCGCCGCGGTCGCAGATATCCACCTGTTCAAAGGCGAAACGCGCATCCTGCGCCACCGGCGCCAGCGACATTAAATTGCCGGCGTAGGTCAGTTTATCCACCACCACCACGCGATCGGCGGTGTGCTGGATAATCTCCCGCACTACCGCCGAACCAATGAAGCCCGCGCCGCCGGTGACCAGAATGGTTCTCACCGCCACACTCCTTTGGTGTCGATGATATACGCCTGGGTGACGCTGTCGCCGCTAACGGCTTTAAATTCATTGTGATCGACCAGCATCACCAGCACGTCGGCGCTGGCCAGCGCCGCATCGAGGGTCGCCAGCGTACACAGACCGTCGAGTTTCTTCGGCAGCGCGTGAATGTTGGGCTCAACTACCTGCGTCGTGCCGCTGTGCCAGCGGGCAATCTGCGCGGCAATTTCCATTGCCGGGCTTTCGCGCAGGTCGTCAATATTCGGCTTAAAGGCGAGGCCAAAACAGGCAATGGTCAGTTCGCTGGCCCGTTTGTTGGTGGCATTCAGGCAGTCAGCTACCTGCGCCTTCACCTGTTCGATAACCCATTCCGGCTTGTGGTCGTTGACCTCACGGGCCGTGCGGATCAGACGCGCCTGCTGCGGGTTTTGCGCCACGATAAACCACGGGTCGACGGCGATACAGTGGCCGCCGACGCCCGGTCCCGGCTGCAGGATATTCACTCGCGGATGGCGGTTCGCCAGGCGGATCAGTTCCCAGACGTTAATGGCCTGATCGGCGCAAATCAGCGACAGCTCGTTGGCAAAAGCGATGTTGACGTCGCGGAAGCTGTTTTCCGTCAGCTTGCACATCTCGGCGGTACGCGAGTTGGTCACCACACATTCGCCTTCGAGGAAGATTTTATACAGCTCGCTGGCGCGAGCGGAGCAGACCGGCGACATGCCGCCGATAACGCGGTCGTTTTTAATCAGCTCGACCATCACCTGGCCGGGCAATACCCGCTCCGGGCAGTAGGCGATATTCACGTCCGCCGCTTCACCCACCTGCTGGGGAAAGCTGAGGTCCGGGCGCATCTCCGCCAGCCACTCAGCCATCTGTTCGGTCGACCCGACCGGCGAGGTGGACTCGAGGATCACCAGCGAGCCTTTCTTTAACGTCGGCGCAATGGATTTAGCCGCCGACTCGACAAACACCATATCCGGCTCGTGGCGATCTTTAAACGGCGTCGGCACGGCAATCAGGTAGGCATCCGCTGCCACCGGGGTGGTGGTGGCGCTTAAATATCCCTGCTCGACCGCGGTCTTCACCACGCTCGCCAGATCCGGCTCCACGATATGAATCTCTCCACGGTTAATGGTCTCCACGGCATGTTGATTGACATCAACGCCGACCACCCGCTTCTGCCGGGAGGCGAACGCGGCAGCGGTTGGCAGCCCGATATAGCCAAGGCCAATCACTGAAATGGTAGAAAAACTCATAGCGTTACCTGATTATTTTTAAGTGCAGACAAAATTCGACGACATGCTTCGCCATCGCCATAAGGATTATGCGCGCGGCTCATCGCCTGGTATGCGGCATCATCCTCCAGCAGTCGCGTGACTTCCGCCACGATGCGCTGGCTGTCGGTGCCCACCAGACAGACGGTACCGGCGGCCACCGCTTCCGGGCGTTCGGTCATATCGCGCATGACCAGCACCGGTTTCCCCAGGGAAGGCGCCTCTTCCTGAATACCACCGGAATCGGTCAGGATGAGCCAGGCCCGATCCATCAACCAGACGAACGGCAGGTAGTCCTGCGGTTCAATCAACATCACGTTGTCGATATGGCCGAGAATACGGTTCACCGGTTCGCTGACGTTAGGATTCAGGTGAACCGGATAGACAATCTGCACCTCAGGGTGGGTATGGGCTATCTCCGCCAGCGCCTGGCAGATCTGCTCAAAGCCGAGCCCAAAGCTTTCCCGCCGATGGCCGGTAACCAGAATCATTTTTTTACCGTGGCTAATGAAAGGATAGCGCTGCAGCAGGGTCTCCCGTAGCGCTTCATCGCCCAGAACGCGATCGCGCACCCAGAATAGGGCATCGATGACCGTATTCCCGGTCACCGTGATGCGACTGTCGGCAATGTTCTCCCGCAACAGATTCTGCCGCGAGGTTTCCGTAGGGGCGAAATGGTACGTCGCCAGATGCCCGGTCAGCGTACGGTTGCCCTCTTCCGGCCACGGCGAACTTAAATCGCCGGTCCGCAGACCCGCCTCTACATGGCCCACCGGTATGCGCTGGTAAAACGCCGCCAGGCTCGCCGCCATCGTGGTGGTGGTATCGCCATGCACCAGCACCACGTCGGGTTTAAACGACTCCAGAACTGGCTTCAGCCCCTCAAGAATACGGCAGGTGATCTCGGTGAGCCCCTGCCCCGGCTTCATGATGTTGAGATCGTAGTCCGGGGTGATGGAGAATAGTTTCAACACCTGATCGAGCATCTCCCGATGCTGCGCGGTCACGCATACTTTCGCCTCAAAATGAGGATCCTTTGCCAGCGCATGGACCAGAGGAGCCATCTTGATGGCTTCCGGCCTCGTGCCAAATACAGTTAGTACTTTCACATCGATTCTCTTCGATTAGGCGATGAAGGTCATTTGCCCTTCACCACAGGCCGCAATCACAGGACACGACGACGCGATAACGCCACGCCTGCGCCGATGAGCGCACCCACAATCCCCCACATCACCATCAGAAATACACGGCGCGGGCTATCGCGTTTTACAGGTTCTTCCGGCGTTCGCAAATACCGGTAAGTCTGAAAACGCGGATCCAACGTTGGACCGACGTTCAACGTGCTCAGCATGGCGCGATTCTGGTCGTAATCGAGGTCATATTCCGGTCCGACGGCCTGCAGGTTTTCCAGTCTGGCCTGCAGCATCGGCCTGCCCAATAAAAATAGCTCTGAATCCGGCAACTGATCGGCAGGAACATCCGTTTCGCTGCGCGAGATATTATGCTGCTGAGCGACCTTCAGCGCTTGCTCCACGCTGTGGGTCCGGCGGTTGAAAATAGCCTCGGCCACTTCTTCCTGGCGCTTCACCTGCGCCTTCATTTGTACCGTCCGCGCCGCCCAGGCGCCTTTGAGCTCGTCGTTAAGATGGCCAGCCGCCCGCTGGCTGGCGAAAGCCACATACTGGCGCAGCAAATTATTGGCATCCTGCCCGGTCTCGGCGGTCAGTTTGACGCTGTCGTTGACGCTCTTGGCCGCATCGCCTGGCATAAACTGGATATTGTTAATTAAATCATCCAGCATCGCCGCATCGGCGCGAGCATTACCCGACTGTCGCTGCTTGTAGTAGTCCGTTTGCAGCCAGAAATCACGCCGGGTATCCCAGGAGGCCAACTGCATGATGAACTCTTTATACGCTTCATCCATGGCGGAAGGCTGATCCACCGAGGCCAGGTCGGCTTTGATATCCAGATTGCGTAAGAACTGCTGCTGGGAATAGTACCCCCCCAACATGTTGACAGTAGGCCGATCGGTGATCGCCGTGGCGCTCCACTCCTGGCGAGCAAAGAAGGTGTACACCAACACGATAGCGGCGAAGAGTACAGCACCGCCGACTATCCAGCCTTTTCCTGCCCATAAAGCGCGAAACAGCCCGCGAATATCCAGCTCGTTCTCAACGTTCACTGATTGTGCTCCCGGTAATGGTTGAGTCATCACATCCCCAGCTTTACTTGGTTAGTTTCGGATTATTGCCGCTGTGTCGCCGAATTCTGCGTCTGATGCGCTTAACCAGACGCGCCACTTTCCAGGCGCGCTTAATACAGTAGCCATAAAGGAAGAAGGCCACCAAAAAGAGAATTAACATCACCCATTCCGGCACAATGCGGGTATATTCCGCCGCGACGCCAACCAGCGCCAGCAGGGCAGCGGCCAGGGTGATCAGGACGAACGCCTGGCGGGAAGTAAACCCGGCGCGCATGATCAAATGATGAATATGCTGCCGGTCCGGTGAGAAAGGACTCATGCCTTTGCGCAGGCGGCGATACATAATCGCCACCATATCCATCAACGGGATAGCGATAATCCACAGCGCGGTGACCGGGCTGATGGGATGCGTTTTACCTTGTGTGGTTTCCAGCAGGATCCAGATGATGGTGAAGCCAATCATGGTGCTGCCGGCGTCACCCATAAAAACTTTATAGCGGCGGCCGAGGGCGCCAAGATTAAGAAGAATATAGGGCAGAATGGCGGCGATCATCGCAAAACACCACATCGCCAGGCTGTACTGACCGTCAAACCAGAGGATGATCCCGGTCGCCGCAAAGGAGACGGATGACAGGCCGCCGAGCAGGCCGTCAATCCCATCGACCATATTAAACGCGTTGATGGCGGCCCAGACGGCAAACAGAGTGAGGAAGAAGCCGAAAGGCCCCAGCACCAGCTCCCACGAGCCAAAAATAAAGCCCAGACTACTCAGATGCAGATTCCCTGCCATCATCATAATCACGGCGATCGCGGCCTGAATGACCGCGCGAATTTTCACGCTGATGTCGAAGCGATCGTCCAGCGCGCCAACCAGCACCAATACCCCCGCACAGGCCAGATACAGCGAGGCGTGAGGAATATAATAATCGGCGATGGCGAAGGTGAAACAGATGCCTGCATAAACTGAGATACCACCGACCAACGGAATCAACCCCTGATGCCGTTTGCGATAGTTTGGTTTATCCACTAACCCAATCTTTTTTGCCACTTTCCGCGCGACAAAAATAAAGAGGGTCGTGAATAAGAAAATACTGATTAATTCAGTAATAGCAGTGAGTAAATTCACAACGCATGTGCTCTCAGCATAGTTAATCCGGGAAGTATAGCGATGATGCCCCAACTCCAGAAGGGGAAAAGCAGAACATTACAAATTTATTGTATAGATTTTAGTCTGTTAAAGCTGTCTCCGCCTGCTGTCCGGCGCCATTATACGACAACTTTCGTCCCGCTTTCTCTGTCTCTGGATCATACAAATCCCAAAATGAAAACGCCACGCAAAGGCGTGGCGTTTTTGGCTTTTTTTACCTTACGAGCGCTTCATCATATCGAAGAAGTCATCATTCGTCTTAGTCATTGCCAGTTTATTAATGAGGAATTCCATCGCATCGATCTCACCCATCGGATGGATAATTTTGCGCAGGATCCACATTTTCTGCAGCTCTTCCTGAGTGGTGAGCAGCTCTTCTTTACGCGTACCGGAACGGTTGTAATCGATAGCCGGGAAGACGCGTTTTTCAGCAATCTTACGAGAGAGGTGCAGCTCCATGTTACCGGTGCCTTTAAACTCTTCGTAGATAACTTCATCCATTTTGGAGCCGGTGTCGATCAGCGCCGTGGCGATGATGGTCAGGCTGCCGCCCTCTTCGACGTTACGCGCCGCACCGAAGAAACGCTTCGGACGGTGCAGGGCGTTGGCGTCCACACCACCGGTCAGCACTTTACCGGAAGCCGGGACCACGGTGTTGTAGGCGCGCGCCAGACGGGTAATGGAGTCAAGCAGGATGATAACGTCTTTCTTGTGTTCAACCAGACGTTTCGCTTTCTCGATAACCATCTCAGCAACCTGAACGTGACGGGATGCCGGTTCGTCGAAGGTGGAAGCAACCACTTCACCTTTCACCAGACGCTGCATCTCGGTCACTTCTTCCGGACGTTCGTCGATCAGCAGCACCATCAGCACGCAGTCCGGATGGTTGTAAGCGATGCTCTGCGCGATGTTCTGCAGCAGCATGGTTTTACCGGCTTTCGGCGGCGCGACGATCAGACCACGCTGGCCGCGGCCAATCGGGGAAGCCAGATCCAGTACGCGAGCGGTTAAGTCTTCGGTAGAACCGTTACCACGCTCCATACGCAGACGAGAATTCGCGTGCAGCGGCGTTAAGTTCTCGAACAGGATCTTGTTACGGGCGTTTTCCGGCTTGTCGTAGTTAACTTCGTTAACTTTCAGCAGCGCAAAGTAACGCTCACCCTCTTTCGGAGGACGAATCTTACCGGAAATGGTGTCACCAGTGCGGAGGTTGAAACGGCGGATTTGGCTGGGGGATACGTAGATGTCGTCAGGGCCGGCGAGGTAGGAGCTGTCTGCGGAGCGGAGGAATCCAAATCCATCCTGCAGTATCTCCAGTACGCCGTCGCCAAAGATATCTTCGCCACTCTTCGAATGCTGCTTGAGGATGGCAAAAATAATATCCTGCTTACGCATACGAGCCAGGTTTTCCAGCCCCATATTTTCGCCGAGAGTAATCAGCTCAGAAACCGGCGTATTCTTTAATTCGGTAAGATTCATAGTGGTGTGGGTTCTTAAACTCGGGGTAAATCTCGAACTTAATGTTGTGAATGGTATGGCAGGAACTTCCATGCCTGTTAACGGCCTTCATCTCGTGTCTGTACGTCGCCTGGTCACAGGAAAGAACGCAGAACTGAAACGACTAGACGGAATGAGTGAAAAGCCCGGAATTAATAGCTTCACGCGCATTTTTTGCGGGATGCTTCGGGTAAAACAAGATTCAAACAAGGTATGTTTAAAACGAAGTCTGTGGATTAACTTAGCACGACTCCAGCCGGGCGTCCAGAGTTCCGCAAAAAATAGGAATCTGGACGCCGGAACAGCAATTCGCTTACGCCAGGTTGGCGTCGAGGAACTCTTTCAGCTGACCCTTGGACAGTGCGCCGACTTTGGTGGCCGCCACTTCGCCGTTTTTGAACAGCAGCAGGGTTGGGATGCCGCGAATGCCGTACTTCGGCGCGGTGCCCGGGTTCTGGTCGATGTTCAGCTTAGCTACGGTCAGTTTGCCCTGATACTCTTCAGCGATCTCATCCAGAATCGGGGCGATCATTTTGCACGGACCACACCACTCTGCCCAGAAATCGACGAGGGTCAGCCCGTCAGCCTTGAGTACGTCCGTGTCAAAACTGTCGTCAGTCAGGTGAATAATTTTATCGCTCATATTTAACTCCACAGGAATAAGCCTGGTGTGTTGGTGTCGTAGCCATCAACGACGCGCTGCGGCTACGTTATGCACGCTATTCTTCAGGATACCTCAATTCTCTGGTCTGCCAACTGGCGCGATCCCTCATGGACCCACCCTTTGACGCCAGGGTCACCTGAACGCGCACTGCATATTGCAGATTTATCGCTCCCGGCTCGCTTAGTGGTCTAAGCTATCCTGGATTCGTTCAGTTACCGTAGACGTACCTTGAATAATTTCGTACACCGCCAACGAAAGGTTGACGTTATTTCACCGGATACGCTTTCTTAATGCAATAGTTAGCTGATATTCTACCACACTATGAGCAAAACACATTTAACAGAACAGAAGTTTTCCGACTTCGCCCTGCACCCGGCAGTCATTGAAGCCCTTGAAAAGAAAGGGTTTCATAATTGCACACCTATTCAGGCCCTCGCCCTTCCGCTGACGCTGGAAGGCCGCGATGTCGCCGGGCAGGCGCAAACCGGTACCGGTAAAACGATGGCGTTCCTGACGTCGACGTTTCATTATCTTCTCTCTCACCCGGCTATCGCCGATCGCCAGGTTAACCAGCCGCGCGCGCTGATTATGGCGCCGACGCGTGAACTGGCGGTACAGATCCACGCGGACGCTGAACCGCTGGCGCAGGCCACCGGTCTGAAGCTGGGTCTGGCTTACGGCGGCGACGGCTACGATAAGCAGCTGAAAGTGCTGGAAAGCGGCGTCGATATTCTGATCGGTACCACCGGTCGTCTGATCGATTACGCGAAGCAAAACCACATTAACCTCGGCGCCATTCAGGTCGTCGTGCTGGACGAAGCCGATCGCATGTACGATCTCGGCTTTATTAAAGATATCCGCTGGCTGTTCCGCCGCATGCCGCCGGCCACTCAGCGTCTGAACATGCTGTTCTCCGCGACGCTTTCTTATCGCGTACGCGAACTGGCGTTCGAACAAATGAACAACGCCGAGTACGTTGAAGTCGAGCCGGAACAGAAAACGGGCCACCGTATTAAAGAAGAGCTCTTCTACCCGTCCAACGAAGAAAAAATGCGCCTGCTGCAGACGCTGCTGGAAGAAGAGTGGCCCGATCGCGCCATCGTCTTCGCCAATACCAAGCATCGTTGTGAAGATATCTGGGGCCATCTCGCCGCCGACGGCCATCGCGTAGGTCTGCTGACCGGCGACGTGGCGCAGAAAAAACGTCTGCGGATTCTCGAAGAATTTACCCGCGGCGACCTTGATATTCTGGTCGCGACTGACGTTGCCGCTCGTGGCTTGCACATTCCGGCCGTGACCCACGTCTTTAACTACGATCTGCCGGACGACTGCGAAGATTACGTTCACCGCATTGGCCGTACCGGTCGCGCTGGCGCCAGCGGTCACTCCATCAGCCTCGCCTGCGAAGAGTATGCGCTGAACCTGCCGGCTATCGAAACCTATATTGGTCACTCAATTCCGGTCAGCAAGTACAACCCGGACGCGCTGATGACCGACCTGCCTAAGCCGCTGCGACTGACCCGTGCGCGTCCAGGCAACGGCCCGCGCCGCAGCGGTCCACCGCGCAATCGTCGTCGTTCAGGTTAAGAACTCTATGCTATACGCTCAATCATTCAGAATCTGCCAGGGCGCGTTTCCCCGGCAACCCGCTCAGTTACACGGATTGGGCACAAGCGCCCCGTCGACGAGGGAGCCTTCTGAACGATGAAGAGCATGAGCTCCACCTCGCTGTATGCCGCCATTGATTTGGGCTCCAACAGTTTCCATATGTTGGTGGTGCGCGAGGTGGCTGGCAGTATCCAGACGCTGAGCCGCATTAAGCGCAAAGTTCGTCTGGCCGCCGGCCTGAATAGCGACAACACGCTCTCCGCAGAAGCGATGGAGCGCGGCTGGCAGTGCTTACGCCTGTTTGCCGAACGCCTGCAGGATATTCCGCCGGCGCAAATCCGCGTCGTGGCCACCGCCACGCTGCGTCTTGCCGTTAATGCCGGCGAATTTCTGGCGAAAGCGCAGGAGATCCTCGGCAGTCCGGTACAGGTCATTAGCGGTGAAGAAGAAGCGCGCCTGATTTATCAGGGTGTCGCCCACACCACCGGCGGCGCCGATCAGCGTCTGGTGGTCGATATCGGCGGCGCCAGCACCGAACTGGTGACCGGCACCGGCGCGCAAACGACCTCGCTATTTAGCCTGTCGATGGGCTGTGTGACCTGGCTTGAACGCTATTTCGCCGACCGCAGCCTGACGAAAGAGAATTTCGATCTTGCCGAGGCGGCCGCGCGTGAGGTGCTACTGCCCATCGCCGATGTGCTGCGCTATCACGGATGGAAAGTGTGCGTTGGCGCCTCCGGCACCGTTCAGGCTCTGCAGGAAATTATGATGGCGCAGGGGATGGATGAGCGGATCACCCTGACCAAACTCCAGCAGCTTAAACAGCGCGCCATCCAGTGCGGACGCCTGGAAGAGCTGGAGATCGAAGGCTTAACCCTTGAGCGAGCGCTGGTGTTTCCGAGCGGGCTGGCGATCCTTATCGCTATCTTCAGCGAACTGAATATTCAGTGTATGACCCTCGCGGGCGGCGCATTACGGGAAGGGCTGGTGTATGGCATGCTGCATCTCTCCGTTGAACAGGACATCCGCAGCCGCACTCTGCGTAATATTCAGCGTCGTTTTATGATCGACACCGAACAGGCCCAGCGCGTCGCTGGTCTCGCCAGCCACCTGCTCAGCCAGCTGGACGGCTGCTGGGAACTGGATCCGCTGAGCCGCGATTTGCTCCTCAGCGCCTGTGCGTTGCATGAGATTGGCCTGAGCGTGGATTTTAAGCGCGCGCCGCAGCACGCGGCCTATCTGGTCAATAATCTCGACCTGCCCGGCTTTACCCCAGCGCAGAAGAAGCTGATTGCGACGCTGCTGCTTAACCAGACTAACGCCATCGACCTCTCATCGCTTCATCAGCAGAACGCCGTCCCGCCGCGGGTTGCCGAACATCTTTGTCGCCTGCTGCGACTGGCGATACTCTTTGCCAGCCGGCGGCGTGACGATTTGCTGCCCGCCATCAATCTGGTGGCCGATGATGAAAAACTGTCCCTGACGCTGCCGGAAAACTGGCTGGATAATCACCCGCTTGGGGCTGAGCTGATCGAACAGGAATGCCAGTGGCAAAGCTATGTGCACTGGATGCTTGAGGTGAAGTAATACGCTGAACATTGCCGGGCGGCGGCTTCGCCTTACCCGGCCTGCTTATCGCTATCCTTTCTCTTTAGCTTTTGCCAGCATGGCGCGAATGTTCGCCACGTTAGCCTGTCCTTTATGCATTCGCTCTTCAGCGGTAATCACTTTGCGCGCCTGCTCCCAAATCAGATCGTCCTGGGGTAGCTCGAGCAGGAAACGGCTCGGTTCCGGGCGCACCACCTCACCATACTGCCGGCGCTCCTTACAGAGCGTAAAGGTCAGCTCTTTCTGCGCACGGGTGATGCCCACGTAGGCTAACCGGCGCTCTTCATCGACGTTATCTTCATCAATGCTGCTCTGGTGCGGGAGCAATCCCTCCTCCATGCCCACCAGGTAAACATACGGGAACTCCAGCCCTTTTGAGGCATGGAGGGTCATCAGCTGCACCTGATCCAGCTCTTCATCCGATTCGCCGCGCTCCATCATGTCGCGCAGCGTAAAGCGGGTGACCACCTGCGTCAGGGTCATCGGCTCATCGATTTCGCTGCCTTCCAGCATCTCGGTCATCCAGGTGAACAGCTGGTTGACGTTTTTCATGCGCATTTCCGCGGCTTTCGGGCTGGGCGAGGTTTCATACAACCAGGATTCGTAATCAATCCCGCGGATCAAGTCGCGCACGGCGTTGACCGGCTCGCGTTCGGCCAGTTGCTGGATCTCGCGCAGCCAGTGGGTGAAGCGGGTGAGTGATTCATAGCCGCGCCCGGTCAGCGTCTGGCTAAGACCCATATCAAAGCTGGCGGTGAACAATCCTTTGTTGCGGCCCATCGCCCACTCACCGAGCTTTTGCAGCGTCGCGGGGCCGATCTCGCGCTTCGGCGTGTTGACGATACGCAGAAAGGCGCTGTCGTCGTCCGGGTTGGTCAGCACGCGCAGATAGGCCAGCAAATCTTTAATTTCCGGGCGCGAGAAGAACGACGTGCCGCCGGAGATTTTGTACGGGATGCGGTTCTGCATCAGCATCTTTTCAAAGACCCGCGACTGGTGATTGCCGCGATAAAGGATCGCGTAGTCTTTGTAATTGGTTTTATTGATAAAGTGGTGGGCGATCAGTTCCCCGGCCACGCGCTCCGCTTCATGATCTTCATTGTTGGCGGAGAGCACTTTCAGCTCAGCGCCGTATCCCAGTTCGGAAAACAGACGCTTTTCAAAAACGTGCGGGTTGTTGGCGATCAGAATGTTAGCGGCTTTCAGAATACGCCCGGAGGAGCGATAGTTCTGCTCAAGCTTGATAACCTGCAGCGCCGGGAAGTCCTGGCTGAGCAGCACCAGGTTCTGTGGCCGCGCGCCGCGCCACGAGTAGATCGACTGGTCATCGTCGCCTACCACGGTAAAACGCGCCCGCTGGCCCACCAGCAGCTTCACCAGCTCATACTGGCTGGTGTTGGTATCCTGATACTCATCCACCAGCAGGTAGCGGATCTTATTCTGCCAGCGTTCGCGCACCTCCTCATTGCGCTGCAGCAGCAGCGTCGGCAGCAGGATCAGATCGTCAAAATCGAGGACATTGCAGGCCTTCATATGCGCATCGTACAGCCCATAGCAGTGGGCGAAGATGCGGTCCCGTTCGCCTTTCGCACCCGCGGCGGCCTGGGCCGGGGTTTTCAGATCGTTTTTCCAGTTGGAGATCGTCGAGATCAACTGCTGGAGCACCACTTTGTCATCTTCGATCAACCCTTCGGTCAGCTCTTTGAGCAACGCCACCTGGTCGGTATCGTCGAATAAGGAGAAGTTAGACTTCATGCCCAGCGCGGCGTATTCCCGCTTGATGATATCCAGCCCCAGGGTGTGGAAGGTGGAAATCATCAGCCCGCGCGCCTCTTTGCGCCCCAGCGTTTGCCCAACGCGCTCTTTCATCTCGCGCGCGGCTTTGTTGGTAAAGGTCACGGCCGCGATATGGCGCGCCTGATAGCCGCAGCCGCGGATCAGGTGGGCGATTTTATTGGTGATCACGCGGGTCTTACCGGAGCCGGCGCCCGCCAGCACCAGGCACGGTCCGGTTACAAATTCGACGGCTTGTTGTTGGCCAGGGTTTAAACGCATGGGAGTCTTGCTCAATCTTCGAACGGGGTGGGGATTGTAGCAGAAAGCGGAGCCGAGATTTACCGACTGATGGTAAAGTGAAGAAATCGCGATTAACCCATAGAGCAGAACCATGAAAAAGACCGCAGCAGCCCTGCATATCCTGGTCAAAGAAGAAAAACTGGCCCAGGAGATCCTCGCCAAACTGGAGCGGGGCGTCAGCTTCGATCATCTGGCGAAGCGCTATTCCCAATGTCCGTCGGGGCGCAACGGCGGCGACCTGGGCGAGTTTCAGCAAGGCGCGATGGTCGGCCCATTCGATCAGGCGGTCTTTAGCTGCCCGCTTCTCAAGCCCTACGGTCCGGTAAAAACCAAGTTTGGCTACCATATCATTAAGGTGCTTTATCGCCGCTGACGCGTGGTATATTGCGCCCCGATTTATCTCAACCTATTCAAGGCACGATCATGGCAAAAACAGCAGCAGCACTGCATATTCTTGTTAAAGAAGAGAAACTGGCTCTGGATCTTCTGGAGCAGATTAAAAACGGCGCCGACTTCGGTAAGCTGGCAAAGAAACACTCTATTTGCCCATCAGGTAAACGCGGCGGTGATTTAGGTGAATTCCGCCAGGGCCAGATGGTCCCGGCGTTCGATAAAGTGGTCTTCTCCTGCCCGGTGCTGGAGCCAACCGGACCGCTGCATACCCAGTTCGGCTACCACATCATCAAAGTCCTGTACCGGAAATAATAAAAAAACCCGGGGATCTTAATCTCCGGGTTTTTGCCTGATGGCGCTTCGCTTATCAGGCCTACTAAACAAATTCATTCCTCTATGGATTTCAGCTTGCCGGAAGGCGGCCAGGAAGTACACCCCCAGGAACATAGATTACTATGTGACTGGGGTGTACGTACCGTAGCCAACGCATCGGCCAGTCGAAAGACGACGAGGAATTAGCCGGCAACCGCAATACGCTTCATATCGGTCATATAGCCACGCAGTTTGTGACCCACTTTCTCGATCTGGTGGCTGCGGATGGCTTCGTTGACATCACGCAGCTGGGCGTTGTCTACCGCGCCTTCGGCAATCGCCGTACCCAGGTCGCCAGTCTGCAGGGTGGTCATGAACTCTTTCAGCAGCGGTACGCAAGCGTAAGAGAACAGGTAGTTACCATATTCTGCGGTATCGGAGATAACCACGTTCATCTCGTACAGACGCTTACGGGCGATGGTGTTGGCGATCAGCGGCAGCTCGTGCAGTGATTCGTAGTAAGCGGACTCTTCGATGATGCCGGAATCGACCATGGTTTCGAACGCCAGCTCAACGCCTGCTTTCACCATCGCGATCATCAGAACGCCTTTATCGAAGTACTCCTGCTCGCCGATTTTACCTTCATACTGCGGCGCGGTTTCGAACGCGGTTTTACCCGTCTCTTCACGCCAGGTCAGCAGTTTCTTATCGTCGTTCGCCCAGTCCGCCATCATACCGGAGGAGAATTCGCCGGAAATGATGTCGTCCATGTGTTTCTGGAACAGCGGCGCCATAATCTCTTTCAGCTGCTCGGAGAGCGCATAAGCGCGCAGTTTCGCCGGGTTAGAGAGGCGATCCATCATCAGGGTGATGCCGCCCTGCTTCAGCGCTTCGGTGATGGTTTCCCAGCCGAACTGAATCAGTTTTTCTGCATACGCCGGGTCGGTACCTTCCGCCACCAGCTTGTCGAAGCACAGCAGAGAACCCGCCTGCAGCATGCCGCAGAGGATGGTCTGCTCGCCCATCAGGTCAGATTTCACTTCTGCCACGAAGGAAGACTCCAGGACGCCCGCACGGTGGCCGCCGGTCGCCGCTGCCCATGCTTTCGCAATGGCCATGCCTTCGCCTTTCGGGTCATTTTCCGGGTGTACCGCGATAAGCGTCGGTACGCCGAAACCGCGTTTGTACTCTTCACGCACTTCGGTACCCGGGCACTTCGGCGCCACCATCACCACGGTGATGTCTTTACGGATCTGCTCGCCCACTTCCACGATGTTGAAGCCGTGGGAGTAGCCCAGCGCCGCGCCGTCTTTCATCAGCGGCTGTACGGAGCGCACAACGTCAGAGTGCTGTTTGTCCGGGGTCAGGTTAACCACCAGGTCCGCCTGTGGGATCAGCTCTTCATAAGTGCCGACTTTAAAACCGTTTTCGGTCGCTTTACGCCAGGAGGCGCGCTTCTCGGCGATCGCTTCTTTGCGCAGCGCATAGGAGATATCCAGGCCGGAGTCACGCATGTTCAGACCCTGGTTCAGACCCTGCGCGCCGCAGCCGACGATGACCACTTTTTTACCCTGAAGGTAGCTTGCGCCATCGGCGAATTCGTCGCGCGCCATAAAGCGGCATTTGCCCAGCTGTGCCAGCTGCTGGCGCAGGTTCAGTGTATTAAAGTAGTTAGCCATGTCTGTAACTCCGTGATGTTGTGTCGTGCTTATTGTTCGGTTCGCTTTTGCGAGAATGAACTTACTATATGACAGGAATTTTATTGCGGAAATTGATATATTCACAACGTCACGTTGCATTTTATGAAATACAAAACCGGGGAGTACGCGCCGTGGATTTACGCGATCTGAAAACCTTTCTGCATCTGGCGGAAAGCCGCCATTTTGGCCGCAGCGCGCGGGCCATGCACGTCAGCCCGTCGACGCTTTCGCGCCAGATCCAGCGCCTGGAAGAGGACCTCGGCCAGCCGCTGTTCGTGCGAGATAATCGCACGGTGACCCTGACCGAAGCAGGGGAAGAGTTACGCACCTTTGCCCAGCAGACTTTACTGCAGTATCAGCAGCTTCGCCACGCCATCGATCAGCAGGGCCCTTCGCTCTCCGGCGAGCTTCACATCTTCTGCTCTGTCACCGCCGCCTATAGCCATCTGCCGCCGATCCTCGACCGCTTTCGCGCCGCGCATCCCTCGGTAGAGATCAAGCTGTCGACCGGCGACGCCGCCGACGCCATGGAGAAGGTGGTCACCGGCGAAGCCGACCTGGCGATTGCCGGTAAACCGGAGACCCTGCCAGGGTCGGTGGCGTTTTCGATGCTGGAGAACCTCGCCGTGGTGTTAATTGCCCCGGCCCTTCCCTGCCCGGTGCGCAACCAGGTGACCGTCGAGCGTCCGGACTGGTCGACAGTGCCGTTTATCATGGCTGACCAGGGGCCGGTACGTCGGCGTATCGAGCTGTGGTTTCGGCGGCATAAAATCAGCAATCCGTCGATCTACGCCACCGTCGGGGGCCACGAAGCGATGGTGTCGATGGTCGCCCTGGGATGCGGCGTGGCGCTGCTGCCGGAGGTGGTGCTGGAGAACAGCCCGGAGCCGGTACGCAACAGGGTGATGATTCTGGAGCGCAGCGATGAGCAAACCCCGTTCGAGCTCGGCGTTTGCGCACAAAAAAAGCGGCTGCATGAGCCGCTTATTGATGCTTTCTGGAAAATCCTGCCGAACCACTAGCCCGCGAGGAAAAAGCGGAATGCCGGGTTATGGGTCTCATCGTGACACTCATAGCCCAGCTCATTGAGCCGAGTTTCAAAGTCCGGCTCGTGCTCGCCCAGCTCGAAGGCCGCCAAAACCCGACCATAGTCGGTACCGTGGCTACGGTAGTGGAACAGCGAAATATTCCAGTGGGTGCCAAGGGTGTGCAGGAACTTCAGCAGCGCCCCCGGGGACTCCGGAAATTCGAAGCTGAACAGCCGCTCCTGCAGCGCTTTGGACGGTCGGCCGCCAACCATATAGCGCACATGGAGCTTGGCCATTTCGTCATCGGAAAGGTCAACGACGCTGTAGCCGCCATCGTTCAGTAACTGGAGGATCTCTTTCCGCTCCTCCAGCCCACGACTCAGACGCACCCCCACAAAGATGCAGGCGTCTTTGGCATCGGCAAAGCGGTAGTTGAACTCGGTCACCGAACGCCCCCCCAGCAGCTGGCAAAACTTCAGAAAGCTGCCTTTCTCTTCCGGGATCGTCACCGCCAGCAGCGCTTCGCGCTGTTCCCCGAGCTCGCAGCGTTCAGACACGTAGCGCAGACCGTGGAAGTTGACGTTGGCCCCGGACAGAATGTGAGCCAGTCGCTCGCCGCGAATATTGTGCTGGGCGACATATTTCTTCATCCCCGCCAGCGCCAGGGCGCCGGAAGGCTCTGCCACCGCCCGCACATCTTCGAACAGATCTTTCATCGCCGCGCAAATAGCGTCGCTGTCGACAGTGATGATGTCGTCCAGATACTCCTGGCACAGACGGAAGGTTTCATCGCCGATGCGTTTGACCGCCACGCCTTCGGCAAACAAGCCGACGCGCGGCAGATCCACCGGATGACCGGCATCCAGCGCCGCCTTCAGGCAGGCCGAATCTTCCGCTTCCACCGCTATCACTTTAATCTGCGGCATCAGTTGCTTGATCAACACCGCCACGCCTGCCGCCAGGCCGCCGCCGCCTACCGGGACGAACACGCGGTCGATGTGGGCATCCTGCTGCAGCAGCTCCAGCGCCAGGGTTCCCTGACCGGCGATGACCATCGGGTGATCGAACGGCGGCACCCAGGTAAAGCCCTGCTGCTGCGCCAGCTCAATCGCTCTCGCCTTCGCTTCGTCAAAATTGGCGCCATGCAGCAGTACTTCGCCGCCAAAGCCGCGAACGGCATCCACTTTGATGTCGGCGGTCGCTACCGGCATCACGATCAGCGCCTTAACGCCCAGCCGCGATGCGGAGAACGCCACGCCCTGGGCATGATTGCCCGCCGAGGCGGTGATCACCCCGTGGGATTTCTGTTCCGCGGTCAGGCTGGACATCATCGCGTAGGCGCCGCGCAGCTTAAAGCTGTGTACCGGTTGGCGATCTTCGCGCTTCACCAGAATAACGTTATCCAGGCGAGAAGAGAGTTTGTCCATTTTTTGCAGCGGCGTTTTCTGCACCGCTTCATAAACCGGCGCGCGCAGCACTGCTCTCAGGTATTCGGCGCCCTCGGGGGCGCCGGAGAGGGGTTGTGAATCCGCCATGATTAGCCACCCAGTTTCGATTTATCGCGAACCGCGCCTTTGTCAGCGCTGGTCGCCAGGCTGGCGTAGGCGCGAAGGGCAAAGGAGACCTGACGCTGGCGATGCTTCGGCGTCCACGCCTGGTCGCCACGCGCTTCCTGGGCTTCACGACGCGCCGCAATTTCCGCATCGCTCAGCTGCAGCTGGATACTGCGGTTTGGAATATCAATCGCGATCATGTCGCCATCTTCAATGAGCGCAATGTTGCCGCCGCTCGCCGCTTCCGGTGAGACGTGACCGATAGAGAGCCCTGAGGTGCCGCCGGAGAAACGGCCATCGGTGATCAGCGCGCAGGCTTTGCCCAGCCCCATCGACTTCAGGAAGCTGGTGGGGTAAAGCATCTCCTGCATCCCCGGCCCGCCTTTCGGCCCTTCGTAGCGGATCACCACGACGTCGCCTTCAACGACTTTGCCGCCGAGGATGGCCTCAACCGCATCGTCCTGGCTCTCATATACTTTCGCCGGACCGGTAAATTTCAGGATGCTGTCGTCCACGCCGGCGGTTTTCACGATACAACCGTTTTCCGCGAAATTGCCGTACAGCACCGCCAGGCCGCCGTCCTTGCTGTAAGCGTGTTCCAGAGAACGGATACAGCCTTCGGCGCGATCGTCATCCAGCGTATCCCAGCGGCAGTCTTGCGAGAACGCCTGGGTGGTACGGATGCCCGCCGGGCCGGCGCGGAACATCTTTTTCACCGCATCGTCCTGAGTCACCATCACATCGTACTGTTCCAGGGTCTGCGGCAGCGTCAGGCCGAGGACGTTTTTAACCTCGCGATTCAGCAGCCCGGCGCGGTCCAGCTCGCCCAGAATGCCCAGCACGCCGCCGGCGCGATGCACATCTTCCATATGGTATTTCTGCGTGCTCGGCGCCACCTTACACAGCTGCGGCACTTTGCGGGAGAGCTTATCGATATCGCTCATGGTGAAATCGATTTCAGCTTCCTGCGCCGCCGCCAGCAGGTGCAGAACGGTGTTGGTGGAACCGCCCATGGCGATATCCAGCGTCATGGCGTTCTCAAAGGCCGCCTTGCTGGCGATATTACGCGGCAGCGCGGAAGCGTCATCCTGCTCGTAATAGCGTTTGGTCAGCTCAACGATACGTTTCCCGGCGTTAAGGAACAGCTCCTTACGATCGGCGTGGGTCGCCAGCAGAGAGCCGTTACCCGGCTGCGACAGGCCCAGCGCTTCGGTCAGGCAGTTCATGGAGTTGGCGGTAAACATCCCGGAACAGGAGCCGCAGGTCGGACAGGCGGAGCGTTCCACCTGATTACTCTGCTCGTCGGACACTTTCGGATCCGCCCCCTGGATCATCGCATCCACCAGGTCGAGCTTGATGATTTTATCTGACAGCTTGGTTTTCCCGGCTTCCATTGGGCCGCCGGACACAAAGATCACCGGAATGTTCAGGCGCAGGGAAGCCATCAACATCCCCGGGGTGATTTTGTCGCAGTTGGAGATACAGACCATCGCATCCGCACAGTGGGCGTTAACCATGTACTCCACCGAGTCGGCAATCAGCTCGCGGGATGGCAGTGAATAGAGCATACCCCCGTGGCCCATGGCGATCCCATCATCCACTGCGATGGTGTTGAATTCTTTGGCCACGCCACCGGCGGCTTCAATCTGCTCGGCAACCAGTTTGCCGAGATCGCGCAGGTGCACGTGCCCGGGAACAAACTGGGTAAAGGAGTTAACGACGGCGATAATCGGTTTGCCGAAATCGGCATCGGTCATCCCGGTTGCGCGCCACAACGCGCGGGCGCCCGCCATATTGCGGCCATGTGTGGTGGTGGCGGAACGGTACTTAGGCATGCTCTTTTTACTCCCATCTGTGTTTATTAAATGGGACGGTGCGTGCCGTCCCATTTTTAATTACTTACTTACCGGATCCAACCAGCCCCATTTGTCTTCTGTTTCACCGGTGAAGAGGCCAAAGAAGGCTTCCTGAATGCGTTTGGTAACCGGACCGCGACGGCCTGCGCCGACCTGGATGCCATCCACGCTGCGTACCGGGGTGATTTCCGCCGCGGTGCCGGACATGAAGACTTCATCCGCCAGGTACAGGGATTCACGGGACAATACCTGCTCGCGGACTTCAATACCGAGATCTTTCGCCAGCTTGATGATGGCGTCGCGGGTAATGCCCGGCAGCGCGGAAGAGGTAAACGGCGGGGTGAACAGCACGCCGTCCTTCACTTCAAACAGGTTTTCGCCTGCGCCTTCCGAGATATAGCCGTTAACATCGAGGGCGATACCCTCCTGGTAGCCATGGCGACGCGCTTCGCTGCCAACCAGCAGCGAGGAGAGATAGTTGCCGCCGGCTTTCGCCGCCGTCGGGATGGTGTTCGGCGCCGCGCGGTTCCAGGAAGAGACCATTGCATCGATCCCCTGCTCCAGCGCTTCTGCGCCGAGGTAGGCTCCCCACGGGAACGCCGCGATGATCACGTCAGTGTTGTAACCCGGAGGCGGGTTTACCCCCATGCCGACATCGCCAACAAACACCAGCGGGCGGATATAAGCGCTGGTCAGATTATTGGTGCGAATGACTTCGCGGCAGGCTTCCATCAGTTCGTCGACGCTCTGGGAGACCGGAAAACGATAAATTTTGGCTGAATCATGCAGACGCTGCATATGTTCGCGATGACGGAACACCACCGGGCCTTTGTGCGAGTCATAGCAACGGATGCCCTCGAATACCGAGGTGCCATAGTGCAGCGCATGGGACATCACATGAACTTTCGCTTCGCCCCACGGAACCATCTCGCCATTGAACCAGATGTAATCAGCTTTTTTCGTCGTCATTTTTCTTCCTTTGCGCTCAGGCGCGGATTTGTTGTGATGTGGGTTGCTGGATCTCGACGCAGGCAACGTCGACCAGTTTGCTTAATTGACTAAACAGTAATTCGACGGGCCGCGGGCTGGCAACGGTCAATTCGATATTTATGTTCTGTGCGTCCGCCGCGGTTTCCATGTTCATTGCGCAGATTTGGAAACCACGGTGGCGGACAACGCGCAGCACGCGCTCTAAGGTTTCCGGGTTGAAACGTGCCTGTAAAGCGACCTGATGTTGCATCATGATAATTTCTCCAGCATTTCTGAGTTACTGGCGCCGGGCGGCACCAACGGCCAGACATTCTCAAGTTCGTCGATTGAGACATGAAGCAGGTATGGCCCCTGGCTCGAAAGCATGGTGTCGAGTGCCGCTTCAACCTGGTCTTTACGGGTGATGTGTTGGCCAGGAATACCGAAGGCGCTGGCCAGCGTGAGGAAATCAGGGTTATCAGTCAGAGTGGTTTCGCTATAACGTTCCTGGAAAAACAGCTGCTGCCATTGTCGAACCATCCCTAACCGCTGGTTGTCGAGTAATACGATCTTCAGCGGTAACTGCTTGCGTTTAACGGTGCCCAGCTCCTGCACATTCATCATGAAGGAGCCGTCACCGGAGATACAGATCACTGTATCGTTAGGGCGCGCCACCTGGGCGCCAACGGCGGCCGGCAGGCCAAAGCCCATGGTGCCTAAGCCGCTGGAGGTGATGAAGTTTTCCGGGCGGGTATAGGTCATATGCTGAGCCGACCACATCTGATGCTGACCAACGTCGGTTGTCACCACGCTGTCCGCCGGCTTGCGGTCGGAAAGCTGTTTCAGCAACAGCGGCGCGTAGATTGCCTCACCGGGATGATCGTAACGCCAGGCGTGATCGGCACGCAGCGCGGCACTCCGCTCGCGCCAGCCATCGATAGCTAACGGCTGCTGCAGCGCCGGCAGCAAGCGGTTCAGGTCGCCGGTCAGACCGATGTGCGCCTGGCGCAGCTTGTTCAGCTCCGCCGGATCGATGTCCATATGGATCACTTTGGCATGCGGCGCGAAGGTGTTGAGCTTGCCGGTCACGCGATCGTCAAAGCGCGCGCCGACGGCGATCAGCAGATCGCACTCCTGTACCGCCAGGTTGGCCGCCCTGGTGCCGTGCATTCCCAGCATGCCGAGATAATACGGGTAATCGGCGTCCACCACGCCCAGCCCTTTCAGAGTGCAGGTCGCCGGCATCCGGGTTACGGCGAGAAATTCACGCAGCGCCGGTACCGCCTGCGCCATGCCGACCCCGCCGCCAACATACAGCATCGGTTGCTGCGATTGAGCCAGCATCTGCAGAGCCTGAGCCACTTCCGCCTGCGGAAATGCCATCTCATCGGCGACCGTAGAGAAATGGGGATCGAGATCGCCCTGCGCCATCTGAATATCCTTAGGGATATCAACCAGCACCGGGCCTGGACGGCCTGAGTTTGCCACCTGGAAAGCTTCAGCAATGACCCGCGGCAGCTCGTCCAGAGACTGCACGAGGAAACTGTGCTTAGTACAGGCCAGTGACAAACCGAGAACGTCTACTTCCTGAAACGCATCCGTGCCGATGAAGGGCGCGGCCACCTGGCCGGTGATGGCGACAATGGGGATGGAGTCAAGCAAAGCGTCCGCCAGGCCGGTGATCAGATTGGTCGCGCCCGGGCCGGAGGTGGCGATACACACTCCGGTTTTACCGGTTGCTCGCGCATAACCAATGGCCGCCATGGCTGCCCCTTGCTCATGCCGGCACAGCAGGTGCTCCACGCCGCCGTCATACAGTGCATCGTAAACCGGCATAATTGCGCCACCCGGATAGCCAAAAACGGTGTCGACCCCCTGTGTCCGCAAAGCATGTACCACCCACTGCGCGCCATTCATAGTTAGTTCCCCGTCATAAATCGGGAGAAACAGAATTTTATGCTAAAAGTCATCATCTGCTCCTCGCTTAGGTTATTTCAGTTATAAAAAAACCCCCGGACCTTTCGGTGCGGGGGTCTTAGTTCGTTAAGGCTTGATTATTAAGCCTTTCCTCGTCCAAGTGCAGCCCCGCACGGTGGGATAATAATCACCACCACGCTAATCACGACCAGGCTAATCACTCGTAGAAGGGCTGTCATTTTCTGTACTTTCTGGCTTCTTGTTCGAAGGAATACCTAAAGAGGTACCACAGACATCACATAAAACACAAGATTTTTTTATATCTCCGTTGCTGAGCAGCCTAACAGTTTCAGCAAAAATAATTGTTTTATATGAAAAAAATCAGAAATGAAAAAAATTCAGTTTTCTCTCGCCTGGCGCGCGCTTTTGCGCGTGCCTTTCCCATGCCACTCTCTTTTGCGAGCGAAATTCCATTTTCGGCTAAATGTAACGATATAGCGCGAAAAGTATGGATTTATGGTCCTAAATTCTCACTATTACCGCTCCCGTTTTACCACAGGTCAGCCATAATCCTGCCTGGTCCAGGAGGTTTTATGTCGCTCGCCATCGTCTATACTCGCGCGGCGCTTGGTATCGAAGCGCCATTGATTACTGTCGAGGTTCATCTCAGCAACGGTCTGCCCGGCCTGACTATGGTCGGACTGCCGGAGACTACCGTGAAAGAGGCCCGTGACCGGGTCCGTAGCGCCCTGATCAACAGCGGCTACGCTTTCCCTGCCAAGAAAATAACCATTAACCTGGCGCCAGCGGATCTACCTAAAGAGGGCGGACGATACGATCTGCCTATCGCTCTCGCGCTTCTCGTCGCCTCAGAGCAGCTCAATACGACGCGACTGAATCACTATGAGTTTGTGGGCGAACTCGCCCTCACAGGTGGGTTACGCGGCGTTCCAGGGGCGATCCCCAGCGCAATGGAGGCCATCAAAGCCGGCCGGCGTATCGTCGTCTCCGCTGATAATGCGGCTGAGGTCGGCCTGATCGGCGGCAGCGATTGCCTCGTCGCCGACCATCTGCAGGAGGTGTGCGCTTTTCTCGCGGGGCAGACATCGCTTTCACCGCCTCTTGCCGAGGCACCCATTGTTGATGAACGCGGCGAAGATTTGCGCGATGTTATCGGCCAGCAGCAGGGAAAACGAGCGCTGGAGATTGTGGCCGCCGGGGGTCACAACCTGCTCCTGATAGGCCCGCCCGGCACCGGGAAAACCATGCTTGCCAGCCGGCTACCCGGTCTCCTGCCGCCATTAAGCAATCAGGAAGCACTGGAGAGCACCGCCATTCAGAGCCTGGTCAATCTGCATACCGCGAAGACCCGGTGGCGTCAGAGGCCGTTTCGCGCGCCTCACCATAGCGCCTCGCTGGCAGCGATGGTGGGCGGCGGCTCAATACCGGTCCCCGGTGAGATTTCCCTGGCCCATAATGGCGTGCTGTTTCTTGATGAACTGCCTGAGTTTGAGCGGCGTGTACTGGATGCGCTGCGCGAACCCATTGAGTCAGGCAAGATCCACATATCACGCTCGCGCGCCAAAATTGACTATCCGGCGCGCTTTCAGCTTATCGCGGCGATGAACCCAAGCCCGACAGGGCATTATCAGGGCAAACATAATCGTACATCGCCTGAGCAGACATTACGTTATCTGGGACGTCTGTCAGGCCCCTTCCTTGACCGCTTCGATCTCTCCTTAGAGATCCCGCTGCCGCCGCCAGGGATACTGAGCCAGGGCACGCAGGGCGAAGAGTCTAGCGCAACGGTCCGGCAGCGGGTGCTGGCGGCGCGCGAACGGCAAATGCTCAGGCAAAATAAGCTCAATGCTCATCTTGAGAATCGTGAAATGAAGAGCTGCTGCCACTTACGGCGGGAGGACGCTGTCTGGCTGGAACAGACGCTAACGCAGTTGGGGCTCTCTATTCGAGCCTGGCAGCGGCTGTTAAAGGTGGCGAGAACCATTGCCGATCTGGCAGAGGCTGAAGAGATTGAACGCCGTCATTTGCAGGAGGCGCTCAGCTATCGGGCGATAGACCGGATGCTAAACCATCTGCAGAAAATGATGGCGTAAAAAAAGGGCTTACGCCCTTTTTTCTTAGTCATCGCTTTCGGTGTAATCGTCAGCGCCTTCCATCTGCGGTTTGCCGCCGGAAAGGGTATGGAAACGCTTCGGCCGCTTGATGCGCGCCATATACTTAATCCATACGCGTTCTGCTTCCGTTACCGGCTCACGCTCACCACGGCACACCGAGACAAACTGTTTTTCATCATCGGTAACAGGTTCGCGTTTACCCAGTTCCAGTTCGTTAAAGGCATAACCATGACGTTCCAGCAGTTGCGCCTCTTTGATGGTGAAATCACCGTGACGGGAGAACCCGCGTGGATAATTTTTGTTGTCGAAAAAACGATTAGTCGTCGTAAAGCTTTCCGCCATCCTACACGCTCCTGATTCTTTGGCCGAGCTATTTATGGCGCGGAGTATTAGTTACGCTTGACAGAGCGTCAAACAAAACATTTAAATCATCACGACAAATAATTTTGTGGAGAACGGTGTGGATACGGAATTGCTCAAGACTTTCCTGGAAGTGAGCAGAACTCGTCACTTTGGGCGAGCAGCAGAGGCGCTTTACCTGACGCAGTCAGCGGTCAGCTTTCGTATTCGTCAGCTGGAAAATCAACTTGGTGTGAACCTGTTCACCCGACATCGTAATAACATTCGCCTGACGACGGCCGGAGAAAAGCTCCTGCCTTACGCCGAAACGTTAATGAATACCTGGCAGGCTGCGCGCAAGGAGGTCGCACACTCTTCGCGACATAATGAATTCTCCATCGGAGCCAGCGCCTCGCTGTGGGAATGCATGCTTAACGGCTGGCTCGGCACCCTCTACAGCGCACCTTACAATCTCCAGTTTGAAGCGCGTATCGCACAGCGGCAGTCGCTGGTTAAACAGCTTCATGAACGCCAGTTGGATCTGCTGATCACCACCGAATCGCCGAAGATGGATGAATTAAGCAGCCAGCTGTTGGGTAATTTTACCCTTGCCTTGTATTGCGCATCGCCTGCAAAAAACAGAAATGAATTGAATTACTTGCGCCTTGAATGGGGGCCTGATTTTCAGCAAAACGAAGTGGGTCTGATAGGAAGCGATGATGTTCCGCTGCTCACTACCTCTTCAGCTGAATTGATCTACCAGCAATTATCACGCCTGAACGGCTGCTGTTGGCTACCTGTTCGCTGGGCGAAAGAGAAGCATGGGTTACATACGGTCATGGACAGCGCTACGCTTTCCCGCCCACTCTATGCGATCTGGTTACAAAATAGCGATAAGCAGGCGCAGATCCACGAGATCCTGAAAAGCCCTATCCTGGAATAAGCAGTACTCTCCATGGACGGAGAGAAGCAAGGTATTTTGAACAGGGATATTGCAGATAGAGAGTAGAGATAAAAAAAAATCCTTTGCCTGAGCAAAGGATTCTTATAAATGGCAGGGGCGGAGAGACTCGAACTCCCAACACCCGGTTTTGGAGACCGGTGCTCTACCAATTGAACTACGCCCCTAAAGCTTTCTTACCACTAAGCCTGCTATCTGAGCAGGCTTAATGTTAAATAAGTGGCGGAACGGACGGGACTCGAACCCGCGACCCCCTGCGTGACAGGCAGGTATTCTAACCGACTGAACTACCGCT